>CACPJN010000004.1:0-66119 GCA_902634235.1 uncultured Pelagibacteraceae bacterium
AGTTAAAAGATTATATGTTGAAGCTTCCTCAAAAGTTTTAACTCTAACGACTGATAGAACAGGGCCAAATATTTCCTCTTTATAAATCCTCATATCTTTTAACACATTATCAAATAAACAACCGCCAATGTAAAAGCCATTTTCGTATCCTTGTAATTTTAAATTTCTTCCATCGACAACTAATTTCGCACCTTCCTTTACACCCAAATCAACATAACTTTTCACTTTTTCTAAATGTTCTTTAGTAACTAAAGGACCCATTTCAGAATTTTTGTCCATTCCTGGTCCCACTTTTAAAGAATCTACTTTTTTTGATAATCTAGAAACTAGTTCATCTCCAATATCACCAACTGCCACAGCAACTGACTGTGCCATACATCTCTCTCCAGCAGAGCCATAAGCAGCTCCCATTAAACCATTAACAGCACCATCTAAATCACAATCTGGCATTACTACTAAGTGATTTTTAGCACCACCTAATGCCTGAACTCTTTTTTCATTTTTTGCTGAATTTTCGTAAATATATTTAGCTATTGGAGTTGAGCCTACAAAACTTACTGCTTTTATATCTCTGTTAGTTAAAATTGCGTCTACTGCTTCTTTGCCTCCATTTATCACATTAAATACACCATCTGGAAGACCGGCTTCTTTTAATAATTCTGCTAATCTTATTGCACAAGAAGGATCTTTTTCTGATGGCTTTAATATAAATGTATTTCCACATGCGATAGCAATTGGGAACATCCACATCGGAACCATAGCTGGAAAGTTAAATGGTGTTATTCCAGCAACAACACCTAGAGGCTGACGTATTGACCAACTATCGACATCTGTGCCTACATTTTCTGAAAATTCTCCTTTTAGTAAATGTGGAATTCCACAGGCAAATTCCACAACTTCTAATCCTCGAGTTAACGAACCTTTTGCATCCTCATAAACTTTTCCATGTTCAGAAACAATTAACTGTGTAAGTTCGTCAGAATTTTTTTCAATTAACTCTTTAAATTTAAACATTATCCTTGCTCTTTGAAGTGAGGGTTTTAATGACCATGTTTCAAAAGCTTTTTTTGCAGTTTCTACTGCTTGGTCTAAGTCAACAGAGGAGGCAAGTCTTACCTCCTTCTCTTGTTCGCCAGTAGCAGGATTAAAAACTTTTCCTTTTTTTTCTGAAGTTCCGGAAATTATTTTTCCACCTACAAAATGTTCAATTAATTTCATGAATAGGATCTTTTAGAGTAAAAATTCTTAATAGTCTATTGTTTAAATATTAGCTGTTGCTAACATTTTTTTTATTTCAGCAATAGCCTTTGCGGGGTTCAAACCTTTAGGGCATGCATTTGTACAGTTCAGAATTGTGTGGCAACGATATAATTTTAGTTCATCGGCTACTTTCTTTAGTCTAGCTTGTCTTTCCTCATCTCTGCTGTCTATGATCCATCTATAAGCTTGAAGTAAAACTGCTGGACCCAAATACTTATCTCCATTCCACCAATAGCTTGGGCAAGAGGTGGAGCAACAAGCACACATTATACATTCATAAGCTCCATCAAGTTTAGCTCTTTCTTCTTTTGATTGAATTATTTCAGCCTCCTCAGATTTTGAACTTGATTTTAACCAAGGTTCAATAGATTTATATTGTCTATATAATCCATCCAAATCACCAATTAAGTCCTTTTTTACTTTTAAATGTGGTAATGGATAAATATTAATATCTCCTTCAATATTTTTATGAGGCGTGGTGCAAGCCAGACCATTTTTACCATCCATATTCATGGCGCAAGATCCACATACACCATGTGCACATGATCGTCTGTAGGCAAGAGTAGGGTCTATTTCATTTTTAATTTTATTTAAAATATCTAAAACTTTAGACGGACAGTTATCCATATCAACTTCATATGTGTCAACTCTTGGATTTTCACCTGAAGATGGATCCCATCTATATACATTTACTTTTCTTAAATTTTTTGATCCAGTTTTATCTTTATAGTATTTACCTTTATTAACTTTTGAGTTTTCAGGTAAACTTATTTGTACCATTAATAAACTCTCTCTTGAGGAGGGAAATACTGAACTTCATTAGTTAATGTAGATTTATGAACTTCTCTATAGCTTATTTTTGTTTTTTTACCATCGTACCAAGCAAGAGTATGTTGCATAAACTTTTCATCATCTCTTTTAGGAAAATCTTCTCTTGCATGAGCTCCTCTACTCTCTTTTCTATGATATGCAGAGTCAACTGTCACTACAGCTTGTCTAATTAAGTTATCAAATTCTAAAGTTTCTACTAGATCAGTATTAAATATCAAAGATTTGTCTTTCACCGATAAAGAGTTTAAACCATCATAAGTTTTTCTGATTTCATTAACTCCCTCTTTTAATGTTTTTTCAGTTCTAAAAACTGCACATTTTGATTGCATCGTTTTTTGCATTGATAATCTCAATTCTGCTGTACCTACATCACCATTTGCATTTCTGATTTTATCAAATCTATCAAGACATTTTTCTGTTTCTTGTTCACTAATTTCATCATGAGGGGTTCCTGGTTTGATAAGTTCTGAAGCTCTCTTTGCAGCAGCTCTTCCGAAAACTACCAAATCTATTAATGAGTTAGATCCCAGTCTATTAGCACCATGAACTGAAACACATGCGGCTTCACCAATAGCCATTAAGCCTGGCACAGTTTTTTCTGATCCGTTAACTGTTAGAACTTCACCTTTATAGTTTGTCGGAATACCACCCATATTGTAATGTACAGTAGGCACTACTGGTATTGGTTCTTTTGTAACATCAACATTTGCAAAAAGTCTTGCTGCATCAGTTATTCCTGGAAGTCTACTTTCTATTATTTCTTTGTCTAAGTGACTTAGATTTAAATGAACATGGTCCTGATCCTTTCCTACACCTCTTCCTTCATTAATTTCGATTGACATAGATCTACTTACTACATCTCTTGAAGCTAAATCTTTTGCTTTTGGCGCATATCTTTCCATGAATCTCTCACCTTTGGAGTTAGTTAAATATCCACCTTCGCCTCGCGCACCCTCAGTAATTAGTGTTCCATGTCCATATATTCCTGTAGGATGAAACTGCACAAATTCCATATCTTGTAATGGCAAACCTGCTCTTAAAACCATAGCATTACCATCTCCTGTGCAAGTATGTGCTGATGTTGCTGAGTAGTAAACTTTACCATAACCACCAGTGGCTATGATTACAGAATGTGCTCTAAATCTATGTATAGTTCCATCATTAAGGTTCCAAGCAATTAAACCTTTGCACTCACCATCTTTCATTAACAAGTCTAGAGCAAAATATTCAATAAAAAATTCAGTTTTATGTTTTAAAGCTTGACCATACAAGGTGTGTAAAATTGCATGTCCTGTCCTATCAGCAGCTGCACATGTTCTTTGAACTATTCCATTTCCATAATTTTTTGTCATTCCGCCAAAAGGTCTTTGATAAATTTTTCCATCATCTGTTCTGCTAAAAGGAACACCATATTTTTCTAATTCAATAACAGCTTTAGGCGCTTCTTTGCACAGGTATTCAATACTGTCTTGGTCTCCTAACCAATCAGCACCTTTAACGGTGTCATACATATGCCAACGCCAATCGTCCTCACCCATATTTCCTAAAGCGGCAGAAATTCCACCTTGAGCAGCGGATGTATGACTTCTTGTTGGAAAAACTTTTGAGATACAAGCAGTCTTCAAACCTGCCTCACTAAGTCCCACTGCAGCCCTTAATCCTGATCCACCTGCACCCAGAACTACGACATCATATTCATGATTTATTATTTTATATGAACTCATATTGTAGATATTAATATAATTGTAATTGATGGAATTACCACACCTGATGCAAATAAAAGCTTATTTGCGACATTTTTGATTTTATCATTTTTAATATAATCCTCAAAAACCTCACTTATACTCAATGCAGAGAAAAAATATGCATTTATTATAAAAATACTAAATAAAAATTTTGACACAGAACTTGTGAAAAAAATTTTAACTGCATTAAAATCTTGATCGTATATTGCAATGAAATTTATGATAAACCATATCATCAACGGCACCAATAAAGCACCACTGATTTTTAAAAAAATCCATTTTTTAGTTGCATTAATCATTTAAAGAAAATTTTTTCCAATTAAATAAAATGTTACTGTTAAAACAATTGATCCACATATTACTATTAAACCAGTTATTTTTGATGTTTTAAGTTCAAATCCATAGCCTAAATCCATAATTAAATGTCTTATTTCACTTAAAATTTGAAAAGAAAAAGACCAGGTGAGTCCTAAAATTAAAAACTTACCGATTTGAGAGCTTAAAAATAAATAAGTCATTTCATAATTACTTTCACCTAAGGATAACAGTGAGGCCAACACACAAATAAAAGTAACGCCTATGATATTAATTATTCCTGTTATTCTGTGTGAAATGGAAACTAATGATGATATATGCCATTTGTAAATTTGAATATGTGGAGATAACGGGGATTTATTTTCCATAAAAATTATTTTTAATTAATGTTTCTGCAATCTCTACAGCATTTAAAGCTGCTCCTCTTAAAAGATTATCAGAAACGATCCATAAGTTTAATCCATTATTGATTGTTTTATCTTCTCTGATCCTTGATATAAATGTCTCATTTTTGCCTTCAGCCTCTAAAGGAGTTGTGTATCCGCCATCAGTTCTTTCGTCAATTACCTTACAGCCATCAAAACTATTTAATAGATCTCTAACCTTTTCAAGAGTAAAGGATTTTTCAAATTGTATATTTACCGATTCCGAGTGTGAAATAGATATAGGCAGTCTCACACATGTTGCTGTTAAATCAATTTTTTCGTCAAGAATTTTTTTTGTTTCATTGCTCATTTTCAGTTCTTCTTTTGTATAACCATCATCCGAAAATACATCAATATGAGGAATTGCATTGAAGGCAATTTGTTTTGTAAAATTTTTAGACTTTACTTTTTTGCCATCTAAGACTGATTTAGTCTGATCAATCAGTTCATCCATTGGTGCTTTACCACCACCTGAAACAGATTGATATGTCGAAACAACTATTCTTTTTATTACAAATTCATCATGTAGAGGTTTCAGTGCAATAACTAATTGAGCTGTTGAACAATTTGGATTCGCAATAATATTTTTTTTTATATTTTTTAAATGATTTGAATTAACCTGGGGAACGATTAATGGTACGCTTGGGTCCATCCTATAAAAACTTGAGTTATCTATCACCAAACAGTGCTTAGCAGCTTTTTCTGCAAATTTTTCTGAAATTTTTCCCCCAGCTGCAAAAAAAGTAATTTTCACTTTAGAAAAATCAAAACTTTCTAGATCAAAAACTTCATGATCTTTACCTTTAAATCTTATTTTCTTACCTGCGCTTTTTGACGAGGCAATTAAATAAATATTATTAATAGAAAATTCTTTTTTTTCCAGAACTTCCAAAGTTTTTCTTCCAACATTTCCGGTTGCTCCTACTATTGCAATATTCATGATTTAAGTTTTATACTAGATGAAAGGCAAATCGCAAACTTTTACAACTAAAGATTTACCTTCAATTTCCATCATTCCAGTCATTGCTGCTTTGCAATAAGGCTCATTTATCATTGCTATACCAATAGCTTTTTTGAAATGAGGTGAATAGCAAGCTGATCTTAGTTCTCCAATAAAATTACCTTTGTCATCTTTTATATCTATAGACCTGGTTAAGTTAATTTTATCAATATCAATAAAAACTCCCATTAGTTTTCTTTTTACTCCACTCTTTTTAATTTCTTTTAATTTTTCCTTCCCTAAGAAAGATACATCTGAGTCTAAGTTTACATATTTTTCAAAACCACATTCAAAAGGGTTATCATTATTATCAAAATCGTTTCCATAAGATAAAAGACCACTCTCAATTCTTTCAATAAGATTTGGACAACCAGCCTTTAAATTAAATTCTTGTCCAATTTCAAAAAAATAATCATATAGATCTAAGCCTGACTGAGTATTTTCCACATATATCTCAAATCCTCCTTGTTTAGACCATCCAGATCTAGCAATTAAATGTTTAACACCTTTAAATTCATAAAGATCAAAACCAAAAAATTTTAATTCCTTAATTTTTTTACCAAAAACTTTTTCCATTAAGTCGAATGATTTTGGTCCTTGAACCGCCATAATATCTACATTTGGTTCGAAAATTTGAACATCAAAATCATTCCCAGAGGCAAGACCTTTTGCAAAAAATATGACATCGGAGTCAGCAATTGAAATCCACCATCTATCCTCTGCTAATTTAAGAATTACAGGATCATTTACTAAATTACCTTGATCGTCAATTATTGGACAATAATAGCATCTGCGTATTTTTGATTTTGATAAATCTCTACAAGTCATTAATTGCACAAGTTTAGCTGCATCTTTTCCTTTTATTTCAACTTGTCTTTCAGCAGCAACGTCCCAGACTTGAACATCTTTTTTTAGATGAGTGCACGAATCTTCAATAGATCCAAATGCTGCAGGTAATAACATGTGATTATAAACAGTATAAGCTGTAACACCCTGTTTTTCTATTCTTGAAGTATACGGCGAGCTTCTTACTCTTCTTGATTTTGCTATTGAATAACTTTTCATGACTCTAAAAATTTTAAAATCTTTTCTCGCATTTCAAAAGCTTTTTCAATCATAATCATATGCCCACACTCATTAATTATATGGGTTGTCGAATTTTCAAGCAAATTTGAAAATTTTTTTCCTGATTCTAAATTAACCATTTTGTCTAATTCTCCTAAAATCACTAATGATGGTAAATTTATCTTTTTAGCAGCCTCAAAACCATTTAAATAATTATTGCATGCAATAAGATCTACGGCTAAAATTTCACTTATATCTCTTGGTGATTGAATTATTTTTTCTACCGGATTACCACCTATAAATTTTTTTGAACCTTCATAACCCCATTTCATCATTAGTTTAATTGCATCAGAGTCACCATTTTTTGCTAGCTCAATTAGATCAGGATGAACTGGCATTTTATTTGAGCCTCCCACAAAAATCAGCTTTTTTAATCTACTCTTGTATTTATGAGCATACTCAAGTATTTCTAAGCATCCTTGAGAATGACCAACCAAAATTAAATCATTCAAATTCAATTTTTTAAATACCTCCTCTAACCAGTCAGCAATTTTTTCTATACTATCTAAACAAGGTCCATCTGAATTTCCGTGACCAGGTAAATCAAGCGATAGTACATTAAAATTTTTATTGAAAAAAAATTGCTCAGTTAAAGACCAAACGATGTGCGAAAGGCCACTCCCATGAAGGAATACCATAGTTTTTTTTTTTACATCTATTCCTTGTCCTGCATCAGATGCATATATATTTTGGTTTTCTATTTGGAATATCAATTACTTACCTAAAATTTTTCCTTAACTCAAATTTTTGAATTTTACCAGTAGATGTTTTGGGTAAATCGCAAAAAATAACTTGTTTAGGTACCTTAAATCCTGCGAGCGTTTCTTTACAAAAACTTATTAGCTCTTTTTCTGTCACCGGTTTATCCTTGATCATTTCAATAAAAGCACAAGGTACTTCGCCCCATTTTTCATCCGGTTTAGCTACTACCGCAGCAATTGATACTGATGGATGTTTAGCTAAAGTATTCTCTATTTCAATAGAAGATATATTTTCACCACCTGAGATTATTATATCTTTTGATCTGTCTTGAATTTTAACATATCCATCAGGATGCATTACAGCTAAGTCTCCAGAATGAAACCATCCTCCATTCATAGCTTTTAACGTTGCATCTTTATCTTTAAAATATCCTTTCATTACAATATTTCCTTTAATCATGATTTCACCAATAGTTTTTCCATCTTTAGGTACTTCTTTCATTGTCTCTGGATCCATGACCGCAATTCCTTCGGTATTTGGGTACCTCACTCCTTGCCTAGCTTTAATTTCATTTTGTTTTTCCTCGTCGTAGTCACTCCAAGCATCATTCCAAGCACACTGTGTGACGTGTCCATAAGTCTCTGTTAGTCCATAAACATGCATTACTTCAAATCCAAGTTCATTCATTTTTTTAAAAATTATACTTGGAGGTGGAGCTCCAGCTGTGAGAACGTGCACTTTTTGTTTTAATTTTTTTTTATCGGTCTCAGGGGCGCCAGTGATCATATTCAATACAATAGGTGCTCCACCGAAATGAGTTACATTATACTCATTTATTAGTTCAAATATTTTTTTAACATCTATATTCCTTAAACAAATAGTCCTTCCATTTAACATAGGTACAGTCCATGGATAACCCCATCCGTTACAATGAAACATTGGCACTATAGTTAAAAAATTTAATCTATTAGGCATATTCCAGGCTACTGCACTTCCAGTGGACATTAAATATGATCCTCTGTGATGATACACTACACCTTTCGGGTTTCCTGTAGTTCCAGACGTATAACTTAGTGATATTGCTTGCCATTCGTCTTCTGGCATTTTCCAATCGTAATTTTCATCACCGGTGTTCAAAAAACTTTCGTACTCTAGATCACCTATTTTTTCACACTTTGATTGATCTGCAAATTTATCATCTATATCAATTATTATAATTTTTTTTTTTAAAGTGTTTAATGCTTTTTTTACCTCCAAATGAAGTTGTCTATCTACAACTAATACTTTTGCTTCACTATGATCTAAAATATACGCAATAGTTTTTGCATCTAATCTAATATTTATTGTGTTTAATACTGCTCCAGTCATTGGCACAGAATAATGCCCTTCAAATATTTCAGGAGTGTTAAAAGCTAAAAATGAAACTGTGTCACCTTTTCTAACTCCAATTTTATTAAGTGCACTTGCAAATTTTACAGTTCGCTTATAAACCTGATCCCAGTTATATTTTCTATCCTCATAAATAACTGCTTCATAGTTTGGGTAAATTTCTTTAGCTCTTTTTAAAAAAGTCAATGGCGTTAGTGGTACATAATTGGCATTATTTTTGTCCAAGTTAGTATCGTAATGGCTCATTTTAATTAAATTTGAAATTCATTAAATTTGAGCTACCAGAAATAGCTGACTTGTAATGTTGTTCAACTCTTGGCAATACTTTATCAAAGTAAAATCTAGCAGTCTCTATTTTTTCATTGTAGAAATTTTTATTTTCGTTGTAGTCTTTAAAACTTACTTCAAGAACCTTAATCCAAGCATATGCAATAGAGACATAACCTAAAGTTTTCAAATAATCATTTGCGGCTGCACTTACATCATCTTTTTGTGTTTTTTCTTTATCAATCATCCAGTTACTAAATTTTTTTAATGTACTAAGATAATTATTGAATTCTGATATAAAGGGTTCAATTTTTTCATTGTTTGAATTACATTCAGATTTTACCTGTTCTAAAAATTTGTCAATTATATTCCCATTTTTGTTTGATAATTTTCTAAAAACTAAGTCAGCAGCTTGAACTGAATTAGTGCCTTCGTAGATGGGTGTAATTCTGTTATCTCTATATAATTGTTCAATTCCTTGATCTTTGGTGTAACCATAGCCTCCATAAATTTGCATTGCATCGCTTGTAATTTCCATTGCTAGATCTGTGAATAGTGATTTAACCACAGGTGTCATTAAAGATACATAGTCAGATGCTTCTTGACGAATTTTTTCTTCTGGATGATACAGGCTCACCTCTGTTTGTTGGGATAACCAAAAACATAAAGCTCTTTCACCTTCGATAATTGATTTCATGTTTAACAATGTTCTTCTAATATCAGCATGCTCAATAATAAAATCAGCTCCATTTTTTGATTTTGAATTGTTTGTTTTTCCTTGTTTTCTCTCTTTTGCATAGGACAAAGAATTTTGATAAGCAATTTCTGAAATGCCTAAACCTTGAATACCAACAACTATTCTCTCGAGATTCATCATTGTAAACATAGCGCTTAGACCTTTTTCTTTAGCACCAATCATATATCCAATTGCATCATCAAAATTTAAAACACAAGTAGCTGATCCTTTTATCCCCATTTTAGTTTCAATTGACCCTGTGGACACTCCATTTCTTGGCCCAATAGTCCCATCATCTTTAACAATAAATTTTGGAACTAAGAACAAACTTATTCCTTTGGTGCCATCTGGAGAATCATTAGCTCTAGCTAAAACTAAATGAATAATATTTTCAGTCAGATCATGATCGCCGGAGGTAATAAAAATTTTTTGTCCAGTTAATTTATAAGTTCCATCAGATTGTTTTTTTGCTTTTGTTTTAAGTAAACCTAAATCAGTACCACAAACCGGTTCGGTTAAACACATTGTGCCACTCCATTTACCTTCAACTATTTTTGGTAAATATTTATTTTTAATATCATCATTTGCATGATGATTGATGCAATTATAGGCACCAATACTAAGTTCACTATAAAGTTTAAAAGACAAGCTGGCAGAAGATAGCATTTCATCAAAAAATGCACTCACTGTTTTTGGCATACCCTGTCCTCCATATTTTGGATCACAAGATAAAGATGTCCATCCATCCTCTATATATTTTTTATATGCTTCTTTATAACCTGGCGGTGTTCTGACTACGCCATTTTCTAAGACAGCAGGATTTTCATCTCCGACTTTTGCTAATGGTAAAATTAGATTTTGATTGATTTTTGCTGCTTCTTGTAAAATATCTTTAACTAAATCAGAAGTAACCTCTTTATATTTTTCTAACTCGTTATATTTTTCGTTGTTTCTTAATTTTTCAAAAAGAAACATCATATCTTCTACAGGTGCAGTATAGCTTGGCATAAAGTAAGTTTAAGATAATTAATTAATTATTGCAATTTTGAAATGATCGCATCACCCATTTCGGATGTTGATACTTCTTTTGCTCCTTTTGATAAAATATCTTTTGTCCTTAAACCCTCGTTTAGCACTATTTGGACCGCTTTTTCTAATGTATCTGCCTCTTTGTCTAGTTCTAGAGAATACCTCAGCGCCATAGCAAAACTTAATATTGAAGCTATAGGGTTTGCGATTCCTTTACCAGCAATATCAGGAGCAGATCCATGTATTGGCTCGTACATAGCTCTCATTTCTCCATCTTTATTTTTAGCTCCTAGTGAAGCGGAAGGTAAAAGCCCTAATGAACCTGTTAACATCGACGCTTGATCAGATAACATATCCCCAAAAAGATTATCTGTCACAATTACATCAAATTGTTTCGGATTTCTCAGTAATTGCATTGAACAATTATCTGCAAGCATATGTTTCAATTCAACATCTTTATATTCTTTATCATGTAGTGACTGTACTTCCTCTTTCCAAAGTTGACCTGCTTCCATTACATTTGATTTTTCACAAGATGTAACTTTGTTAGATCTTTTCTTTGCTAGATCAAAAGCAATTCTAGCAACTCTTATAATTTCACTGCTTGTATATGTATGAGTATTTATTCCTTTTCTTTCACCATTTTCAATTGGTTTTATTCCTCTAGGTTCACCAAAATATATCCCTCCTGTCAACTCTCTAACTATCATTATATCTAAACCTGAGACAATTTCAGGTTTTAAAGTTGAAGCATCGACCAATTGCTTAAAACAAATTGCTGGTCTTAAGTTTGCAAAAAGTTTTAGCTCTTTTCTTAATTTTAAAAGTGCTCTCTCAGGTTTCTTCGAAAATTCTACACCATCCCACTTAGGACCACCAACAGCACCAAGCATAATTACTGCACTTTCAAGAGCCTTATAGAAAACTTCATCTGTAATTGGTGTGCCATGTTTATCATAAGAACATCCACCGGCCAAATCCTCATCGATTTCAAAATCTAATGATCTTTTATCATTAAACCAATTTATTATCTTTTTGACCTCACTGATTACCTCTGGGCCAATTCCATCACCAGGTAGTAACAATATTTTTCTTTTTTTTACTTTAATCATTGAAGATCCATGGTTTTTTATTTTTCAGATTCTTTTCAAAATTCTCAATTTTATCAGATTTATTAAGCGATAAAGCGATGTCGTCTAATCCTTCTAAAAGGCATTTTTTTTTAAAAGCGTCTACATTAAATTTTAGTTCATTATTTCCATAAAATATTTTTTCTTCATTGAGGTCTATTGAAATTTCTTCTTTTCTATTTGCATACTCTGATAATTCTTTTATTTTTTCATCATCAAGGATAATCGGTAAAATCCCATTTTTAAAACAATTGTTAAAAAAAATATCTGCAAAACTTGAACTTATCACACACGTAATACCAAAATCTAGTAATGCCCACGGGGCATGTTCTCTTGAAGATCCGCATCCAAAATTTTTTCCTGCTATTAAAATCTTTGAATTATTGAATGGACTTTTGTTTAAAATGAAATCATTAATTTCTTTACCATTGTCATCATATCTCATCTCAAAAAATAAATTTTTACCTAATCCGGTTCTTTTTATTGTCTTCAAAAACTGTTTAGGAATAATCATATCAGTATCAATGTTGACTATTGGCAAATACGCCGGAATACTTTTTAGTGTATTAAATTTTTGCATTTAATTTTGATACTTTCTGACGTCATCAAGACTGCCAGATATTGCTGCTGCAGCTGCCATTCCAGGACTGACTAAATGAGTTCTTCCACCTCTTCCTTGTCTTCCTTCAAAATTCCTATTTGAGGTTGATGCGCACCTTTCCTCTGGTTTTAGCTTGTCTGCATTCATAGCAAGACACATTGAACAACCTGGTTCTCTCCATTCAAAACCAGAGTTTACAAATATTTTGTCTAACCCCTCTTGCTCAGCCTGTTCTTTTACCAACCCAGATCCAGGAACAACCATGCCATGGACATGAGAAGCAATTTTTTTATCTTTAAGTATTTTTGCAGCTTCTCTTAAATCTTCAATTCTTCCATTCGTACAACTTCCAATAAAAACCTTATCTATTTTTATATCTTTTGCTGCCATGTTAGGTTTTAAACCCATATAATTTAAAGCTCTTTCTAAAGAATTTTTTTTATCTTCATCTATCTCGTCTTGAGGATTTGGAACTTTTTCATCAATAGTAATTACATCTTGTGGAGAAGTCCCCCATGTTACCATTGGTAAAATTTCTTCAGCTTTTAGATTTACCTCTTTGTCAAATTTTGCTCCATCATCAGTCTTTAAGGATAACCAATTTTCTTTAGCTTTGTCCCAGTTAATACCTTTAGGTGACATAGGTCTTCCTTCAAGATACTTAAATATTTTTTCATCAGGTGCTATTAATCCAGCTCTAGCACCTCCTTCAATTGTCATATTGCAAATCGTCATTCTTTGTTCCACGCTTAAAGATGTAACTAAATTTCCAGCATACTCAATAACACAACCAGTGCCCCCTGCTGTTCCGATTTTTCCAATTATCTGAAGAATTACATCTTTGGAGGTAACACCTAATGGGAGTTTACCCTCTACATTTATTCTAAAATTTTTTGCTTTTTTTTGGACTAATGTTTGAGTCGCTAAAACATGTTCTACTTCTGATGTTCCTATTCCGAACGCTAATGCACCAAAAGCTCCATGGGTTGCCGTGTGACTATCTCCACAAACTATTACTGTACCAGGTTGAGTAAAACCTTGTTCAGGACCAGTTACATGAACGATACCTTGTCTTTTATCATTCATACCAAATAATTTTATGCCAAACTCTTTACAGTTTGCCTCTAGAGTTTCTACTTGTATTTTTGACTCTTTGTCAGAAATACCTTTTGATCTATCCGTAGTCGGAACATTATGATCTGCAACAGCAAGTGTTAATTTTGGATGTCTTACTTTACGTTTAGAGTTTCTCAACCCTTCAAAAGCTTGAGGACTTGTGACTTCATGTACTAAATGCCTATCAACAAATAATAGTGCTGTTCCGTCATCTTGCTGATGAACTAAATGGTCATTCCATATTTTATCATAAAGTGTGTTAGGCATTAAAAAAAAAATTATTTTTTTTCTTTTAACTTTTCAAGTTTTTTTTCGGTCTTATTTTCAACTGTAGATATATCCATCTTATCATCTGATTTTAAAATTTCCTCTTTTTTAATCTTATCTGATAGTGGAGCCTCATCCTTTTCATCTGAAATTGATTCTTTTACAGCTGGGGCTACATTTTCTTCAGTTACTGTCTCTGGTTTAACATCAATATCTATACCAATTTTTTTTCTTATTTTTTCCGCAATTCTAGCAGATTTACCAGTTCTATCTCTTAGGTAGTAAAGTTTCGCTCTTCTCACTTTTCCTGATCTAATCACCTTGATAGTATCTATTACAGTTCCATATAATGGGAAAGTTCTTTCAACTCCTTCTCCAAAAGAAATTTTTCTAACTGTAAATGAAGAGTTTAAATTTCTATTTTTTTTCGCTATACAAACACCTTCGAAATATTGAATTCTCTCTTTTTTTCCCTCTGTAATTCTGACACCAACTTTAACAACATCACCAGGAAAGAAATCAGGGATCTTTTTTTCTGAAAGAATTTTTTTGACGTTATTTTGGTTTATTTCTTCTATTGTTTTCATTTTAATATTTAACTAATTAATTTTTCTTATATTTATGCCACAAATCTGGTCTTCGGTCGCGTGTTATAGCCTCAGATTGAGATAAACGCCAGTCTTTAATTTTAGCGTGATCACCAGATAATAACACATCTGGAACTGATTTTTCCTCCCAAATCTGTGGTTTAGTATATTGTGGATACTCCAAAAGACCATTTTCAAAAGTTTCTTCTGAAGCTGATTTATCATTCCCTAAGACTCCAGGTAAAAGTCTCAATACACTATCAAGCACTACTAACGCAGCAGTTTCTCCGCCTGACAATACATAGTCTCCTACACTAATCTCTTCAATATTTCTTGTAGATAATACTCTCTCATCAACACCTTCGAAATGACCGCAAATTAAAGAAAAAGATTTTTCTAATGATAGATCTTGGGCAAGTTTTTGATTAAATACTTTACCCTTCGGTGAAAGATACAAAATCCTATCCCCTTTATTTATGTTTTTATCGATAGAATTTGCTAAAACATCAGGTTTTAATAACATACCTGTTCCACCACCGTAAGGAGTATCATCAACTGTTTTATGTTTGTCTGTAGCTGCATCTCTAATGTTTATCACATTCAAACTCCACAATTTTTTTGACATTGCTTTTCCGTAAAGACCTTTTCCTAAAGGCCCAGGAAAAATATCTGGATAAAGTGTAAATACTTGAGCTTGCAACATTAATATCCTTTACTTTATTTCTTCTCTTCTTTTTTAGCTTCAGCTTTTGGCGCTTCTTCTTTTTTAGCTTCAGCTTTTGGCGCTTCTTCTTTTTTAGCTTCAGCTTTTGGCGCTTCTTCTTTTTTAGCTTCTCCAGCTGGAGCAGCATCTGTCTTTGGAGACTCTTCTTTTTTGGTCTCTTCCGAACCTTCTTTTTTTCTATCTTTTTTTGGAATTGCTTTTTGTGGGTTATTTCCATTAGCGGGCATAGGCATCAATTCATTCTCACCTAAAATTCTAGCTACTCTTGTTGTAGGTTGTGCACCTTGACCCAACCAATATTTTATTCTCTCAGCCTCTAATCCAATTCTTTCCTTTTTTTCTTTTGGTAACAACGGATTAAAAAAACCTACTTTTTCTATAAATCTACCATCTCTAGCAAATCGACTGTCGGCTACAACAACCTTATAAACAGGTCTCTTTTTTGTGCCACCTCTAGATAATCTTAATTTTAACATTTATTCTCCTTTTTATTTTAATTGATTAAATAATTCTGGAGGTATTCCTTTATCAGACATACCTTTCAGATTTCCTTTTGACATCTTCTTCATCATTTCAGACATCATTTTAAATTGTTTTAACAATTTATTGATAGTGGCTGGATCAGTTCCTGAACCATTAGCAATTCTTTTTTTTCTAGAACCATCAATTATTTTTGGGTTCTCTCTTTCTTTTTTAGTCATTGATAAAATTATAGCCTCATTTTTTGTAATAACACTCTCATCAATACCCGCAGCATCCATTTGAGATTTGACCTTTGAAACTCCTGGCATGAAAGACATGATGCCTTCGATCCCCCCCATTTTTTTCATTTGTCTCAGTTGAGTTAAATAATCTTGCATTGAGAATTGTCCTTTTTTTAAATTTTCCTCTGTTTTTTTTATATTTTCTTCCCCAAGATCTTGGGCAGCTTTTTCAACAAGAGAAACAATATCTCCCATGCCAAGAATTCTATTTGCAATTCTATCTGGGTGAAAAACTTCAAGATTTTCGATCTTTTCACCAATACCTAAAAATTTAATTGGGACCCGTGAAACAAATTTCATACTTACAGCAGCCCCGCCCCTCGCATCACCATCTGCTCTCGTTAAAATAATTCCAGATAAATTTACTGTATTATTAAACTCTTTTGCTACTGATGCAGCTACTTGTCCAGTAAGAGAGTCAGCAACTAAAAACGTCTCTGCAGGTTTAATAGCATTTTCAATTTGCTTAATTTCACTCATCATCTGCAAATCTATTTGTGTTCTACCAGCAGTATCGAATAAGATAATATCTGCGCCATTCAAGTTTGCTGCACTAATTGCTCTTTGACAAATATCACTGGGTTGTTGACCTTCAATTATTGGAAGAGTTAATATATTATTTTGTTCACCTAAAGATTTTAATTGCTCTTGAGCGGCTGGTCTGTAAATATCTAAACTGACCATCATTACTTTCTTTTTTTTTGTATTCTCTAAATATCTCGCAAGTTTAGCAGTTGTTGTTGTTTTACCAGAACCTTGTAGCCCGACCAGCATCATTGGCACTGGTGGAACTGCATTTAAATTTATATCATTATCTTTTTCACCTAAAAGATTAACTAATTCATCATGAACAATTTTTACCACCATATCACCAGGTGATGTTGATCTAATAATTTCTTGACCTAATGCTTTTGGTTTAACCTTTTCAATAAAATCTTTAGCAACCTCAAGAGATACATCAGCTTCTAATAAAGCTTGTCTTATTCCTCTCAATCCCTCATCAACCTGATTTTCATCAAGGGATGGGTTTTTTTTTAGAGAGGAAAAAACTTCCTCAAATTTATTTGTTAAATTTTCAAACATATTTATTATACACAGCAGTAATCGCACTAGTGGGCGAACCCTCGCTGACTAGTGTCGATCTCTTTGTTTCCAAAGACACCGCAAATTTAATGTTTTTGCGGAAACTGCCACAAACTATAATAGAGGTTCAAAAAGTCAATAAATAAGTTAAA
Source organism: uncultured Pelagibacteraceae bacterium (assembly GCA_902634235.1). Lineage (GTDB taxonomy): Bacteria > Pseudomonadota > Alphaproteobacteria > Pelagibacterales > Pelagibacteraceae > Pelagibacter. The sequence goes on from CACPJN010000004.1 coordinate 17,249, forward strand.
TAACTATATATGGACATCAAAGCTTTTAAAATGGACGGATTGGGTAATGATTTTGTGATAATCGATAATAGAAAAAAAATTATCAATTTGACAAAAGATCAGATAATTAAAATTTGTGACAGAAATTTTATTGGCTGTGATCAACTAATATTTATTGAGCCAGATAGTTTTGCAGATGCAAATTTAAGATTTTTTAATTCAGATGGAGGAGAGTCTGGAGCATGTGGAAATGGAACTAGATGTGTTGCAAATTTGATCTCAAATGAAAAAAATAACAAGTCAATAATTTTAAATACGCTATCTGGAAAATTAAAATCTGAAATTTTAGAGAAAAAAATTGTTACAACAGAAATTGGTAAAGCAAAGTTAAAATGGGATGAAATACCTTTATCAAAAGAAATGGATACAAAAAACTTAAATATCAAAATTATTGATACAAATAATAATGAGCACTTAGGTGGCACTGCAATTAATGTGGGTAACCCACATATTGTTTTTTTTGTTAAAAAGATTGAGGATTTCAATATAGAGAAAATTGGCCCTGAGATAGAAAATCACGAAATTTTCCCAGAAAAATGTAACGTAACAATTGCGCAAATTTTTAATAAAAATTTGATCAAAGTAAAAGTTTGGGAGAGAGGAGCTGGTCTTACTAAGGCTTGCGGAACTGCAGCATGTGCTACAGCATATGCAGGTAAATTAAATAATCTTACAGAAAATAAAACTGATATAGAGTTTGCAACTGGAAAATTATCAATTTTTATAGATGAAAAAAATTCTATTCACATGAAAGGACCTGTTTCAAATATTAAAGAAATAAATATAAAACTGTAATGGGAATCTTTGATAAATTTAAAATTGGATTTAAGAAAAGTGCATCAGCGTTTACATCTGGACTTAAAGAAATAATAGTCAAAAGAGAAATTAATGACGAAAATTTAAATAAAATTGAGGAATTTTTAATTCGATCAGATGTGGGAGTTGAGGCTGCTTCTGAAATAAAGGAAATAATTTCTAGAAAAAAAATTGATCCAAATAAAGATCTAACTAAAGAGATAAACTTTATTTTAAAAGAATACATAATTTCTTTGATGAAGCCTTTAGAAAATAACTCTTTTTTTGAAAAGAAAGAAAAACTTAATGCAACTTTGATATCTGGAGTCAACGGTGTTGGTAAAACAACGACCATTGGTAAAATTGGAAAAATATTGAAGACAAATAATAATAAAGTCCTATTTGCAGCTTCAGATACTTTTCGAGCCGCTGCAATTGAGCAATTAGAAAATTGGGCAAATAAAATAGATGTTCAAATAATAAAATCATCCCAAGGCACTGATCCAGCTTCAGTTGCTTTTAAAGCTATAGATGAAGCTATAAAGAATAATTTTAATCAAGTTTTAATTGATACAGCCGGAAGGCTTCAAAATAAAAAAAATTTAATGGAAGAATATAAAAAAATAGCTAATGTCACAAAAAAAATTGATCCAAACGCACCTCATAATGTTATTCTAGTTTTAGATGCAACTTCAGGACAAAATGTATTAAATCAAGTCGAAGAATTTAATAAAATTATTCCGATTACTGGAATTATTATGACAAAATTAGATGGTACAGCTAAAGGAGGTATCTTGTTAGCTTTAGCAAAAAAATATAAAATTCCAATTATTGCACTAGGCTTAGGTGAAAAAGAAGACGACTTACAGTTATTTGAAGCAGAAAAATTTGCTGAGGCTTTTACTCAAATTAATTAATTAAATTGCTAGAAATCAATGGTTTATAAATATTACATTTGTAATTATCATCAAATTTATAATGTCCACAATCTTTAGAAAATGACGAGATTATAAAATCGAATTTTCCAGTAGTAGGGTAAAGTTCTAGTTTTTTATTAGTGATATCATATTGGAAATTAGCATTTAAACTTTTTACAGCACTAATCATTACTAATGTTTTATCATCCTTTAACAAATAATAAGCAAAATCATCTGGAAAAACTGGAAAATCGTATTCTTGTAAAAAATATTTAGCTTGTAAAGGAAACCAGTCATAAGAAATAAGAGGTGAAGAAGATTTGGTTGAATGATTATATATATAAAGATCTTTTGGATAATCATTTATATAATTATCAATTTCACCTCGAGCTAAAATAGATTTTTCTCTGCCTTTGAAATATAAACTAAATTCTTTATTATGAGAGTCCATATGGTCAATATGAAATAAATCTTTTGGCTGGAAAAATTTATCTTGAGAATAAACTTTAGTAATAAATATAAAAATTAGAGTTAATAAAAGAGATAATTTTTTCATTATCTTTATATAAATTTTAATTCTGAAATATATTTGTTGAGATTGTGGCTTAATTTAAACTTTTTAAGAAATTGTTAAGTGCTTTAACGAGGTTTTCATCATACTCCATCATATGATTGTCATGTTTTGTAAAGTAAGAATATTTTGGTTCATTTGCTTTTTCGTACATTTTTTTTCCCATATAAAATGGAACTATTTGATCAGCCTCACCATGCATTATTAAAATTGGAGCTTTTATGTTGGCAATTTTGTTTTTATTATCAAATTTATCTTTCAATAATAAACTAACAGGTATGTATGGATAAAATGTTTTAGCTGCATCTATCATAGAAGTAAAAGGAGTTTCCAATACAACACCGGCAAAATTTTTATTTTGTGACAAATGAGTTGCAACTCCAGTTCCTAGCGACTCACCATAAATAACAATGTTTTCCTCCTTAACACCTTTTTTAATTAGCCAATTTATTCCACCTCTTCCATCTTTATAAAGGCCTTTTTCGGATGGTTTTCCTTTATTACCACTAAACCCTCTCCAGGCAATTATTAAAAAGTTAACATCCATTTTATGGAAATGATTTAATTTATGAATCCTATTCTCAAGAGAACCAGCGTTTCCATGAAAATATAAAACGGTTTTATATTTTTTTAAGTCTTTTTTATGAAACCAGCCCAATAGTTCAACATCATCTTCTGTATCAATTTTTACTTTTTCAATGGGTACCGATATTTGATCGCCAGAATAATTATTTTCATTTGGGTGATATAGTAAATTTCTCTGATAAAAGTATAAAAAAACTAAAATTATAAGATATACAAAAATAATTATTTGAAGAAGTGACAACAAAATATTCCTAAACTTTTTTAACATTTTTTTTCTTTGCTAAGTATATGCCAAAAAACACCAGGATTGTTCCGATGAAATGATAATTTTCAAATTTTTCATCAAATAAAAAATAACCATAAATTGCTCCATAGACTGTAAAAACGTAAAGAGTGAAACCTGTTAAAGACGCACCTAATTTTTTTTGGGCAATAGTGTAAAGTGTAAAAGCAATTATTCCTGGCGAAATAGCAGCAAAGATAACCCAAAAATAAAATTCAGGCATAAAAACTGTCTGTTTATAAAATATTTCCTCACCTATATAGAATGGTAATAAACTCAAAGCTCCAAAAAATGATATTAAGGTAAATCTTTCGAAAATTTTTAGTTCTGAATTCCAGTAAAACAAATAAATTGAATATAATGCCCATCCAATAGCAGCAGCTAACATCCATAAATCACCAATTGTGAATTGTAAATTTATTAATAAATTTAAATCTCCTTTTATAATGATTGTAAAGACACCTATTAAACATGCGATTAATCCAATTATTTTTGTAAAATTTATTTTTTCATGAAAGAAAAAGTATGAAATCAAAATTATGAACACGGGCGAAGATGTGTAAATAATTCCCATATTGGTCACAGTTGTAGTCTCACCTGCTAAAAACGGAAAGGCTCCACATACTCCACATCCCATTGAGCCTAAAAAAAATAATTTTTTATATTCTTTTTTAATAATCTTAAAATTTTTTTTTAATGTTATGTATGTGAAAGGTAATAATATCAAGAAAACTAGTGTCCATCTCCAAAAAGCTAATGATATTGGAGGTACAAACTCGACACCACCTCTAGCTACAACAAGATTGCTAGCCATAAAAATTGGCTGAATAAATAATAAGGAAAATGAAAAAAAATTTTTTTTCGAATTATTCAATTTACGATAGATTAACTTTTATCAAAAAAGGCTTCGTAAATCATCATTATGATGGCGGCACCCATTAAAAAATAGACCGGTATTACATCTAAAAAACCAATCATCATTGATCTAGTAAGAGTGGTCGCTAAACCAATTAAAAAGAAAACAGCAAATGACAAACCTATTATTGTTGTTATTTTATTCATACAATTAATCCTGACACTTTTTTTCAAGCCAATTGGCAACACCTAAAAATCTATGATCATCATATTTGTTGCCAATTAATTGAACTCCTAATGGTAGATTATTTTCACCCTCAAGTAAAGGCAGTGATATGCAAGGGGTGCCTAGATAAGACCAGACTTTGTTAAATTCAGCTGTCCCAGTACTCTTTAAGCCTTTAGGTGCAACACCTGGACTAGATGGCGATAATACACCATGATAGTCCTCAAATACTTCTTCATAAGACTCATAACTTCTTTTCATAAAATCAATTGCCTCGGCGTATTCTTTTGCGGTGTATTTATTTCCATTTGAAATGGCATCCTGCATATACTTTGAAAGTTTCTTTTTAAATTTTTGAAAATAAACAGAAAAATTATTTGCTAAGTCTGTTTCATGAATAATTTGGTGATATTTGTGTATATCCTTAAAATATGAGGGAGTATCAAATATCTCAATATTTTTTTTAAAAGATTTAATAAAATATTCAAAACACTCTCGTGATTTTTTATCAATTATTTTCCAATGATCAGTTTTATAAAAAATAAACTTAGGCTCAAAAATTGGGCCTTTCTTAGTTTCAGTTAAAATATTTTCTGTAGAGTAATGAATCGTAGCTGGATCATATTTATCTTTCTTTATCAATACCTTTGCTAACATAGCTACATCTTCAACTTTACGACCAAACATTCCAATTTGATCTAAGCTGTATGAGGTTCTTAGAACTCCGTTTCTTGATATAAGTCCATAGCTTGGTTTATAACCAACTACACCACAATAAGATGCTGGTCTTATTACAGATCCTCCTGTTTGAGAGCCGATAGATGCTGGCGCCATAAAGGAAGCAACCGTAGCTGCTGATCCACTAGAAGAACCCCCCGGTGTTCTATCTTTATCGTGAGGATTGGTTGTTGCTGGAGGTCCTAAGTAGGCAAGTTCTGAGGTTGCTGTTTTGCCCATAACAATGGCTCCTGATGCATGAAGCAAATCAATTATTTCAGCATTTTGAGAATATGATTTTCCTTTCCTGATTATAGTTCCACACTCAGTGGGCATATCAACAGTTCCAATAATATCTTTAACTGCTATCGGCACACCATGCAGTGGTCCTACTGGTTTTCCTGATCTTCTATGATCATCAGCCTCAGTTGCTTTTTCTAATAAAACTTTTTTATCAAAATGTGCCCAGGCTTTTACATCTTTTTCAAACTTATCTATTCGTTCAATATATTTTTCACAAATTTCGACTGATGTAAGTTGGGCATCTTTTATTTTTTTTGCTAGTTCCTCTAGACTTAAAGAAAATATATCCGTCATTTAAAATTAATTTGCAAATAATGTCTCTGGTAACCAAAGTGCTATTCCTGGGAATAAATACATTAGAACCATCGCTAAAATTACAATTCCTAAGAAAGGCATTATTCCCCCAAAAATTTGCATAAGTTCAACATTCTTTGATTGAACTCCTTTCAAATAATATGCTGACATTGCCATGGGGGGTGTCAAAAATGAGGTTTGTAAGTTTAAAGCGATTAGCATTGCAAAAAAATATGGGTTAACACCAAAAAATTCAACCAATGGTAAAAATATCGGCACAAATATAATTAATATCTCTGTCCATTCTAAAGGCCAGCCTAATAAAAATATAATTAATTGGGTAATAACTAAAAACTGCCAGGGTTGTAAATTTAAAGATTTAAAAAAATGCTCAAAAACTTCATGGCCACCTAAATATGAAAATACTGAGGCAAAAGTCCAAGATCCAATAAATAACCACATAATCATTGCTGTTGTTTTTGCAGTAAGAAAAACTGACTCTTTAAAATTTTTCCATTTAAGTGTTTTATAAAAATATGAAAGCACTAATGAACCAAATGCACCAACAGCGGCTGCCTCTGCCGGAGTTGCTATACCTGCAAGTATTGTTCCTAAAACTAGGATTATCAAAGAAAATAATGGTAAGAAAGAAACCAAAACCTCTTTCATAATTACCGCAGTAGGAGGTATCTCTTCAGCTGCAGGTTTTGGAGCTATCGAAGGATTCATCCAAGCCCTAAATATTGCATAACCAATATAAAGTCCTGCTAACATTAATCCTGGGAAAATTGCAGCTGCAAATAATCGTAAAGGCGACAATTGAGCAATAACAGAATAGACAATCAACATAATGCTAGGTGGAATTAAAATTCCTAAGCAACCACCTGAACAAATAATTCCGGATGCAAATTTTTTATCATAACCAGCTTTAATCATCGCTGGCCAAGCAAGAAGACCCATTAACGTTACTACTGCTCCTATGATACCTGTTGCGGTTGAAAATAGTGCACAAGTAATTAATGCAGCAACTGCCATTGAAGCTGGAAGTTTGTGAGATGCTAATCTTATTGCAAAAAATAATTTTGCAACAATTCCAGCTCTTTCAACTAAATATCCCATAAATAAAAAGAGGGGGACTGCGGTCAACACATTGTTATCCATCACAGTATAAGTATTTTGAACAAAGAGTTGAAATATCCTGTTATCAAATAGATGTTCCATCTTGGTTGGATCAAAATAAGCATAGTATCCAAAACCTAAACCCATTGCCATTAAAGTGAACGCAATAGGAAAACCTAATAAGACAGCAAATAGAAATATTCCCATCATCATAATTGCTACTTCTGGATTTGTTAAACTAAATAACATCTTCTTTGTTTCCTTGTTGTGAAGTTCTCATTAATACTTTTTCAGTTTCCTCAGCATCACGCTCTGTTCCTCTTTCAGGCCAACTACCTGTTTGAATACAGATGATACATCTAAATACCTCACCAATTCCTTGGAGTGTTAAAAGTGTTCCAGATAATGGTATCAAAGATTTCGCCATGTAAATTTGAATTTGCGCAGGACTATTCCAACTTGTTTCTTTAATTTTCCATGCAAGCGCTGCATATTCGTAACCATAAAAAGCTAATGCAATAACACCAGGGAAAAAGAAAATAAAATATAAAACTACATCTATCCAAGCTTGTGTTCTTTGAGGAAATAATCTGTAAATAACGTCTCCTCTAACATGCGCTTCAGTACATAAAGTGTATGCACCTGCCATCATAAAAATTGCACCATACATTTGAAGGCTAAAATCAAAATTCCATAAAGTTGGTGCATTTAAAGCGTATGCCATAAAAACTTCATAGCAAGTTCCTCCCATTAAAATTACGATGCACCACGAGAAAGCTTTACCCATTGAGACGCTTAATCTATCAGCAAATTTTATATAAGATCTCATCATAGATATAGACTCTTATTGAATTGTTCTAAATTAATCAAATAAAAAAGGGGGCCTAAGCCCCCTTTTAAATTTTATTTAAAGTTTATTACAGTTTAACTTTTCCTATTGGACCAAACTCATTTTCGTATGCAAGTTTGTAATTAGGCTGATTCATCAGCAAGTACTTCATTACTCTCTTCGCATAAGATTTTTGAGAATCAACAACTTTTTTAAAGAAAGGATCTTTCTTATTAAAGTCACCAATTACTTTGTCCCAACCTTTTAATTGTTGAGCCAAAATCTCATCTGAAGTTTGGTAAACATTTACTTTATGCTCATTCATCAACTTAGCTAAGTCAGCTGAGTATCTTACTAAAGCTTTAAAGTAGTTATCACTGTTTGCAGCATAAGCAGCATTTTTCAATATCGCTTGGTGCGCAGGTGATAAACTATTATATGTTTTTTTATTAACTGGAATCTCAAACATCTCTTGAGATTGGTGGAAGCTTCCTAAGTGATAGTGCTTAGAAACGTCTTGCATACCAAACTGAGAGTCTGATGTTGGGTTGTTAAACTCAGCAGCTTCAATCAAACCAGTTTTCATAGCTGGCTGAATTTCACCACCTGGTAATTGTCTAACTACCATACCCATTGCAGTCAAAACGTTAGTCGCTAAACCAACTGTTCTGTACTTCATACCTTTAACATCAGATACCTTTGTTACGTTTTTTTTGAACCAACCAAAAGGCTGTGCTGGCATAGGCATGTGGAAAAAACCAATGTAATCGAAACCTACTTTTGCAAGAGTTTCATCATACAGTTTTCTTCCTCCACCATACTCCATCCATCCCATAACTTCTTGAGATGACATACCGTATGAAGGACCAGTTCCAAATAATGATGCAGCAGGGTTTTTACCATACCAATATGCAGTCACCCAGTGACCCATATCAACAACACCGGAACTAACCGCTTGTCCGATTTCTGAAGTCTTTACAACTGCTCCAACCGGTTGAAGATCAATCTGAAGTGAACCTCCAGACATTTCTTTAACCATATTGCAATAGTCTCCAGCCATTTCAAAAAAGATGTTTGCTCCACTTGGCCATGCAGCTTGCATCTTTAAAGTTGTTGCTGCGTTTGCCTTAACATATGGCATCGCAACAGCGGCTGCAGCTATAGCACCAGTCTTAGCAGCAGTTTTAAAGAACTTACGTCTTGAAGATGTCTTCACCTTCAATGATTTATTTTCTTTAGTCATTATTACTCCTATTAAAGTTAATTAACTTAATTAATTAAAACATAGAATCTGATTAGAGTCTTTCTAAAAAAAGGCGTAGATGTCGCATAAGTTGAATAAGATTCAATCTAGAGTAGAATTAATTTACTTTGTTTTTGCAATTTCCAGTTTTGAAAAATTCTTCTATATTATCTATTGCTAAGTTTGCCATTGCAATTCTTGTATCCTTTGTTGCACTTCCTAGGTGAGGCAAAATAAAAGCCGATTTTATTTTTAAATATCCAGGATTTAAATTGGGCTCATTTTTATAAACATCTAGGCCTACAGCATAAATTTTTCTTCTATTTAAAGCATCAATTAATGCTTCATCATCGACTATATCACCTCTTGCAACATTAGTTATAACAGCGCCCTTTGGAAAATATTCAACAGTCTCTTTGTTAATCAAATTTTCAGTTTCTTTTGTTGCAGGACAACAAATAGATAGAACATCTGACACAGAAAAAAGGCTTTTAATATTATCGTGATAAGTTGCTCCTTGCTCTTTTTCCGAATTAAGTTTTGACCTGTTATGATAATGAATAATCATTCCTAAAGATTTTGCAATCTTTGCAATTTTTTGACCAATCCTTCCCATTCCCAAAATACCTAGCCTAGTACCAGTCAATTGTTTACCTATTAAGTAATCTGCGGACCACTTCCAGCCACCCTCTCTAGCAGACTCAATTCCCTCTGCTGCTCTCCTGCATGCCCCTAAAATTAATAAAACACCAATTTCAGCTGTTGCATCTGATAACACTTCAGGTGTATTAGTAACTACAATACCTCTTTTTTTGGCCGCATCTAAATCAATGTTTCCAAAGCCAACTGCAAAGTTTGAGATAATCTTTATTGTATCTGGTAGCTTATTGATAGTATCTTTGTCCATTTTATCCGTGAGAGATGATAAAATCCCATCACAACCTTTACTCATCTCAATTACTTTTGATTGAGAATATAATTCATCATTAGTATTAAATATTGGATTGAATGTTTTTGAAGCTTTATCTTCACTATCTTTAATTAGTTTTCTTGTAATTAATATTTTTTTCATTAATTAAGGTCGAATATTTTACCAGGATTCATTATATTATTTTGGTCTATACTTCTTTTTATTAATTTCATAATAGGAATACTCTCTCCATGTTCCTTTAATAAATATTCTTTTTTATGAAGTCCTACACCATGTTCCCCTGTTATAGTTCCATTAAGCTCTAAAGCTTTTTTAATCAACAAATCATTAAATTCTCTTATCTTTTTATACATTTCTTTGTTAGCAGGATCAAAAGGCAATAATACATGAAAATTTCCATCTCCTAAATGACCTACCATTGGAGCTCTGAGACCAAATTTTTTAGCTTCTGTCTCTGCGTAGTTAACACATTCTACAATATTTGAGATCGGTAAACATACATCTGTGGAATAAACTCTTCCATTATTTATCAAAGCTTTTACAGAATAATAAACATCCCATCTAGCTTTCCAAAGTTTATTTCTTTCTTCAAGATCTTTTGCCCATTTAAATGAACTACCATTGTTGTCTTTTGATATTTCTTCAACAATTTTTATATTCTCTTTGTTAGACGACTCTGATCCATGAAATTCAAAAAATAAAGTCGGTGTTTCCTCAATTCCACTTAATTTTGAGTAATTAATGCTAATACTCATTTGATCTTTATTAAGCATTTCTATTCTTGCAATAGGCACACCGTATTGAATCACTTGTTGGGCAGTCTTTACGGCATTCTCCAAAGTTGAGAAATGACAAACAGCTGACATAATACTTTCTGGTATTGGAGAAAGTCGTAATTGAACTTCTGTTATTACTCCTAAAGTCCCCTCAGAACCGATAAATAGATTTGTTAAATTATAACCTGCCGAGGTCTTTTTAGTTCTACCTCCTGTATTAATTATTTCTCCATTAGGCAAAACAACTGTGAGACCTGTAATGACAGTTTTCATAGTACCATATCTAACTGCCATCGTTCCCGAAGCTGAAGTAGAGGCCATACCTCCGATTGCAGCATTGGCGCCTGGATCAATTGGAAAAAAAACACCATCTTCTCTTAGATAATCGTTTAGTTGCTCCTTTGTTACACAGGCTTGTACTCTACAATCAAAGTCTTCTGCATTAACAGTCAAAATTTTATTCATTTTTTCAAGAGAAATAGTTATTCCTTTTTCATTTCCTACAACATTACCTTCTAAAGATGTTCCCGTGCCGAATGGAACAACTGGAATTTTATGTTTATTACAAAGTGTTAGTATTTTAGAAACCTCTTCATTAGTCTCTGGGAATACTACAGCTTTTGATAAAATGGGATCATAAGTGTCTTCTCCTCTTGCATAATTTGTTCTTGTAGATATGGAGGTTGAAAATCTTCCATTAAAAATTTTCTTGAGTTCAGCTTGTACTTGATCATTCATAAGAAATGATATTAATTAAAAATACTAAAAAATATACCTTATTTAGAAAGCATTTTCTTTATATTTTCTAACGCTTGTGAAATGTTATCCCTTGATGCAGCAAAACTAAATCTAACATAATTTTGGCAAGTTTCACCAAAAGCTGATCCAGGAACTATTGCAACTCCTGCTTCATGCATAGCTTTCCGTGCAAATTCAGCACCATTCATTCCAGTACCAATAACTTTTGGAAATGCATAAAATGCTCCTCCAGGTAAACTACATTCGACACCGGGTAAATCGTTTAAACCTTTATAAATTATATCTCTTCTTTGGGTAAATTTTTCCATCATTTCATCTATTGAGTCATCTGGTCCATCTAAGGCGGCAATGCCAGCAAACTGAGCTGCAGCATTAACACATGAAACACTATTAATTAATAATTTATTTACATGCTCAACTAGGTGTTGTGGCCAAAAACTCCATCCAAGTCTCCAACCTGTCATTGAATATGCTTTGCTCCATCCCTCTAAAACTATCAATCTCTCTCTTAATTCTGGATAATGAAAAAATGATGGCATTTCTTTATTATCAAAAATTTGTCTACTATAAATTTCATCACTTAATATAGTTACATGTGGGTATTTTTTTAGACCATCAGCTAAAAAATCAATATCCCTTTTCTCAACAAAACTTCCTGTTGGATTGTTTGGATTAATTAAGATTAACAATCTAGTTTTGTCAGTAATTAAAGATAATATCTTATCTGGATTAAATTTTAAGTCTTTGTCTTCTGTCAAATCATAAGGGACAGATTTTGAACCAGTATAATTTATCATCGACTCATAAATTGGAAATGCAGGTGTTGGATGTATAATTTCTGCACCCGGTTCTCCAAAACATTGAATAGCATAACTCATTGTAGGTTTCCCACCTGGCATAATTAAAATTCTCTCAAAATCAATATCAACACTATAACGTTTTTTTATCCATCTAGTCACAGCTTGACGACATTCAGGGATACCATTCGACATTACATATCCATGATGACCATCATCAAGTGCTTTCTTGGCCGCTTCAACAACATGTTTTGGAGTTTTAAAATCAGGTTGACCTAATCCCAAATGGATCATAGGCTTGCCTTGTGCCTCCAGTTTTTTTGCCTCCGCAAGGACAGTAAATGCTGACTCGGTACCCAATCTTTCTAAACTTTTTGCTAGTTTCATAATATTTATATATTAATTAATTTGTATAAAGTAATTTTAAGTTATTCAACTCTTTAAAGTCCACTATTTTCTAAATCTTAAATTGCTTCTGTTTAAATCACTAATTTTAGTACATCCCATAAGTTTCATATCACGTATTAGTTCAGATTTATATTTTTCTAAAGCTCTTTCGACACCTGCTTGACCTCCAGCTGCTAAAGCATAAAGATACAATCTTCCCCCTGAACAAGCTTTTGCGCCTAATGATAAAGCTTTTAACATATGCGTGCCCCTATGAATTCCACCTTCACAAATAACATCTAATTTATCACCAACTGCATCAACAATTTCTGCAAGTTGATCAAAAGGCGCTCTAGATCCATCTAACTGTCTTCCACCATGATTTGATACCATTATACCTGTGCATCCAATGTCTACTGCTCTTTTTGCATCTTCTACGCTCATAACTCCTTTGAGAGCGAAATGACCTCCCCATTTAGAACAAAGATTTTCAGCGTCTTTCCAATTCATAGATTGATCCAACATAGTTGAAAAATAATTTCCAATTGATGAATTAACGTCGGTACCCTCTTTTACAAAATCTTGTAAATGAGGTAATTCAAACTTACCTTTTGTTAGATAATTAATTCCCCACATCGGTTTAGTAGCAAAGCTATATAAACTTGCTAAAGTTAACTTTGGTGGAGAGGTAAATCCTGTCCTTAAGTCTCTCTCTCTATTTCCTCCTGTAATAGTATCAACTGTTAAAGCCATCACATCAAATTTTGCTGCTTTAGCTCTTTCTAAACAAGAGTCGTTTAAACCTCTGTCTTTATGAAAATAAAATTGAAACATTTTAGGTGTATCAATCATCGAAGAAATTTCCTCAACACTGACTGTAGCTAGAGCAGAAACACCAAACATAGTATTAAATTTTTTTGCAGCTTTTCCAACTGCTCTTTCTCCATCGTAATGAAAAAGTCTTTGTAAAGCTGTTGGTGACAAGTAAAAAGGTAAATCTAATTTTTTTCCAAATATCGTAGTAGACAAATCAACATTCTCAACACCTCGCAAAACATTAGGAACTAAATCTACATCATCGAATGCACTTGTGTTTCTAGCATAAGTAATTTCATCATCAGCCGCTCCATCAATGTAATGAAAGATAGGTGATGGTAGTTTTTTTTGTGCTAATTTTCTAAAATCGCTAAAATTATGACAATCGCTTAAATTCATTATGTATCTTTAAAACTTTTTCAACAAATTAAACATATAACTATTTGCCCCAGGATTTTTCTCTCCTAAGTTTGCGTTAGATAAGTGATTGTAAGAAAAACCTAATTGACTTTCTTTTGGCAATTCTAGAGATAATTGAACTTCAGTTTTGAATTCTAGCTCATGACCAAGATGCTTTCCATTACCAGAATTGTAATAGCCTGGCGTAAAACTTGGTGTAAAATTTAGTGAGCCAATCTTGTAGTTGGCTTGTACACCGGTATAAAAATAAGTAGCGTTATCTGAAGTAATCATAGCTCCAGTAATTGGAGATATGTTCCCTAAAAAGATATCTCTATTTAAATTTTCATTTTGATGCTGAACACCTATTAATGTTGATTTTTTTTTGTCATCACTAAAATCAAACATTCCTGTGTAAAAATTCAATTCTGTGTTGTTATCGTCAATTCTTGTTTCCTCTGCCACGCTTTGAAAACAAAGTAAAGATAAGAACAGAGCAAAAAATAATCGTTTATTAATCATTGTTAAGATATTATTAGCTTTTTTTTATAATCAATAATCTTAATATTATTGCACCACCAATCAAAAACATCAATATAGGTAATATCCAAAGAAAATAGGTGTTTTCATTAAATTCTGGGTCATACAAAATCCATTCACCATATTTTTCAGTTAAATAATTATAAATTTGTTTCTCGTTAAGTCCTTCGGTTAGTTTTTTATCAACTAATAATTTTAAACTATTTGCAAATTCAGAATCTGAGTCATGAACGGATTGACCTTGACAAATTAAACACCTTAAATTTTTTGTAATTTCACTTTTGATATCATCGTTTTGAGCTAACGAGAGATTAATATTTAAAGAGAAAATTATAAAAATTGTATACTTTAAAAATTTCATTTTAATAAATTAATAAATTCTAAAAACGATTTTTCGTTAATTGGTCCAATTATTTTTTTAACAATTTTATTATCATACACTAAAAAAGACTCAGGAACACCATAAGCCCCCCATTCTATTGCCAAAGTTCCATTTTTATCAGATAAAATAATATCATAAGGATTACCTAATTCTGACAAAAATTTTTTTGCATTTTCATCTTTATCTTTATAATTTAGTCCTACAATATTTATTTTTTCTTGTTTACTTAACTGAGTTAAAAAAATATGTTCCTCTCTACAAGGAATGCACCATGAAGCCCAAATATTAAAAAGATAAAATTTATCTTGTTTAAAAATTTTTTCTGAAGAAATTAATTTTTCTTTTTGAAAAATTTGTGCCTTAAATATCGGAATATTTTTTTCTACATTCAGATTTGGGGTATAAATGTTTGGGTTTTTTAAACCTTTATAAAAGATTAAAAATACAAAAGAAAAAAAAGAAATAAAAATAAATGGTAAAATTTTAGTTTTCATATATTTTTCTAATAAAACTTGAAATTCCTGCAAAGCTAATAAGTAAAACAGAAATCCAGATCCAAATCATAAGAGGTTTAACTTGATATCTTATATTAAAATAATTTTGGTTTTGCACAGAGTTCATGGTAATAAATCTGTCTTTTAAAAGACTTATTTTAATATCTGCTTCACTAGTAATAATATTTGGTTGATTATAAATCCTTAATTCAGGTTTTAAAATTATTGACTCATCCTTTGAACTATTTATCTCAAATTTACCGATTAATGATTTAAAATTTTGTTCATCTTTTTGGTCGATACTTTGAAAATTTATTGAGAGATTTTTTGATTTAAAGGTTTCTCCTATCTTTAAATTTGTAATAACCTCTGTTGAAAAGATATTATTTAGAAGAATGCTCAATATTAATAAGCTAAAGCCGAAATGAGCTAAATTCTGGGAAAAATTTTGAATCTTTTTAATCATAAAATCCTTAGTTGTAATAAAAAATAAATAAAAGGCTGAGGTTAATAAAATTGAATTCAGGAGAAAATTATCATTTAAATTTTTTAAAATTAAAAATGAGATTAAAAATGAAATTACTAGAAAAATAATTAAGTTAATTTTGTTTTGAACTTCTGATTTTATCCATTTTAATTTTGGTCCAATTGCCATCGCAAATAAGAATGGAATTAAAAAAGGAACAATTAATTTGGTATAAAAAGGTGGGCCAACTGATATCTTTTCAGAGGAGATAACCTCTAAAAAAATTGGATAAATTGTACCTACCAAAATAACTGAGAGAAAATACATCATAAACCAATTATTTACTAAAATAGATGTTTCTTTACTTAGTAAAAAAAATTTGAAGTTTTTATTTTCATTCTTGTGGAAATAAAAAAAAATAAAAAGTGACAAAAAAATTAAAGAAAATAAAAATATTAGGATGAATAATCCTCGGTCAGGATCATTAGCAAAAGTATGAACAGAATTTAAAATTCCTGATCTAACCAAAAAAGTTCCACACATACTTAATGTAAAGGTTGCAATCGATAATATTATTACCCAAGACGTCAATATAGATCTTTTTTCTAATGCCAAAATACAATGTAAAAGAGTCGTAAGTGCCAACCACGGCATAAGTGAAACATTTTCAACAGGGTCCCAAAACCAAAAACCTCCCCAACCTAGCTCGTAATAAGCCCATATAGAACCTAATAGAATTCCTAAAGTTAAAAAAAACCAAGAAATTAAAACCCAACCTTTAATATGTTTTGCCCAATCTTTTGAAATATAACCTGAAGCTGTAGCAGCGAGTGCTGAAGAAAAAATTATAGATGAACCGACATATCCTAAATATAAAATTGGTGGATGTATAGCTAAAGCTGGATCTTGTAAAATTGGATTTAAACCTAATCCCTCACTTGGGATTGGAAAAATATAGTTAAATGGACTAGAGGTTTTTATTAAAAAGATAAAAAAGCCAGTAATAATTATTTGCTGAAAAGCCAAAGTTAAAATTCTATATTTTTTTGGTTGATTGTTAGATTTCAATAAAAACAAAAAGATAAATAGCGTTAATACAAGCAACCAAAGCAGTAAACTTCCTTCATGATTTCCCCAAGTTCCTGAAATCTTATAAAATAGCGGTTTCGTTGTGTGTGAATGATTAAACACAGTCTCATTGCTGAAATCTGAAATTATAAAAGAGACAATCAATCCAAGAAAACTAATTATTACGAAAAAAAATTGTAAGAAAGTAAAAAATAAAACTTCTTTTTTGATAACATTGTTATCGTTAAAGTTTTTTATCGAATAAAAAATAGTTAATAATGAACAAAAAAGTCCAATTATAAGAGAATAATATCCAATTAAACTAGCCAAAACTTATTTCTCCTTTAGTGCTTCTTTTACCTCAGGGGGCATATAATTTTCATCATGTTTCGCTAAAATTTTAGTAGCAATAAAAAAATTTTTATCTTTTAAAAAACCTTCTGCAACAACACCTTTTCCCTCCTCAAAAAGATTTGGGATCGCACCCGAATAAACTACATTTATTTCACTTTTAAAATCCGTAATAATGAATTCAAGTTCCTCGGATTTTATTGATATTGAGTCATTTTTAACCATTCCTCCTACTCTAATCTTTTTTTTCTTAACCTCTAAAAACTCTTTTATTTCTGAAGGTGATTGAAAATAGACAACATTTTCCTCCAATGATTTCAAAATCAGAGCAATTGAAAGCACTAAAATTAAGAACGCTGAAAGAATAAAAAAAAATCTTAGTTTAACTTTACGACCATACATCGTTCAAAAGTTAGAAGCCTGAAGTGTTGGATAATATTTGTTTATTAATACTTTGAGATTTTGCAAAAGATGCCTTTTCAGATTTTAGATTTCCAAATTTAACTATAAATTTTTTCCTCTCTCTTGCATATTGTATTTTGGTAACTACAAAAAGTGAAAAAAAACTTAAAAGCGTAAAGGCAAAAGACGACCAGACGTAAAGTCCATATCCATTCATAAATAATATTTCTGAAATCATAGTCTGTCTAATCCTTTATTCTTAATCTTTATCAGTTCTGTATTATATTTCATTAAAAAAATTAATAATGAAAATAGAGCAAATGCCGCAGTCATAATTGCTAAAGGTACCAACATTGAGGGATGGATGGTTGACTTAGATAAAATATTAATCGAGGCAGGTTGATGTAATGTGTTCCACCAGTTCACAGAGTATTTAATGATTGGAACATTAATGATTCCTAAAATAGTTATCAGTGCAGATATCTTAAATATTTTATCCTCATTTTTATAAAGTCTCCAAACAAGTAAATACATTAAATAAAATAAAGCAAGAATAAGCATTGAAGTAATTCTTGCATCCCAAGCCCACCATGTTCCCCAAGTAGGTTTTCCCCAAATTGATCCCGTTACAAGTGCAATTATTATAAAAACAAAACCTGAGGGAGCTAAACTCTTAGAAATTAAAAAAAAATTTCTTATTTTAAAAATATATCCAACTATTGATAAAAGAGTCATCGATGAAAAAATCCCAAGAGTAATCCAGGCTGCTGGAACGTGAACATACATGATCCTGACTGAATGACTTTGTTTGTAATCTTCTGGTGATAATATAAGAGCCTCTGTTAGACCTATCGATATAAAAATTATAAATAAAAATAATACATATTTAGGTGCTTTTGATGTTATTGAGAAAATCTTACTAGGTTCAAAATATTTAAACATATTTAGATATTATCTTAAATTTAGAGGATTTTGATTATGAAAAATTGTCTGACCAAGAATGTAGAGGGAGATAATAACGAAGGGTAAATAATTTACACTCTTGATCAGAATATATATAATCTACCTATTAGCTGTGTCTAAGATTTGAACTAAATGTGTTTAAAAAATGAATTTTTTAATTTGACGGCTTAAAATAGCTCGATCCTTTTTTACCTGAGAAAATTTCCTCAATAAGTGGATGTTTAATCGGTTCATCTGAGTCATCCACTAAAAGATTTTGCTCAGAAACATAGGCCTCATAAGTAATTTCATCATTTTCAGCCAATAGATGATAAAAGGGCTGATTTTTTCGAGGTCTAACATTTTTTGGAATAGATTGATACCATTCCTCAGAATTATTGAATTCAAAGTCTACATCATAAATCACGCCTCTAAATTCAAAGTGTTTATGTTTAACAATGTCGCCTATTGAAAATTTTGCTTTTTGAATTGGCATAATATTAGTATGGGTATTTAAGAACAAAAATCAATAAGAAAAAATATAAAGTTTTTATGAAAATATTTTTTGTGCTATCATCTATTAAGTGAATAAATCTTTTTTAAAATTTCTTACAGATTTTGGGCCATTAATTATTTTTTTTTACTACTATTACGATAGTGGAAAAGATCTTAAAATTGCTATTCCTCCGTTTATTATTGCGACAATTATAGCTTTAACAGTGATGTGGCTTTTAGAACGAACAATACCCAAGGTACCATTATTAAGTGGGGTCTTAATAACTTTATTTGGTGGTTTAACAATCTATTTCGACAACCCCGTATTCATATATATTAAACCAACAATTATAAATATTTTATTTGGTCTCGCTTTAATCTTTGGAAAATATTTTACTAACGAGCCTGTATTGAAAAAATTGATGGGAAATTCAGTTTCTTTGACTAATGAGGGATGGGAATTATTAAATAAAAGATGGATATATTTCTTTTTTGGTTTAGCTGTTTTAAATGAATTAGTTTGGAGAACACAATCAGAGGAATTTTGGGTAAATTTTAAAGTCTGGGGTTTATTGCCCATAACTTTTATTTTTACCGTTTTTCAAATTGGATTAATTAATAAATTTAAGATTAATGAATAATAAATTAAAGCTAGTTATCAACAATATTAATCAGAAACAGACTGACGAAAAACATTTTTTTGAAAAAGATGAATTAAAAATTATATTAGATTTATACGCCAAAATGGTTTCTGAGGGTTCTTGGAAAGATTATGGTCTAAATATATCTAGTAAACAAGTGGCCTTTAGTGTCTTTAAAAATGCAACTGAAAATGCGGTATATAAAATATGTAAAAATTTTAAGCCAAAAAATAAAAATTTAAAATATCTTATTACTGATACAAACGGAAAAATACTTAAAAATTCATTCGATTTGATTATGCTCTTAAGAAAAACAAACTGGAAAAAACTAAAAAAATAAAATTACCTTCTTTGACCAAAAAGTCTTAGAAGCATAATGAATAGATTAATGAAATCTAGATAAAGAGTTAAAGCACCCATAACTGCTTTTTTGCCCATGATTTCTCCGCTATCGTTTGAAATATACATATTTTTAATTTTTTGTGTGTCATAAGCAGTAAGACCCACAAATATTAAAACTCCTAAAACTGATATTACAAAATACATCATTGAAGATTTCATAAAAATATTTACTAAAGAGGCAATTATAATTCCTATTAATCCCATCATTAAAAAAGAACCCATTTTTGTTAAATCTCTTTTAGTTGTATAGCCATAGATACTCATAGCTCCGAAAGTAGCAGAGCAAATAAAGAAAACTCTAGTTACACTCATACCTGTGTAAACTAATAATATTGATGATAAAGATAATCCCATCAAAGCTGCAAAAACCCAGAAGGTTGTTTGAGCTTTTGATGCGCTCATTTTGTTAATTCCAAAACTCATGTAAAAAACAATCCCAAGAGGAGCTAACATTACAAGCCATTTTAAGCCTGACATATAAATTGCATTTCCAATTTGAGTTAAACCTAAAATTGACCCTGACTCATTTGTAACCACAGACATTTTGAAAGTTATTAGAGCAACAATTCCAGTTAATAAAATACCAGTTGCCATATAATTATAAACCTTAAGCATGTAAGCTCTTAGGCCTTCATCCAATGCTACTGCAGTTTGTTGTGCTGCTTTAGCTCTTCCTAATATTCCTTTTTTATCAGTTTCCATAATTAAAGATATATAGTCTTTTACTAATTATTCAAGATGTCATAAAAGATATTTAAAAAATTAACACTTTTAAACCAAAAATGAATTACAAAAAATTAGGAAACACTGACATAGATGTCAGTACAATTTGTCTCGGCACTATGACGTGGGGAGAGCAAAACACTCAAAATGAGGGTTTTGAGCAAATGGATTACGCATTAGATCAAGGAGTTAACTTTTGGGATACTGCTGAAATTTATTCTATTCCGATGAGAGAAGAAACTTATGGAGAAACTGAGAGAATAATTGGAAACTGGTTTAAAAAAACAAAAAATAGAAATAAAATTATTCTCGCAACAAAAGTTTGTGGAAATACATCTAACAAATATATCAGAGGTGGAGGATATAACTTCGGAAAAAGAAAAATTACTGAGGCTTTAGATCAAAGCTTGAAAAGATTAAAAACAGATTATATAGATCTTTATCAGCTTCATTGGCCTGAGAGAAATACTAATTTTTTTGGTAAACATGGATACGAGCATGATGAAAAAGATACCCATTGGACTCCTTTTGAAGAGATCTTAGAAAGTTTAAATACATTTATTAAAGACGGAAAAATTAGATATATAGGCCTGTCAAATGAAACAGCGTGGGGTCTTGCTAAATTTCTAGAGATCTCAAAATTAAAAAATCTTCCTAAAATGATGTCTGTTCAAAATCCTTATAATTTACTTAACAGAACTTATGAAGTTGGGCTTGCGGAGATATCTGTAAGAGAGAAAAGTGGATTATTGGCATACTCACCTTTGGCATTTGGATATCTCACTGGTAAATATAGAAATAATTCTCTTCCAAAAAAATCTAGAATGGATCTTTTTAAAGATTTTACTAGATATAAAAATGAAAACGGTCAAAAAGCAATTGAGAAATATTATAATATATCTAAAAAGTACAATATTAATTTTACACAAATGTCTCTTAAATTTTGTGAAATTCAGCCTTTTATGACAAGTGTTATTATTGGAGCAACTACAATGGAACAGTTGAAAACAAATATAGAAAGTGTAAATGTAAGTTTATCAAATGAAATTATTGATGAGATTAATGAAATTCAAAAAAAGTATCCAAACCCATGTCCATAATTAAAAAAACAATATTATTTTCTATCATAGTTTTTGCATCTTCCGTTGTAGTAACATTAGCAAATGATTTAAAAAAAGTTGGAAAATATAAAGATTGGGAAGTTATGGTTATGTCTGAACCTTCTGGCAAAGTATGTTTTGCACAATCATCACCAGTTTTACAAGCTCCTAAAAAGGATAAAAGAGAGGCTAGATTATTTGTAACTTTTAGACCAGGAGATAAAATTTTCAATGAAATTAGTGCTACAGCAGGTTATGAATTTAACAAAAATAATTCTGTTCTAGCTACTTCGGGAAATAATAAATTTAAATTTGATATTAAGCAACAAGGGTTTGCTTGGATGACAAGTAGCAAAAAAGAAAAGATAATGGTGAAGGTAATGAAAAAAGGATCAAGAATTATGGTCGCTGGCTATAATGAAAAAGGATCTCAGACCATAGATCATTACTCACTTTTGGGATTCACAAAAGCTTATAATACTGCCAAAAAAGCTTGCAGTTAATAAATGAAGTTAAAAAAAAGAATTGTTTTAGCTTACTCAGGTGGCCTAGACACATCTATAATTCTAAAGTGGCTTCAAGAAAACTATAATGCAGAGGTAATTTGTTATACTGCAGATATAGGGCAAGAAATAGATAAAAAAAAAATTATTTCAAATGCTAAAAAGCTTGGGGTAAAAAATATAATTATCCAAGATCTTAAAAATATTTTTGTAAAAGATTATGTGTTTCCAATGATTAGAGGCCACGCAATTTATGAAGGTGTTTATTTGTTAGGAACATCTATTGCAAGGCCACTAATAGCAAAAGATCAAATTAGAGTAGCAAAAAAATATAAAGCATATGCAGTATCACATGGATCTACAGGTAAAGGAAATGACCAAATAAGATTTGAGCTTGGATATCATTATTTCGGTCCAAAAATAAAAATTATTGCGCCATGGAGAATATGGAATTTAAAATCTCGATCAGATTTAATTAAATATGCGGAGAAAAATAATATTCCGATCCCAAAAGATAAAAAAGGTGCATCTCCTTTTTCAGTAGATGATAATTTATTTCATACCTCAACCGAGGGTAAATTGTTAGAAAATCCAAAAAATTCAGCACCAGAATTTATTTTTCAAAGAACTATTTCTCCAGAGAAGGCCCCCAATAGATCTACTCAAGTAACAATTAACTTTAAAAATGGTGACCCCATTGGACTTAATGGAAAAAAATTAGGACCAGCAAAATTATTATCAAAACTTAATCAATTGGCGGGAAAAAATGGAATAGGCAGAGTTGATCTTGTTGAAAATAGGTTTTTAGGAATCAAGTCTAGAGGAGTTTATGAAACTCCAGGAGGGACATTATTAATTCATGCGCATAGAGCGATTGAGTCAGTTACACTTGATAAAGAAACAATGCACAAAAAAGATGCTATAATGTCAAGGTATGCAGAATTAATTTACAATGGATATTGGTTTTCAAAGGAAAGGCTTAAACTTCAAAAAATTGTAGATTTGAAGAAAAATAAAATAAACGGATCTGTTAAATTAAAACTTTATAAGGGCAATGTTACAATTCAATCAAGAATGACAAAAAGCAATGCTTATTCGATGAAAAAAGTTTCATTTGAGGAAAATAAATCATTTATAAAATCAAATGTTGAGAAGTTTATAAATTATCACAAAAAAAAGTTAAGAAACTAGCTAATAATTTGATGATAAATTGGGGATTGTTTATTTTTGAAAAAAACTTAATTTAAATTTATGGAATCATTTAAAAATTGGATGAAAGATACAGCAAACATTTTGTTTGATGACAGCAAAAATGATCTTAGGTCATTACCTAAAACCGTAAGATTGCAAATTTTATTGGTGTTAAGTTTTATTTGGACAACTGTTTTTAGTTTGTATGTATTCTCATATACAACTTTTGTATTTGGGTGGACCGGACTTTTTTTAGCCCACATTGGATTAATATTTGCGGTATATTTGACATTTAAACATTTTCATAGAGCTGAGGAAAATTCTGCCAGCGTTTTTAAAACAAAAAATTTTGACCCTTTTAAAATAATGGTGCTCGTTTTTGTAATTGTTTTCATATTCGTTTTTTCAAAAGGAATCGAAGTATTAACAAGTCCAAATCCATATTCTTATTCTATTCCGTATGATGGTTCTTCAAAATCAGTATTTGAAAAATGGTTACCATTTAGTAAAGATAAATAATGGAAAAGATAGCTAAAAACCTTCAACTCATTTTAATGTGTATCATCCTGGTGAGCACTGTAATTGCGGTTGGAATAGAAATTTATAAGATGTTTGAAAATCGATCAGTGACCTTAGCTGATTTACTGTTGATGTTTCTTTACTTAGAAGTACTAGCGATGGTAAGAGTTTTTTGGAATCAACAATCAATAAGTATTACATTACCTCTGCTTATAGCAATTACAGCTTTAGCACGATTTATTATTCTGCAAGGAAAAGAAATGGATCCAAGTGCATTAGTATATGAAGCAGTAGCTATAGTTTTAATTGCCGGTGCTATTGTAATCTTGAGATTAAGACATAGCGATAAATTAGGTCTAAAGAAAAAAAAATCGAAATAATTAAAAATGAATTTTGAAGCTTCAAGGGCTAAGGCCTTAGACAGATTAAATTATTTTGTAGATAACAATCTCTCAGAATATTCAAAACTTAGAAATTTTGATTACGGACCTGATAATAGGTCTAATATTTCTTGTCTATCTCCATATATTACTCACGGAATTATAAATGAAAAAGAAGTTATCAAAAAATCTCTTGATAAATTTTCATTTGCAAAAAATGAAAAATTTATTCAAGAAGTATTGTGGCGTACATATTGGAAAGGCTGGTTAGAATTAAGACCCAATGTTTGGACTGACTTTTTAATTGAATTAAAAAAGACTAAAGAGGATTTTAAAAACAATCTAATTTATAAAAACGCAATAGAAGGAAAAACAAACATTGAATGCTTTAACTACTGGGTCAATGAACTCAAGGAAAATAATTATTTACATAACCATACAAGAATGTGGTTTGCCAGTATTTGGATTTTCACACTAGATTTGCCGTGGCAATTAGGAGCAGAATTTTTTATGCAACACCTTTATGATGGTGATGCTGCATCAAACACTCTTGGGTGGAGATGGGTTGCAGGTATTCAAACCCAGGGAAAACACTATTTAGCAAGTGAATGGAATATCAAAAAATTTACTAATAATAGATTTAGTAATATTAAATTAAATGAAAACGCTCCACCCAAGATTTCTGAAAAAAAATACTCGATTTTAAAACAGAATTTTACTAATCCTGAAGATATTGATCAAAATAATTTGATAATTTTTGAGAATAATCTCTGTTTTGAAACAAGTGATTTTAAAAATAATAAATTTAAAAAAATCTATATAATTTTGAATAACAATAAAAATAGATGCATCAAACTAAGTGAAAAAGTTTTAAAATTTAAGTCTTCGCTTATCCACGACCAGGAACAAAGATTTAAAAATCAATCTATTAATTGTGAAATTATTGATATTAGCGAAATTAAAAAGATAGAAAAAGTGGTCGGGTTATATCCAACTATTGGAGAAAATTTAGATTATTTAAATTCAAATGCTTATAAAATAAATTTCATTCACAGAGAACTTGATCAATACTCTTGGCAATATTGCAACAAAGGTTTTTTTAACTTTAAAAATTATATTCCAAAAATTATTTCAACATTTAACTAAAACCATCTAAACATTCCAATAATTCCAGCTGTAGCATAAAAAAATTGTAAAAATAATATTCCTCTATGACCGCCTCGATAAGCCCAAATTCCAATTAGAATTGCAGATATAAGTAGTAAACAGAAACCAAAAAATTCTATACCAATATTCATAGCTACAAATAAAGAGTACAATATTGCGGTGATAACGCCTGCCCATTCTAAAATTTTATTATTCATATTTTTCTACCTTGCAAGTTTTATAAAGATATCACCCATGCCTGCATTTAAATTCTCTATAGGTGTATTATTTCTTAATTCACAAAATCTACCAGTTATCTGATGGCTTTTTACAAAATCTATCTCATCTTTTGCACACATTTTACCATCATGAAATAAACCTATAACTATTCGACCGTCTAGTTCATAAACTTGCTCATTATTAATTTTATCGCCATTACAAAAATAACCCTTATTTACCCTGTCTGGAAAATCTTTTTTAGTGCAAGGATTTTTAATAGTGAAAACAAAAAATTCCTTAAAGCCGTCTTTAAATTTATATTTCATTCGTTCAACTTCAGAATATTTCATAATATCACAAGAGCACGGAATACAGCATTTATAGTAATTACCACAAATTTTATTTTTAGTTCCTCTTTCACTAATAAATAAAAAATCAGGGTCACTATTAGGATCGATCAATGAACCAGAAACAGCACAATAAAGTTTGTTGTATTCTATGAAATCTTCATAATCTATATCTTTATCAATTATATATTTGAAGAATTTTGGACCAGCAGCATTTCTGTTGCTGTCAGGAAAGATTCTAGACCAATCTGTTATTAAATCCTTGTAATAATTTTTTTCTACTGAATTTGAAGTATTAAAAAAAAATAAAGTTAAGATGAAAATAATTAAAAATTTGAGTAAACTTTTTGAAAAATTCATTAATTTAATTAATTTAAAAAATTTTTATCATTTGTCGCACCTAATTCACTTTCAAATTATAAATTTAAAGTTATTAAAGTCCAATGAAAAAATTTTACGTAATATTTTTTATATTTACTATAACAATTATACCATCGATATCATTTGGAAATATAATTGATAAATTAAACGAGACCGGCAAGTTTACAAAATTAAACGAAACCTTAATGAAATCAGGATTAAGTGAGAATTTAAAAGATAAAGGTCCATTTACTGTTTTTGCACCTTTAGATGACGCATTTGCAGCGATTAGTGCAAAAACATATTATGGTCTATTAAGAGAGGAAAACAAAGATAAACTTGTAAATATTTTGGGACGACACGTTTTTTTAAAAAAAATCAATTCTTCAGAAATTGATGGTGAAATTAAACTCAAAGCAATTAATGGTGAAGAAATAACTATAAAAAAAGTTAATGGAATAGTTTATATAAATGAAGCTGAAGTTGTAACTGCTGATGTTGAAACTTCTAATGGCGTAATCCATTTTATAAATAGAGTTCTTCAGCCCTTAAACTAGTTATTTTTGTTTTAAAGTAATTGTTTGGTTCAGTTTTTTTACCGAGACAATTTTGGTTTTTCCATTTGTCCATTTAATCT
Organism: uncultured Pelagibacteraceae bacterium; assembly: GCA_902634235.1. Classification (GTDB taxonomy): domain Bacteria; phylum Pseudomonadota; class Alphaproteobacteria; order Pelagibacterales; family Pelagibacteraceae; genus Pelagibacter. The sequence goes on from CACPJN010000004.1 coordinate 44,198, forward strand.
CTATTTTTATATTATTTTCTTTTTTTCTAATTCCATAATGAGCTACTGGTTCCATTTGGCAAAGATATCCTGAACCGGAATCAATTGTTTTTGAGTGTTTTCTCAAATTAGAAATTAAAGTTACTGTTGCTCCTCTTGCAGGTGCACCATATTTATTCAAAGGTTTAATTCTTAAAAAATTACTTTTAGGGTTTACTTTTGCTTTAAACATCGACAATGGCTGATCTATACTTTCTCCATGAGAAACTAACAACTCTAGTACACCGTCATTATCTATATCAGCAACAGCTGCTCCAGTTCCATATCCATCTGGTTCTAAACCAATATCTAGGGGTATTTGTTTTATCAAACCATTCTCTAAAATTCTAAAAAGTTTGTTAGGTTCACCAATGTTATTCAAGAATACTTCGTCGTAACCATCATTATCTAAATCAGCTGAGATAACAGTTCTTATTCTTGATGGCTCATCAAAAGGTGGTTTTGCTATATCCACAAAAATATTATCTTTGAGTGCATAAGCTCTGTGAAATCCCCCCCAATTTCCATTTAAAATATCTAATCGTCCTCTATAATAAATATCAGTTAAAGCAGTTCCTCTACCATTTTGAAGGATGTCTTGCACTCTATATTCGTTTGCGACATCTAGGAATTTACCATCATCATTTTTATATAAAAAATTTGCTCCTCTCTCATTAGCGGCGAACACATCAACCTGATCAGAAATAATATGTCCGGCTACGACAGCTCGACCACCAGTAATCTTTGCAAGATTTAGTTTTACAGATTTATCAACTATTGTGTCGTCAGTATATTCATAAAACCTCGTTGGTCCTCCATAATTAGCAACATAAACCCCGTAATTTCCATCGCCTTTTCTATCGACACAAACAACTGATCTGCCAGCGGTTAAATTAAGGTCTCTTTGGTTTTTTTCGATTTCAAATAAATCTACATATTCATCTTTTTCTAAATCTATAAGTCTATCTGAGTATTTTTTTGTACCACTATAAGTATCAGTGTTAAGAAAATATATTTCTTCGTATCCATCTTTATCTATATCGCATGCAGCTACACCAATTGTTCTTCTAAACTCATCTGTAAATTTTTTTTGATTTACAATATTGATTAATTTTCCGTCTTTATAAGATAAAGCTAAATTAAGATAACCAAAACCTGTGACTACAAAATCAAAATTTCCATCTTGGTTTACGTCTGTTACAGAAACTCCATAACTAAGTCTTTTGGGATTATCAACAATTTGGTTTGTAATATCCTCAAAAAAATCAGCATTCAGATTATTTGGAATTAATAGAAAAAATAAAACTACTATTTTTTTTAAATATCTATTTATTTTAATTTTCATTTTTTTTTACTTTTATATTTTTTCATCCAATCACCAAATATTTTTATAGCATCCTGCATATCCTCAGTTTTGTTAGGATGGTTCTTTGCTCTACCCAGCATGGTTGCGATGACATTCACCTGATACTTAATTGAACGATTTTTAATAGTTTTAATGGTGTAAAGAGCTTTTTCCTTGTTTTTGAATCCTAACCCATGAGTAGTAGTTTTAGGATTATAATCTGAATACAGCGATAAATTTATAGGTTTAAATTTTTTACTTAAAGGCATTTTGTCTATAATTCTAAAAATTGTTTTATGATTAAGGTTATTCATTCTCTTTTTAGATTTACCATCAAAACCAATTAAATTTATCGATGATTTTTCCTTTATATTAATTTTGCATATTAATTTTACATATCTTTTGTGAAAATCTTTTATTTTAGCTTGATATATTTTTTTTGCCTCTAGATAATTTCTATCCTTATAATTTGGAGTAGAAACAAGTAAAATTCTACTTTTCCATTTGTATTTTTCTAAGTTCATATTTTTTTGCTAGAGCATCTTTTTGAGCAGTATTTAACTTTTTCCCAATTCAATTTCCATTTCTTACGCCATGCAAAAGGTCTTTTGCAAACAAGACAAATTTTAGAGGGAAGATTTTCTTTTTTCACTAAATTGTATTTTGTTTAATAAATTTTTCTGCGGCAGAAAGAATTAATTTTTTTCTATCGCTTTTCATTTTATCAAAAATTCTAACCATCATAGAGAGTCTTGGATTTTTCAAAAAAAATTTTCTATTTCTATCAATAAATCTCCAATATAATCCATCCATTATGTTGCACCAATCACCTTTTTTAAAATCCATCATTTTCATAAAGTAACTTGATCCACAGATATATGGTTTCGTAGCAAATATTCCTCCATCACTAAATAATCCCATACCATAAACATTAGGCACCATTACCCAATCAGAGGAGTCTACAAACATTTCCATAAACCATTTGTAAACAATGGTAGGTTTTATTTCACAAAGATTCATGATGTTAGATAAAATCATTAATCTTTCAATGTGATGAGACCATCCATAATTTAGAGCATTTTTAATTGCATAATCTAGTGGAGGTAAACCAGTCGTTCCGTCATACCATGACTTTTTCATTTTACGATTTTGTTTAAAAAAGTTTCCAGTTTCCATTTCGTTTGAGTAACTTTGATAAATTCCTCTCATAAATTCTCTCCATCCTATAACCTGACGCACATAACCTTCTAAAGAATTTAATCTGATTTTTTTAGTTTTATGAAAATCTAAAACTTTTTTGATAATAAATTCAGGCGTGATTAAGCCAAGGTTGATATAAGGACTTAAAGCACTGTGGAATAAAATATTATTTTTTTGATCAACAGCGTCCTCATAATCACCAAATAAATTAGATTTCTCTTTGATAAAAAAATTTAATAATTTGACCACGTCATTATAATCTGTAGCAAACCAAAAGTTTTTGGTTGTTCCTGGATGATCTTTGAATAATTTTTCAATAATAGGTTTTAATTTTTTAGTGTGGTTAGTCTCATTTATTTTTGGAAATTTTGGAATAGAGATATTTTTTGGTAACTTATTTCTATTATCTTCATCAAAACTCCATTTACCTCCTATAGGATTTCCATCAGAGCCCATCAATATGCCAGATTTTTTTCTCATTTCCTTGTAAAAAGTTGCCATGAATGGTTTTTTTGATTTTGAAAGATATTGTTTGAATTCATCTCTTGAATTTAAAAACATAGGAGTTTGAACAATATTCCATTTAATTTTTTCTTTTTTAGTAAACTGATCGATTTTTTTCTCAAAAAATTTATCCTCAATTTCAAAACTTGAAATCTCTTTTATTTTTTTTGAATTAACTATTTTTTTTAACTTTTTTAAATAATCATCTTTAAATTCTTTATCCTCAATTTTAAAATATTCTAATTTAAACTTATCTTTTTTAAGGGTTTCTGCATGTGAGCGCATCGATGATAAAAAGAGAAGGATTTTATTTTTATGATGTTTTTCATAAGTGCATAATTGGTAATCTTCTGCCATTAAAAATAGGTGGTCTTTTTTGAAGCGGTCTAAGTATTTTGGTGGAAATAATTGATTGCCAAGTATAAAAAATAACTTCATATTTAAATATAACTAATAAAAATTTTTATGTCAGAAAAATATCTTATTTTTGGTGCGACAGGATCAATCGGTTCTAGTTTGGCTGAACAATTAGTAAATTCAGGAAATTCAGTTCATTTAGTTGGTAGAAATGAAAATGAAACTAAAAATATTTCAGAAAAATTAGGTTGTAATTTCACAATAGCTGATGTTTTGCAAGATGGATTTGTAGATAAAGTCAAAAACGATATTTCCGATGTAAAAGGTGTTGCTTATTGCGTGGGTTCAATAGATTTAAAACCCTTAAGAATGGTTAATGAAAATGATTTTAACAAATGTATGAAATTAAATCTCTATTCAGCAGTTGAGGTTATTAAAAGTTATCAAGAAAACTTAAAAAAAAATAAAGGTTCCGTGGTTCTATTTTCTACAGTAGCAGCACAAAGAGGGTTTACTAATCACGCAATAATAGCTTCAACAAAAGCTGCCGTTGAGGGTTTGACAGTTTCTTTAGCTGCAGAATTTGCTCCAAACATAAGAGTAAACTGTATTGCACCAAGTTTAACCAATTCTAAAATCGCTGAACCAATGTTAAAGAACAAGGCTTTAGCAGATGGAATTGCAAAAGCTCATCCATTAAAGAGACTGGGTGAGGGAAAAGACTCAGCATCTTTAGCTAAATTTCTTATTACAGATGATAGCTCATGGGTGACAGGTCAAATTATAGCAGTTGATGGTGGAAGATCAAAGCTTTCGTAAAGTGAAAAGGTTTATTTTCTCAGTATCTTTATTCTTACTCTTAACAAACCTCTCATTTGCAAAAAATTTCAATTTAGAAAAAATTGTGGATTTAAATGGTCCTTGGGGCTCATCATTTATTAATAATGAAGAACTTATTATAACTGAAAAAAGTGGAAAAATAAAAATTATAAATATTGTTTCAAAACAAATTTCTGAAATAAATCACAATCTTAATTTTTTAGAACATGGCCAAGGTGGAATACTAGATATTCTTTTTAAAGATAATTTTATTTATGTATCTTACGCAGAAAATAGAGGTAATGGCAAAACCAGCACCTCAATTGCAAAAACAAAATTTTCCAAAAAAGAATTAAAATTTGAAAATATTTTCCAAGCAAATCCTCCTATTAATTCTGGTTATCATTTTGGATCAAGATTAGCGATTAAAGATGACTACCTTTTTGCATCTGCTGGTGAAAGAGGTGAAGGTATGATTGCGCAAGATCCAACAAAACATCCAGGGAGCATTATAAGAATAAATTTAGATGGAAGTATTCCAAAGGACAATCCTAGATTTAAAGGGAAATCTAACTGGCTTCCAGAAATATATCAAATCGGTATTAGAAATCCTCAAGGCTTAGTTTTATCTCCATTTGACGGAAAAATTTACATGAGTAATCACGGAGCAAGGGGTGGAGATTGGTTTGGTGAGGCTAAAGAAGGTGAAAATTATGGTTGGAAAATTTTAGGATGGGGAGGGACAAATTACTCTGGTATCCCAATTGGACCTAAATGGAAGCCAGGCTTCACAAAAGCAATTCATTATTGGGTACCCTCAATTGCCACAAGTGCCATCACAATTTACAAAGGTAAGGAATTTAGTGAATGGAATGGTCATGCACTTATAACATCATTGAAAGATCAATCTTTAAGAAAACTGATATTTAAAGATTTATCAAATGTAAAAGAAGATATTATTTTTCAAAAAAAAATTGGAAGATTAAGAGATATACAAGTACATCCAGAAAATGGTAAAATTTATTTTTTAGCAGGAGATAGTTTGTGGCTAATGCAAAAAATTCAATAGTTTTAAATGACTATTGATTTCTTATAAGTGGATAAACCTTTGGATTTAAATATTTGATGTTAGTTAATAATATCAGTACTAAAGTTACAAAACCAATAGATAGTCCAAGGTAAATTAAGACTTCAAGATTAGACTTCCAAGATAACTCAAAAATATTTTCAATTATAAATTTGGAACCAATTACAGCAAAAAAAATTGCAATCATTATTACTGATATAAAAATGATCATAAATTCAATTAATGAAGAAAAGATAATCTCTTTTCTTGAAAACCCTAAAATTTTAAAAACTAAATTTTGATATTCTCTTACTTTTCCTTGAACCATAATCGCACTTGATATTACTATTAAGCCAATAACAATGGTGACTGTTGAAATTACAATAACTGCTATGAAAACTTTATTTAAAACATTTGTGACTTTATTTAAATAATCTGCAATTTTAATCATTGATAAACTAGGGAAAATTTCAAGCATTTTTGTTTCATCAAATTTATTTAAATTATAGAACTTTGTGGTCGCTAAATATTCGTGGGGAATATTTTTTGCAAAGTCAGGATTAAACAGCATTGCAAAATTTATATTAAGATCTCTATAATCAACCTTTCTAAAGTTGACTATTTCACCATCAACTTCTCTGCCATAGATATTTAAAGTAAATATATCTCCTAATTTAATATTAAAATCCTTAGCAACCTTAGCGTCTAATGATATCTGAAGTTGGTTTGGTTTAGACAAATCCCACCATTTACCATCAATAATAAGATTATCTTCAGGAACTTCTTTTGTCCAAGATGATCTCCGTTCACTACCTATAACCCAATAGCTATCATTTTCAGGTGTAATATATGTATTTGGATTTATACCATTAATCCTTAATATTCCTGAAGAAACCATTGGCACAATTTCAAAATTAGCATCAGAATCCATTGATAAAATTATTTGTTCAAACTTTCCACGCTCTCCATTTTGAATACCCACAAAAAAATAATCAGGAGCGATGTCGGGAATTGATTTTGCTATTTCTCTTTTAAAGTTAGTTCCAACTAATGCCAAAGTCAAAAGTAATGTTACACCTAGGCCTAAAGACATAATTGTTATAGGTGTGATACTTTTTGATTGTGTAATATTTTTAATAGATACTTTTAAAGTAGTGCTCGAATTAAATCTAAACTTTTTTAATGAAAATATGATTAATTTTGAAAGTAGAAAAAATATAATCAAACAAATAAAAAATGCTCCAAAATACCCAAGACTATAAGTAAGATTTTCTGATCTATAGGTAAATATTAAAATCAAAATTGATAACATGAAAATACTCATAAAAATTAATTTCTTTGAATAATAAAATTGTAAATTTTGGAAAATATTTCTAAATAGACTTGATGCTTTGACTTGATCAATAGAATTAATTGTAGGAATGGAAAAAATTGTCAAAACTAACAAACCTATTAAAAATATTTTAAAAAAATTAAAAAAAGAAAAAAATAAGTTTATCTTAAGTCCAAAGCTACTTGACAAATATTTGTCTACTAATGGCACAATTAGTAAACTACTGAGGTACGCCAAAATAGTAATTATAAATAATAATATTACTAATTGAAGATAATAAAGTTTTTTAATATTACCAGAATAAAAACCTAAAGCCTTTCTTACTGCTATAGACAAGTTATTTTGATTTATAAATGACAGAAGAGTATTAGCAATTCCAATACCAGCAATTAGCATTGCACTAATTGAGACAAGGGATAAAAATTGTGAAAAGTTACCAATTACTCTTTTTAATCCACTCGCTGCATTTTCTGGATATCTAATTTTTACCTTTTGATCGTCTTTAAAAATACTTTCGATTTTTTTTATGATTATTTCTGGGTCATCATTATTATTAAATTTTACTTTGTATTCGTAATTTAAAAAATTTCCTATTCCATTAAGTTTTAAGATATCCAAAGTTTGTTTACCTGTTAAAACCCAATCTCCAAAAGTCACAAATCCACTTACATCTGGAACAGATCTTACCTTACCAATAACAAGAAATTCTTGATCTTGAATTTTTACAATTTCATTTGTCTTGATATTTAAGGTTTTTGATAAACTCTCATTAATTAAAATTGTATAAGGTTCATTTTGCATTCTTTCATAAGCACCAGCAGGTTCATAAGTTACCTCACCATATAAAGGATATTTTTGATCAACAGTTTTTATTCTAGTGAATAAAGATTTATTTTTCTTTCGATTTGTTGTTGAGAGCATTGTACTAAATTCAACCATCTCTGACATAATTGTAAACTCTTCAACTTTATTTAATAAATCTATATTTCCTTGATTTCTATTATAATCAATTTCTAAGTCTCCACCTAAAAGCTCTTTGGCATTTTCTTTGAGTTCTTTTTTCAAACTATCCTCAATAGTAAATATTGCACTTAATATGAAAAGACTTATGAACAGGGTGATGATTATACTTGAGATTTTTTTATAGTTCCTTTTTAAATCTCTCAGAGCATATATTAAGATAAACTTGTATTGATAAAATTTATTTAATTTTTCCATCTTTAATCTTAATTTTTCTGCTTGCACGGTTAGCAAGTTTTGGGTCGTGTGTTACCATTATTAACGAGGAACTTTCCTCTTTGACATACCTAAATAAAATTTTAGAAATCATATCGGAATTTTCTGTATCTAAATTTCCTGTAGGTTCATCAGCTAGAATTAGCTCTGGCTTCATAGCAATAGCTCTCGCGATAGCGACACGTTGTTGTTCTCCTCCAGATAACTGACTGGGTAGATTGTTTAGTCGATGTTTTAGTCCAAATCTATCTAAAAGAGATTTTGCTTCTTTCTCAGGATTTTTGAATTTATTCAATTCAAGAATTAAGGTTACATTTTCTAGTGCCGTATAATTGGGGATTAGATAAAAAGACTGAAAAATTATACCAATATTTTTTTTTCTGATTTTTGATACTTCGTCTTCACTCAATTTTGTAATTTCTTTGTCTAGAAAGTATATCTTACCTGAAGTTGGACGCTCTAAACCACCAATTAACATGATTAAACTTGTTTTTCCTGAACCGCTTTCACCTACTATTGAAATAGTCTCTTTTTTTTTTGTGGTCAAATTTATGTCTTTCAAAACGCTAATATTATCTTTACCAGTTTGGTATTTAAGATTTATTTTTTTTAATTTAAGAAGAGTGCTCATGAACAAAAGTTTTATTATTAAAATAATTATTATATGTCTACTAACCATTAATGCATATGCACTCGAAAAGGTTGTGTTATTTGGTGATAGTTTGATGGCCGGTTATGGTTTATCTGATGCCGATAGTTTACCAGTCGTTTTAGAAGAGAATTTAGAAGCAAAGGGCTATAATATTGAGATTGTTGATGGCAGTGTTTCTGGTAGCACATCTTCAGGTGGCTTAAATAGAGCTGATTGGACTTTAACTGAGCCAGATATAGATCTAATAATTTTATGTTTGGGCGCCAATGACATGTTAAGAGGTATCGAGCCAAAAGAAACAAAAAGCAATTTAGAAAAAATCATAAAAATTGCTCAGGATAAAAATATTGAAATTATTCTAGCTGGAATGATTGCTCCAACCTCACATGGTTTTACTTATAAAAAAAAATTTGACAAAATTTTTCCTGATTTAGCCAAAGAATTAAAAATTGAGCTTATTCCTTTTTTACTAGAGGGAGTAGCTATGAAGCCTGAATTTAATCAAAGTGATGGCATACATCCAAACGAAAAAGGGACAATAATAATTAGTAGAACCTTAGAAGAGATAATAATAAAAGCTCTAAATAAAAAAAATTAATCAAAGTGCAAAGAAAACCTTATCACCATTTAGTAGACGGTAGTTTTAGAAATCCTGAGGGTTCACCAAAAGCTGACCCTAACATTAGATGGTCCTTCAAAATTTTTAATAAAGAAAAAAAGAAACTAGATATGACAGTTCCTAAAGAGCATGTAATTGAAAAAAAAAAGGTTTTATCAGATCTGAAGAAATATCAAGAAGATGATTATGTGGCTTGGATTGGACATGCAACGTTTTTAATAAAACTTGGTCAAACTACAATAATCACAGACCCTGTGTTCTCTAAAAACGCTGGGCCACTTATATTTGGCCCAAAAAGATATACAGAACCAGCGCTAACTCTAAATGAAATACCAAAAATAGATTTATTTTTATTAACTCATAACCACTACGACCACCAAGATGCATACACGATTAGAAAGTTTCCATATAAAGATGCAAAGGTGTTACTGCCTCTTAAACTTGGGAAATACTTCAGGAGATATAAAGATATTAATGAAATGGATTGGTATGACGAAATAAAAGTAAATGAAAAATTGAAAGTTACATTTTTACCCGCAGTTCATTGGTCAAAACGTGGTCTAACTGATACCAATAAAACTTTATGGGGAAATTTTTTAATTGAATATAATGGAAAAAAAATTTTATTTGGGTGTGATACTGGAATTGGAGATATTTATAAAGACATAGGTAATAAATACGGTCCAATTGATCTAACTTTTATCAATATAGGAGCCTATAATTTTTACCCAATAATGCCTTACAAAGATAAATCAATTTATCATACCAACCCAGAAGAGGCTTTAGAAATTGCAAAAAATTTAAAAAGTAAAAAAGTAATTGGGATGCACTGGGGAACATTTGTTTTATCTCTTGAGCCAATTATGGAGCCACCAATTCGATTTAAAAATGGAGCTGAAAAATATGGTTTTAAAAAGGAAGATGCCATTATTTTTAAGATTGGTGAGTTTGGATCTTTAAAAGAATTGCTTAATTACAATTAGTTATCTAATAATTTTTTTTTAGCTTTTTCAAATTCTTCTTGTGTCAAAACACCATCTTTTAATAATTGATTCAGTCTTTCAATTTCATCACTAAGTTGATTTCCTTCATCTGAAATTTCATCGAATTTTTCTTCATTACTGTTCTCGTAAGCTTTATTTGCACTTCTAGCACTAGAACCTTCCATAATGGCTTTAGCACCCAAATATAAAACAAATGCAAGAATTGGAATTACCAGAGCAAAAAAAATAATCTTTTCCATTAATTAATCCTCATCTTCTTCTCTCCAATTTTTTTCATACATTAACCATGCTGCAAATATTACGGAAAATGTTCCAACAATCATACCATAATCAAATCCTGTTTGTTGATCATAAAGATACCATCCTAATTGAGTGGCACCAATTGGTGGGACCGTAAGAATGCCCATAATGATAGCAATCCTGTAAGGGTATTTAGGTTTTTTCATAATGTAATTTATCAAATATTTTTAAACGATTTAAATATTAAATTTGCGATCTTTTGAAACAGTCTATTGTATTTTTAAGTAAACAAGCGATAGTCATTGGTCCAACACCACCGGGAACTGGTGTTAAGGCTTTTGCATTTTTTGAAACTTCATCAAAAGCAACATCTCCAACAATACCCTTATCTGTTTTATTGATACCAACATCAATTACAATAGTATCTTTTTTAACCCAATCACCTTTCACAAGTTCAGGTATTCCAACTGCTGCAACAATAATATCTGCCTCTAAACACTCAGCTTTTAAATTCTTTGTTCTTGAATGAGTAATTGTTACAGTACAATTTTCTTTCAAAAGGAGTTGGGTCATTGGTTTTCCATTTAAATTTGATCTTCCAACAATGACTGCTTTTTTGCCACTTAAATTTGGTTCAATCTTTTTAATTAATAAATAACATCCTAATGGTGTACATGGAATTGAACTTTGATATCCTGAAGAAAGATTTCCTACATTCATGGGATGAAATCCATCAACATCCTTTGATGGTGCTATCGCTTCAATAATTTTTTGTTTGTTGATATGTTTAGGAAGTGGCAATTGAACAAGTATACCTGAAACTGAGTCATTACTATTAAGTTCTGAAATTTTATCAAGTATCACTTTCTCCTTTACCGAGTCTGGATATTTTATTACTTCAGATCTTAATCCTACTTCATTAGCAAATTTTTCTTTATTTCTTACGTAAATTTGACTGGGTGTTAAATCACCTATCAATATGACACTAAGGCCGGGTATTTTGTTGTACTTAGTTTTAAGACTTGAAACTTCCTTTTTAAGTTCTTCTCTTAATTCAGCAGCAATTTTTTTTCCATCAATTAGAATCATAAATCATTAAAATATTAGTGGTGCAACGTAGAGCTTCATACACATTTCTATAAACCAAATCAATATAAGTAAAATTATAGGCGAGATGTCAAGAGAACCTAAATTAGGCAAAAAACGTCTGATTTTATTTAAAAGCGGATCAGTTAGTCTATAAGTTAAATCCAAAATTGAGTATACAAATCTATTCTGTGTATTTAAAACGTTAAAAGCCACCAACCAACTTACAATGACATTTGCTATAACTACATAAGAATAAAGTTTTAATAATTGTAAAACTAAATAAAAAATAGCTATCATTTTTTCTCTATGTAGATTGACGAACTAGGAAAAGCAAATGAAGCATTATTTTTTTCTACAATTTGTTTTATTTCAAGAGCTAATCTTTCTTTCACAGAGAGCCATTCATTCCAACTATTAGAATTCGTAAAACATCGAACATACATGTCTATTGAACTATCAGAGAACTTATCTACTCTAACAGCTATACCTATTCTTGTATTAAAGTCCTCATTTTTTTTTATATGATCTTCAATTTGATTCCTAATAGTTTTTAATTGGTCAATAGTTGTGTCATATTGCAAAGTGATAATCCAACTTATTAACCAATTGGAAGTTTCACTTACATTAACAACTGCATTTTCAGCAAATTGAAAGTTTGGAATAATTGCTAAAGATTTGTCAAATTTTCTTATTGTTGTAGACCGAAAACCAATTTTTTCAACTATGCCTTCAATTATTCCATCAACTGAAATCCAATCGCCTATTTTAAATCTTTTTTCGACGAGCACTAAGATTCCAGAAATTAAATTTTTAAATAAATCTTGAGCACCTAACGCAACTGCTACACCAAACAAACCTAGTCCAGCTATAATTGGACCTATTTTTATTCCCCATAATTCTAAAACTGCCGCAAGTCCCAAAATAAATATTAATATCTTTAATGATTTGATGATCCATCCGATTAATTCTTTTGTAAGAACCTTATCAAGGCCACTTAAAATATAAGAAATTGGTTCAATGATTTGATGTATTACCCAAAAAATAAGAATAGTTATTAAAGTTCTATTAATCGTGTCAACAACTTCCCTACCTTCAATTGAGAAAGTCATGTAATAACTTGCAATAAAAAAACCCAATACAATTGGTAAAAATCTTGCTGGTCCAATCAACGCTGATACAAATGTATCATCTAATTTATTGGTCGTTCTTTTTGAAATAATTTCTAACTTTTTTATAATAAGTTTACTAATAAGTCCTCTAAAAATTAGAAAGATAAAAAAAATTCCTAAACCGATTAGAATTTGAAAAATATCTACACCTAAAATTCCTTTATTCCAGACTGATATAAACATTTCAGAAAAATTATTTAACATTTCCATATTTAGATTTTATATAACAAAAATTCTTCCTCTCCAGGATTAAAAAGAAAAATTTTTTTCCACTTTATTTCATTCAATATTCTAGAGGTTTTTTCACCCATACACATCAGATTAGTATTCATCCACAAGTTTTCTGATCGATAAACTTTTATAAAATTTAGAAAACTTAAAGCACTATTTTGAGAGTAAATATAGACTATATTGGGTATCTTTTTCTTTAATTCAATAACAAATTTTTCATCAAAATTTTTGATATGATTAGTGCGGTAGTTAACAACTCTATTAATATCATATCCCTGTTTTAACAATTGCTTATCAAGATCTATAGAGATTGTTTCACCGCTTAAATAAAGTAATTTTCCTGATTTTAAATCAAAATTTTGTAAAATTAACTCTTTTAGATTTTCCACATTACCTTCGGCAGAAATAACATTTTGAAAACCAAAGCCTCTAGCCTTTTTTTCTGTAGCATTTCCAACACAGAAACAAATAAGCTTTTTATCTATTGGTTTAATATCTAAAAATTTAATAGCATTAGCACTGGTAAAAATTATGCCTTTATAATTTGTAAAAATTATTTCGTCATGATTTACTTTATCTACTGTTAATAATGGTAGATGTGAAACTTGATGTCCTAAAGATTTAAATTTCATAATCATTTCTGAACAATCTTCAAGTGGTCTGGTCAGTAAAATATGCATATCATTTTTTATAGGCATTATTCGATTTTGTCTTTAGTATTTTTCCTATTTGTTCACCAAGTTCTTGCGCATTTTGAATTTCTGAAGATTTTTTTTCATAAAATCTTTTTGTACCATCTAAAGAAAAAAGTTCTGCCTCTACAACAATGTTATTTCCTTCTATTACCGCATGAACACCGACTGCTGTTTCACAATCTCCCTCTAGAACTTTTAAGACATTTCTCTCTGCAATAGCTCTTTGGCAAGTTTCTTGATGATTTATCTTGGTTAATAATCTTTTTATTTCACTTTCTTTTTCACGTGTTTGAAGTGAAATTATTCCTTGTCCAGCACTTGGGATTAAATCCTTAACTGAGAATACTTCAGAAACTTGATCACTCATCTTTAAAGAGTTTATACCTGCGTATGACAAAATTACAGCGTCATATAATCCATCTTTAAGTTTTTTAATTCTTGTATCAACATTTCCCCTTATAAGTTTACAATCAATATCTGGCCTAATGTTTTTAATTTGAAATTCTCTTCTAAATGAAGAAGTTCCAATAATTGAATTGGGTTCCAATTCTCTTAACTTTTTTTTATTTTTTGTTATTAAAATTTCTCTTGGATCATTTCTTTCTAAGAATGTTTCTGTACAAAGGCCATTCGTTTCAATAGTGGGCATATCTTTAAGAGCATGTACCGCTATATCAATTTTTTCATCTAAAAGTTCTTTTTCTATATTTGATGAAAATAACCCTTTCCCTCCTATTTCTGATAATCTCGCATCTTGAACTTCATCGCCTTGAGTTTTTATTTCTTTGATAAAAATATCATCAGAATTTAAGTTGCTATTTTGAGCAATCTTTTCTTTTGCAATTTCAGCGTAAATCAAAGCCAACTTACTGCCTCTTGACCCAATAATTATTTTCTTATTCATAAAAAATTTATTTCTTACTTGTATTGAGATTGTACAATTAATAAAACCTATTTGAATGAGTAAAAAACCCTTAATTCTTGGAATAGAAACAAGTTGCGATGAAACAGCTGCTTCTATAATAACTGAAAATGAGCAGGGAAATCCATTAATTTTATCCAATATTGTTTCAAGTCAAGTAGATGTCCATAAGGAATTTGGTGGTGTGGTACCCGAATTAGCCGCTCGTTCTCACGTTGAAAAAATAAATTGGATTGTTCAAAAAGCAATAAATGAAAGTGGAAAGAAAATAACTGAAATTGACGCCGTGGCATCTACAGCTGGTCCTGGATTAGTTGTTTGCCTATCTATTGGTTTAAGTTTTGGTAAAGCACTTGCTGCATCAATAAACAAACCTTTCATTGCAATAAATCATTTAGAAGGTCATGCACTAAGTCCAAAACTAATTTCAAATTTAGATTACCCTTATCTTCTCTTATTAATTTCTGGTGGACACTCTCAATTTTTAAGTGTTGAGGGACTTGGAAAATATAAGAGATTAGGCACAACAATTGATGATGCTTTAGGGGAAGCATTTGATAAAACTGCAAAACTTTTGGGTGTCAAGTTTCCAGGAGGACCGCAAATTGAAATTTTAGCCAAAAATGGAGACCCTAACAGGTATAATCTGCCAAAACCCATTTTTAACAAAGGAGGTTGTAATTTATCATTCGCTGGACTTAAAACTGCAATTTTAAAGATAGCTAAAAATATAAAAACAGAAAAAGAAAAGTTTGATCTTGCTGCATCATTTCAAAGAACAATTGAAGAAATATTGTACAAAAAAACTAAAATTGCATTCAGAGATTTTGAAAATAGGATTAAACTTAAAGAGAAAATATTTGTAGTTGCAGGAGGTGTGGCCGCAAATAAGAAAATTAGATCGATGTTAATTAATCTCTGTGAAGAAAAAAATTATAAAAGTATATTTCCACCAATTGAATTATGTGGAGATAATGCAGCCATGATAGCGATGGTGGGATTAGAAAAATTTAAGTTAAAACAGTTTAGTAATTTAGATTATCCTGCCAAACCTAGATGGTCATTAGATGAAGAAGCTGCTTTTTTGAAAGGTGCAGGTGTTCGATTATAATGAATTACTGGTTATTAAAGTCCGAACCTGATGTGTGGTCAATTGATCAACAAAAAAAAGCTGGTTTAAAAGGAGCGCCCTGGGATGGTGTTAGAAATTACCAGGCGGCAAAGAATTTAAAAAATATGAGAAAAGGTGATTTTTGTTTTTTTTATCATTCAAATATAGGAAAGGAGATTGTTGGAATAGTTGAAGTGATTAAAGAATACTACCCAGATAAAACAGACCAATCTGGACGATTTGTTGCTGTTACTGTGAAGTTTCTTAAAAAACTTAAAAAACCCGTTAAATTAGAGGAAATCAAAAAAAATAAGGAATTAAGCCACTTATCTCTCATAAAACAAAGCAGATTATCAGTAATGCCAATCGACTCTAAAAGCTGGAAAATTTTAAACAACATGGGTAAAATTTAATATAAAAAATATGCCAAAAAAAAGAAAAAAAATCAAAAACAAAAAAAAACTTCCTAAAAAAAAAAGAAGCTTAAAAAAAAAGAGAAATAAAGTCAAAAAAACATCCACAACAAAAAGGAAAAATTATAAAAAAAAAGTTAGCAAAATAAAACAAGACATCTCTGGTCCTAAAGAGTTAATTTTCAAAACAAAGCAGGAATGGATAAAAAGCAGTCTTGCAAATAAAACTCAGTATCAAAAAAAATACAAAGAATCGATTAAGAACAACAATTTATTTTGGAAAAAAGAAGGTAAAAGAATTTCGTGGATTAAACCTTACAAAAAGATAAAGGATGTTAAATATAGTCAAAGTGAAGTAAGAATTAAATGGTTTGAAGATGGAACGCTCAACGCTTCAGCAAACTGTATAGATAGGCACTTAAAGGACAAAAAAGATAAAACAGCAATTATTTGGGTTGGAGATGATCCAAAAGATAATCAAAAAATTTCTTATAAGCAATTACATCAAAAAGTTTCTAAAGCAGCTAATGGTCTAAAAAAATTAGGTATTAAAAAAGGAGATAGAGTCACAATATATTTGACAATGATCCCAGAATTGGCAGTTTTAATGTTAGCTTGTGCAAGGATAGGAGCTATTCACTCGATCATATTCGGTGGTTTCTCTGCGGAGTCTATTTCTGGTAGAGTAAATGACTGTAAGTCCGAGTACATCATTACTGCAGACGAGGGAGTTCGTGGAGGCAAAACAATTCCTCTTAAGGCAACTACCGATGAAGCTTTAACTAGTTGTCCTAATGTTAAAAAATGCATAGTCGTTAAAAGAACTGGTAATTATGTATTTTGGGATAATGATAGGGATGTTTGGTACCATGAATTAATTAAAGATGTATCTAGCCACTGTGAACCCGAAGAAATGAACGCTGAAGATCCTTTATTTATTCTTTATACATCAGGATCAACAGGAAAACCTAAAGGAGTCCTACATACTACTGGTGGCTACATGGTTTATGCTTCTATGACACATCAGTATATTTTTAATTACAAACCGAAAGATATTTATTGGTGTACTGCTGATATTGGATGGGTAACTGGTCATAGTTATATAATTTATGGACCACTTTCTAATGGTGCAACAACTATTATGTTTGAAGGTGTACCTAATTATCCTGATAGTTCAAGATGGTGGCAGATAGTAGATAAATATAAAGTTAATACATTTTACACAGCACCTACAGCAATAAGAGCTCTAATGAGAGAAGGAGATGAACCAGTAAACAAAACTTCTAGAAAATCGCTAAAATTATTAGGAACTGTAGGAGAACCTATCAACCCAGAGGCATGGATGTGGTATTATAAGACAGTAGGAAATTCTAAATGCCCAATTGTGGATACATGGTGGCAAACAGAAACAGGAGGAATTTTAATATCTCCACAAACTGGAGCAATTCCATTGAAGCCTGGTTCAGCCACTAAACCTTTTTATGGTATCAAACCGGTGATAGTTGACAAGGATGGCAAAGAGATTAAAGGTGCTGGTGAAGGAAGACTTTGTATTGCACATTCATGGCCAGGACAAATGAGAACTGTTTACGGAGACCATCAAAGATTTATCGACACATACTTCTCTCAGTTTGATGGCAAATACTTTACTGGTGATGGATGTAGAAGAGATAAAGATGGTTATTACTGG
This sequence comes from uncultured Pelagibacteraceae bacterium, assembly GCA_902634235.1. GTDB lineage: Bacteria > Pseudomonadota > Alphaproteobacteria > Pelagibacterales > Pelagibacteraceae > Pelagibacter. The sequence goes on from CACPJN010000004.1 coordinate 61,911, forward strand.
ATTACAGGAAGAGTAGACGATGTAATAATTGTCTCTGGTCATAACTTAGGTACAGCTGAAATAGAAAGTGCTTTTGTTGCTCATCCAAAAGTTGCTGAGGCAGCTGTTGTTGGATATCCGCATGATATTAAAGGTAATGGTCTCTACTGTTACGTGACGTTAAATGCTGGTGAAAATGAAACTGGCGATCTTGAGAGAGATCTTAAGTTATGGGTTAGAAAGCAGATCGGACCTTTAGCAACACCAGATCTTATACATTTTAGTCCTGGATTACCAAAAACTAGATCTGGGAAAATTATGAGACGAATTTTAAGAAAAATTGCAGCAAATGAGCACGATCAATTAGGTGATACCACTACCCTTGCAGATCCAACTGTGGTTGAAAGTTTGGTCGAGAATAGAAAAAATATTTAGAACTGGACTCTCTCAACAAACTCTTTTTTAACAACTCCCCATTTTAAAATAACAGAGTTTAAAACAATTTTTCTATCTAAAGTTTTTAATTCATCAGCTATGGGTGCCCATTCATATAAAGATAATGCACTTGGATTAAAGGGAAGATCATTACAGTAAGAGTCCCAATTAATTTTTTGTAATCTTTCATCAAAATTAATTTTAGCTTTTTCAATTATTTCTAGTGGCATTTTATTTGAGATTTCATCATCTAAAATCTTTAAGAAAATTTCTTTAGCCTTATTAACTTCGTGATAATTTAGATGAAGTTTTAAATACGAAAATGTAAAAAATGTTAAATCCTGAAGAGCAACAGAATAAATATTCCATTTTGCAGCGTTAACTGATGACATAAATTTGTCATTTTCAAAATGAAGAACATATCTAGTTCCCATACGTGTCTTTAAATATCCGTACAGTGTTACTTGAGCTACCCAGGCTGATTTTGTTTGAATGAAATTTTCTAACTCATCTAAGCTCTTAATTTTCTTTTTTGGAATAAAAGCCTTAAAAAGTGCAAATAGGTAGATTTTAAAATCTCTTAAAGTTAGATCTCTCCAAGTTAGTTTATATTTTCCCATAAAATACCTATTTTTATGATATATACCTTAAAAATACCCCAAATTTGAACAATTTTAACACTTTAAATCTCTTTCATAATCGGTATGGTTTTGCCCAGTTATAACTAAATGAGAGAGGTATATAATGTCAAAACAAGCACAACACTGGGAAAAATCAAAAGGCTTGCTAATAATGACTTTAGCAATCTGGTTTGTTTTCTCAATTGGCATCTTTCTTTTCGGAGCTGAAATGAACGAAGTTACGGGACCTTTTGGTTATCCCTTAACTTATTGGTTCACTTGTCAGGGTTCTCTTGGAATTTTCGTAATCCTTATTTTTTGGTTTGCGAATAGACAAGAAAAAATTGATGAAGAGTTTGGCTTTTCAGAAAGAGGAGATGACTAATGATTAAAGGTAATTTTATAGACAATTTACCTAAGGTTTATGGAATCTATACGGGAGGTTTTCTTGGTTTCATAATAATTATGTCAATTGCAGAGCAGATGGGTATGACGGCGAAAACAATCGGTATTTGTTTCGTTGCCTTCACAGTAGCCATCTATGCTATAATTGGTTATCTATCACGAACAGCTCAAGCTGATGCGTACTACGTAGCTGGAAGACAAGTTCCAACTGTATTCAATGGAATGGCGACTGCAGCAGACTGGATGTCTGGTGCATCATTTGTTGCAATGGCAGGTGGTATTTACTTTAAAGGTTACGGATATATGGCATTACTTGTAGGTTGGACTGGTGGATATGTATTAGTTGCATCCTTGTTAGCACCATACTTAAGAAAATTTGGCTGTTACACAGTTCCAGATTTTATTGGTACTAGATATGGTGGTAATTTATCTAGGTTTATGGCGGTAGTCGTTTTAACGGTTGCGTCATTTACTTATGTGACTGCTCAAATAAACGCTACAGGTACAATTGCTTCTGTTGCTCTTGATATTCCATTTCAATACGCTGTATATGTTGGATTAGTAAGTATATTATTATGTTCAATGTTAGGTGGTATGAGAGGGGTAACATGGACACAGGTTGCGCAATATATCGTTCTAATCATAGCTTACTTACTACCAGTATTCTGGATCAGTAATAAAATGGGTGCGGGTTTTTTCCCTCACTTCATGTTAGCTGATGAAGTAGCTAGAATCGGTGAATTAGAACAACAGTTTGGTTTTGTGAAAAACGCGGCTGCTGATCTAAAAACTGTACCAAAAGGGTTAGCTGGAATTACTAAGGCTCACTCTGCAGTAAACGCAACACCGTGGGCATTTATTTCACTAGCACTAGCAATGATGATGGGAACAGCTTCATTGCCTCATGTGATGATGAGATATTTCACTACTCCAAGTGTAAAAGCAGCAAGAAAATCAGTAGGTTGGTCGTTATTCTTTATCTTCCTACTTTACTCTTCTGCTCCAATGTTAGCGACGCTATCTAAGCTGTCACTGATTGATCCGACATTATCGACTGGTATTATCGGTAAATCAATTGCAGAAGTTCAAGCGATCGATTGGTATCAAAACTGGAACCAAGCAAACTTAATGTTTGTAAGCGACTTTAACGGAAATGGAACTCTTGAATTAAATGAGTTTTTCATGGGTGGTAAAGCCGTAGTGTTAGCAACTCCAGAAATAGCTGGATTACCATATGTAATCTCAGGTCTGGTTGCTGCTGGAGGTATGGCAGCTGCCATGTCAACAGCGGATGGTTTGATTCTAGCAATTGCGAATGCAATCTCACACGATGTTTATTATAAGATCATCGATCCAAAAGCTGAGACTGCAAAGAGACTTGTTGTTGCAAGGGTATTACTTGTAGTAATTGGTTTTGCTGGAGCAACAATCGCAGCGCTTGAGATCCAAGGTATTTTAGGTTCAGTAATCTGGGCTTTTGACTTTGCGATGTCAGGATTATTCTTCCCACTTGTACTTGGTGTATGGTGGAAAAGAGCTAACAGAGAAGGTGCTATAGCTGGTATGGCTTTAGGGTTAATTTCTGGTGCTGCTTACCTAGTTTGGGTAAGAACAGGCGGAAGTGGATTCTTAGGTATTACTCAGTTAACGTTTGGTATCTTCGGTTCTGCAGTAAGTTTAGTAGCAATGGTAGTTGTCAGTTTAATGACTTCAGAACCAAATGCTGCTACTCAAAGAATGGTTGATGAGGTTCGTGTACCTGCGGGTAAATCGATCCTTGGCAAACAACACTAAAAAATATTATTAAAGGGGCGATTAATTTCGCCCCTTTTAATTAAAACTATTTTCCAATATAAACTTTGAATGTCTGCTAATTTTCATCCTTTAGTATATATAATTGATTATATTTTAGGAGTAATTATGTGGACTTTAATTGGAAGAGTAGCGATGAATATTTTTCAAAGGGAAGATTCTCAATTTTTTTTTATGAGAGTTTTTGTCAAATTTACAAATCCTCTTATTAACATATTTAAAATTGTTACACCTCAATTTATAATTCAACCACTTGTTCCTCTATATGTGGCTTGGTTTTTCTTCATGATTAGATTTTACTTAATGCCTTGGATTTTGGGCTATTCAGTGATGGGGATGTTATCTTTTCCTCTAGAAAGTGAAATTTCGAGACAAATCTATCAATTTTTTAATTAAATAAAATTTTAAAAATTGATACAACTTACTTTTAACATCAATGAAAAAAATACAAATATCTCCTTCAATTCTTTCTGCTGACTTTAGTCAGTTGGGAAACGAAATTAAAAGACTAGAAAAAGCAGGGGCAGATATGATTCATGTAGACGTCATGGATGGACATTTTGTACCTAACTTAACTATTGGACCACCAGTAATAAAAGCCTTAAAAAAACATTCATCGATTATATTTGATGTCCATTTAATGATCTCTCCTGTACATAACTATATAGAAGCTTATGCAGAAGCTGGTGCAGATATTATCACGATCCATCCAGAGGCAACTGAAGACCTCAACTCTTCAATTTTAAAAGTAAAAAAGTTGAAAAAAAAAGTTGGTATTTCTCTTAACCCGGAAACTAAAACTAATATAATCTACAATTTTTTAGATAAAATTGACTTAGTCCTTATTATGAGTGTTAATCCTGGTTTTGGAGGGCAAAAATTTATGCCTGAGGTCTTAGATAAAGTAAAAGAGCTGAAGAGAATTCAAAAAGAAAAAAATCTAGATTTTGATATTGAG
>CACPJN010000005.1:0-59785 GCA_902634235.1 uncultured Pelagibacteraceae bacterium
GCGGATATATTTTACAAAAAAAATTCTAAAATATTAAATGACATATCTTAATATCCTTATTGTCGAGGGAAATCTAAAAGAGGAAAACAAGAATTTCACTGACGCAGGCATACCTACACACACTGATAGTTTAAAGCAGAGCCTTGATAGTCTTCAAATGAAAACAAATATTGCAGTTGTAAATCCATCATCAGATAAAAACATAAATTCGGTAATAAAAAATTTATCAAATTTTGATGGTTTGATTTGGGGAGGCAGTAGTCTTAATATTTATAATAATACACCTGAAATTAAAAATCAGATTGAATTTATGAAAGAATGTCAAAAAAAAGTAAAAAATATTTTAGCTATTTGTTGGGGTATGCAAGTAGCCGTCACAGCTGCAGGAGGTAAAGTTAAAAAAGCTGACAGCTCTCATATTGGTATTGCAAAAGAAATCGTATTAAATGATAATGGATTGAAAAATCCTATCTATGTAAATAAGTCTAAAAAATTTAATTCTCCTGCTTTTAATTTTGATGAAGTCATTACATTACCTGACAAGGCTATTTGTCTTTCTTCAAATAGTATTAATAAGATACAAAGCTTGTATTTTGAAATTAACGATAGCAAAATTTGGGGTTTACAGTACCATCCTGAAATATCTTATGAAAAAATGATAAGTTTAATCGAATTTCGAAAAGAAAGATTAATTGAAAAAAGGAAAGTTTTCAAAGATGAAACTGAAGTAACAAATCATATTTCTTTGATTAAGAGTGAAATATTAAATTCAGATAAATCTCAAAGAATGCTTGAGTTAAAAAATTGGATAAATATAATCAGCAAATAATATTATGTTAAATTATATTCTTTCGTTTATTGTTTTAATTTCAATAGTTGTTTTTGTTCATGAGTATGGACATTATTATTTTGCAAGAAGGTATGGAGTAGGAGTGACTGCATTTTCAATTGGTTTTGGTAAAGAATTGTTTGGCTATACTGACAAAAATGGAACCAGATGGAAATTTTCTGCAATTCCTTTTGGTGGTTATGTAAAGTTTTTTGGGGATCATAATATTTTTAGCGATTTCAATAGAGAAGAACTCCGAAAAAAATATACTGAGGAAGAACAAAAAAAATTACTAGCTTTTAAGCCATTATATCAAAGAAATTTGATTGCATTTGGTGGACCTTTAGCCAATTTTATTTTAGCCTTTGTTATATTTGTAGGTGTTTTTATGTTTGTAGGAAAAGATATGACACCAGCTTCAATTTCTGAGGTCCAAAAAGAAAGTCCTGCCGAAGTATATGGATTAAAACAAAATGATATTTTACTTAATATTGATGGCAATAAAGTTGAGAGTTTATTAGATGTTTCTAAATTCATTATGCTTTCAACAGATGATTTTATTGAGTTTGTTGTTTTAAGAAATAGTCAAGTGTATACGTTAAAAGTAAAACCTAATTTAGTTGAAAGTGTTGATCAGTTTGGAAACCCTTTAGAAAAAAGAATGGTTGGTATAGTAATTAGCCCAAACAATAATAATATTAATCATGTAAAATTAGGACCAATTGAAGCCATTTATTATTCAGTTAAAGAAATACTTTTTATCAGTCAAAAAACATTAGAGATAGTTTGGGGTTATCTGCAAAAATTATGGGGCCAAGGTTATGGTGATTTAAGACAATTAGGAGGCCCAATTAAAATTGCACAAATTTCAGGAGATTTCGCAAAATTGGGATTATTGCCTTTTATTATGATAATTTCTTATATCTCAATAAGTCTAGGCTTGTTTAATTTATTCCCGATACCTTTATTGGATGGTGGTCATATTTTAATAAATACGATTGAGGGAATTAGAGGCAAAGAATTTAATAGAAAAACTCTCGAAAATACTTTTCGAATCGGTATTGGAGTTATTGCAATGTTGATGATTTTTACAATTTTTAACGATGTAAATAATTTTTTATTACGATACCAAAATTAAAAAAAATTTAGATAAATTCAAAAAAAACCAATAAAATAAGGTTTTTTTCACTATACTAGATATTGTGTATAACTTTTAGCTACATACTAAAAAAAAGCTTGATTTATCAATACTTTTGATAAAGATAGTAAATAACCTATAAAACCGGAGCTAAAATGAACAAAAAACAACTAGTTGTCAAATTATCAGGCGCTTTAAACCTAAGCAAGGCTGACGCTGAAAGAACTTTTGACACAATTACCAACACTATTTTAGATGCACTAAAAGCTGATGACTCAGTAAAAATTGCAGGGTTTGGTACATATAAAGTGGCTAAAAGAAAAGCCAGAGTTGGAAGAAACCCAAGAACTGGTGAGCAAATTCAAATTGCTGCATCACAAAAGGTTAAATTCTTACCTGCTAAAGCTTTAAAAGAAGTATTCAACAAATAGTTAATTTAACAGCCTTAACGCTAAAAACGTTGAGGCTGTTCCTATATGCAAAATCTGCATACCAAATTTTCTCAATAAGCGTTAGTTTTTAGAAGCCTAGAAAAATATAACCCTTCATCAACAGGGAGGTCTTAATGACTAAATTTTTAAAAAAAATAAGTGTGCCACTTATTAGTTTAATTTTTTTATTAAACATGAGTAGCGCAGGATATGCAGAATCAACTGTTTCTGCTGAAGTAGGGTTTATTTTTAATACTCTACTATTTTTAATGTGTGGATTCCTGGTCTTTTTTATGGCTTGTGGATTTGCAATGTTAGAGTCAGGTATGGTTACATCAAAAAGTGTATCTGTAATCTGTGCAAAAAATATAGGTTTAGTATCTATTGGAGCAATAATGTTCTGGTTAGTTGGATACAACCTAGCATATGGTATCCCAGAAGGTGGATACATTGGAAAATTTATTCCATGGAGCGACGCTAGTAAAATCGATACTGGTTATGCAGATGGATCAGATTGGTATTTCCAAATGGTATTTTGTGTAACAACAGTTTCAATTGTTTCTGGAACAATGGCTGAAAGAATTAAATTATGGCCATTCTTTTTATTTGCAGCAATTTTAGCTGGTGTTATTTATCCAATTGTAATGGGTTGGCAATGGGGAGGTGGCTGGTTAGCTAAAGCTGGTTTCTCTGACTTTGCTGGTTCAACATTAGTTCACTCAACTGGTGGAGCTGCTGCTTTAGCTGGTGCAATACTTATTGGGCCTAGATTAGGAAGATTTACTAAATCTGGATCGCCAGCACCACTTAAACCTTTTGCAGCATCATCAATTCCATTAGTCACACTTGGTGTTTTCATCTTATGGCTAGGTTGGTTTGGATTTAATGGTGGTTCACAATTAGCAATTGGAACTGCTCCTGATGCAATTGCTGTGTCGAAAATATTTATAAACACTCTATTAGCTGGTGCAGGTGGTGTAATGGCCGCTGCAGCTGTCACTAGATTATCTGGTAAAACAGACGTAGTGCAAATGCTTAATGGATGTATTGGTGGCTTAGTTGCTATCACTGCAGAGCCATTAATGCCTTCACCGTTTGCTGCAATTTTAATTGGTGCAGTGGGAGGTATAATAGTTGTTTATGGTACGAAGCTGTTGTTTGCTTTAAAAATTGATGACGTAGTCGGAGCAATTCCTGCTCACATGTTTGCAGGTATCTGGGGAACTTTAATAGTTCCAGCTACAAACTCGGGTGCGAATTTTGGTACTCAGTTACTAGGCGTAATTTCAATAAATGCATTTGTATTTGTTGCTGCGTTTATAGTTTGGTCATTGATGAAAGCTACAATGGGTATCAGATTGAGTAAAGAGGCTGAACTGAAAGGAACTGACGTGTCAGAAACTGGAGTTATAGCTTACTCAATTCGTGACTAATTGTTCGTTAATTGACGATAACAATTAAGGGATCTTTCACTCTCTGTGTATTTGCATAGTTACTCATAGAAAGGTCCCTTAAAAAACTCTCTAAGTTAGTTAAACATATAATAAAGCCCCCTTCCTCAGGGGGCTTTTTTTTATTTATTTTCTTCCCAAGTTTTTTTCCAATCAAAATTTGGAGGTAAACCATAAACAGAGTTTATATTTGTAGCATGCATTGCTAAAGAAGGTATTGGAGATAAACAAATTTCGTTTTTGTAAATTTCGTGAAGTTTTTGTTCCATTGGGTGATGTCTTATTTTTCCCATCGTTTTTAAATCATCATAATATCTATTGAGCATTTTTTTACTGGTCATAAAAGTTATTAAGGACTCTTTTACCGTCCTCCAGTGACTTTTATTTCCAATAAAAATTTTCGTATCATCTATGTTTGAATACAGGTAAGGATAATCTGCAGGACATAAGAAGATTTCCCTACCTAATTGTGATGATATTTTTTCGTAGGTAAACAACATTTCTGTAATTGCATCTTTTTTATGAATATAGTCATCTTCAAGAAAATAGAATAAATCGGAGTTACTTTCTTCAGAAATTTTTATAGATTTTAAAATATTTCGCATATTTGAAATCATATTTTTAGAAATTTCTTTACCATTGATGTCCTTTGTTTTTATTTCTTCAAAGAATTCTTTTTCGTCTAAATTTATAACCTCTGACTCTATATTAGTTTTTCCCAGGAGTTTTTGAATTTTTAAAAGATTTTCATTGGTTGATTTATCATCAGTTATAATGATTTTAAATTTTATATTTTTAAAAGATTTAGATGCATATTCACAAGATGCAATTATCGAATTAATAGTTCTTAATGTATATTCAATCTTTGGAAATTCAAAAACTCTTTTTTTATTTTGATCTAACATTACTTTACTATTTTGAATATCCCCAAAAGTATATGATCTAATTATTATTGAGAGACTATTGATCTTATTTGTTATATTTGTAACACCCAATGGAATTGTGATTGATTTAACCCCACTTTTACTTAAATTATCACATGCGTTAAGATTCGTTAATGGCAAAGTTAGATTAGATTGATCAATAATTTCATAACCAAAAATTCTTATAATTTTCACAATTAATTTTGAAAAAAAACTTTTTTTATTTGAAATTTTATTTTTCATTTTTTAAAATATTAAACTATAATAATTTTAACTAAAATAACTAATAAATGAAAATTAAATCATCTGCAGAACTAGTAAATCAGGCTTTAAGGGAAATAAAAACTATAACACCTGACGAGGCCTATTCAAAAATGATTGATGAAAAATCAAATTTGATTGATATTAGAGATATAAGAGAGCTTCAAAAGGAGGGAAAAGTTGAAGGTGCATCTCATATTCCCAGAGGTATGTTAGAGTTTTGGTTAGATCCAGAAAGTTCATATTTTAAGGAAGGTAAATTAGATCAAGGTAAAGAACTAGTTTTATTTTGTGCTGGAGGTTTAAGATCTGCTTTAGCAACCAAGACACTAAAAGACATGGGTTTCGAAAAGGTTTCTCACGTTGAAGGTGGATTTGGCGCAATTAAAAATAGTAAATTTAAAATAATTTAAGAATTATATTCATCTAGCGCATATTCCAAACGATCTTGACCCCAAAAAATTTTGTTATTTACTACAAAAGTAGGAGCTCCAAATATATCTTTTTGAAAAGCCAAATTTGTTAATTCTTTTAGTTGATCTTTAATTTTTTTATCGTTTATATTTTTGAAAAAATTAGTTTTATTTATAGAGCATAAATCTAAAATCTTATGAATACTTTCTTCGCTTGATATATCAGTGTTTTCTTTCCAATAATTATCAAAACAAACCTCAAAATATTTTTCTTTAAGTTTTTCACTCAAGACAAGATAGCCCCTCATTAAATATAAAGAATTAATCGGAAACTTGTCATTCCATTTAAAAATAATTTTATTTTTTTTCGCAATTAACTCACAATCATTTTTCATATTTTTCATTTTACGAACATTAAAAGCAGGCGCAGTAATTCCTCCTAAGTTATGAAGCCCACCAAGGAGTATTGGTTTGTAGATTATTTTATAATTATTTAAATTATTTAAAGATTTAATTTTTTTATATGCTAAATATGAATATGGACTTATAAAATCAAAATAAAAATCAATTGATTTAATCATAAAGACTCATGCTTTTTGAATAAAAAATTTTTATAATCCAATATAAAAGTAACCCTATAGGACCAATTAAATAAGTTATAATCAATGGAATTATTAATAAAACTTTATTTATAGAGTATTTTTGAGAGTCTTTTACAATCCAACCCCCAGTAAAAAGATTAATTGATATGAAATGTATCCAAAAAAGCATTAAAAATGATTTATCTGAGAACAAATATAATAAATTTCCAACTCCAACATAAAGGTTAAAATTACTAATAAAGTCGTACGAACCAAGAAAAGATTTATAGAGCATAAAGATGTATGTTCCACTAAGAATAATGATTGGGAAAATAGAAGTTATGAATATTCTACTTATCTGCGACTGTGGAAAAAAAATTAATGTTATCCAGAAAGGTAAAACTCCTAAATTTACCCAAAAGTAAAGCATTTCAATAGTAAAATAATTATAAATTTGTTCGATCATTTTTAAATATATTATATTAAATCTTATTATGATTCCTATAAGAAATAAGAAAAAATCACTAAAAGTTACTGTAGAGGAAATGAGAAATTTTGCTTTTGCATATGTTGAAAAATATGCACCTTCAAAGCAACAGCTTAAGACTTATTTATTGAAAAAGTATCTCAAAATTTCAGTGCCCAACGTTAAAAAACACGATGTTAACAATTTAATAGATATTGTTTTATCAGATTTAGAAAAAAATAGATTTATAAACGATAAATTTTACTCACAAAGTAAAGCAAAAAGCATGATTAAAAGAGGAAGCTCAATCAACAAAATTAGAAACTATTTGATCGGAAAAGGAATTAGTGAGGAATTTATAAAAGAAACTGTCAATAAAATAAAAGATGAAAATTCAGATCAAGATTTTTTCTCAGCTATCAAAATATGTAAAAAAAAAAGAATTGGCCCAGCAAGAGTAGAGGACAATAGATCTTTATTTTATAGAAAAGACATTTCACTACTTGCTAGAAATGGATTTAATTTTGATACATCAAAAAAAGTCATGGATCTCAGTAAAAATGATTATAATAAAATTGTAAAGTTACTTTGATTTTTTTCTTTTCTCTTCCTCAACTAAACTTTTTATTTTGTTTCTCATGTAGTTTTTTACAAAAACAAACACTAACAATCCAAATATAGAAACTGAGATGATAATGATAAGCACAATTCTTATTTGATCATCCATTTTTAGACATCTTTATTTTTTAAGATTAAGCTTGAATTTTTAAAATCTTTTTTTCCATACAAAACTTCTTTTCCACTGAAGTCTGTAACTTTCCCGCCAGCATGTTCTAAAATTGCATGCCCAGCTGCAATATCCCACTCACAGGCACGAGGTTCTGCAACATAACCATCATATTCTCCTGCTGCTATTACACAAAATTTTAATGAACTTTTCATTCTTGTAATCTTTTTTACATTTAATTTTTTATGAATTTTTTCGATTTCAGGTTTGATTTTATTTGAATATGAAACAAAACTTATATTATCTTTTTTAAAGTTTTTAGTAGGATCTAGTTTAATACTTTTTCCATCAACTAATTCAAATGCCTGGTTTATACCAAATGAAAAAAACATTCTTTTCTTCGCTGGAGCGCATATTAAACCTGCAACTGGTCTATTATTAAATATAAGTCCTGCATTAATTGTAAACTCGTCCATATCATTTATATAATCATGTGTCCCATCGATAGGATCAATTAACCAAAAATCTTTAGGATTATTTATTGTTTTGTTTTCAGAATTTTCCTCAGAAATGATTGGTATGCTTGGAGCAAGTTCAGCAATTTTTTTAGTAATAATTTTATTAACTTCTAGATCACCATTAGTAACAGGAGTGTTATCATCCTTAATTTTTTTAATAAGACCTTTATCTCTTAAATCTAATGATACTTTTCCGGCATACAAAAAAGTAGAAATTAAATTTTCAACAATTTCTTTAATATTAACCTTGACCATTTATTCTTTTTAACTCGATATTCTTTATATTTATCACCTTTTTTCCCGCATTTTCAAAATTTACTGTAACTTTATCTTTGATAATTGATTGAACTTGTCCTATGCCCCAATCTTTATTATTTGGATTGAAAACTTTATCACCTGGTTCAAAATCTAAAATCATTTTAATTTAACTTATATTAGAAATTAGTATAAATAACACCAAATGAATAATGTACCAAACTCAATTGGTTTAAATAAGAAGCCATCGGACACAACTGTGGTTGTGGCTATGTCTGGAGGAGTTGACTCTTCAACAGTAGCTGGGATGATGAAAAAAGATGGGTACAATGTAATCGGTATAACTTTAAAACTTTATGATGATACAAAAGAAATTGCAAAATCAAAACAATGTTGTTCTGGTCAGGACATTATGGATGCAAAACGTGTGGCTAACAAATTAAATATTGATCATAAAATTTTATATTACCAAGATAAGTTTAAACAAGGAGTCATAGATAATTTTGTTGAAAGTTACTTAAAGGGAGAAACTCCTATTCCATGTGTACAGTGTAATAAAACAGTTAAATTTAAAGATCTATTTGAAGTTTCAAAAGATTTGAGAGCAGATGCATTGGTAACAGGACATTATGTTAAGAGTATAACCAAACAAAATGAAACAAGTATGTATAGGGCTATTGATGAAAATAGAGATCAAAGTTATTTTTTATTTAACACGAGCAAAGATCAATTAAATTATTTAAGATTTCCTTTGGGAGGTATGTTGAAGAATGAAACTAGGGAAATTGCTAAAAGGCTAGAACTCAATGTAGCTGAAAAGCCTGATAGTCAAGATATATGTTTCGTGCCAAATGGTGATTATGCATCAGTAATCCAAAAATTTAGACCAGAGTCTTTACAAAAAGGAAATATTAAAGATGAAAATGGAAAAGTCATAGGTGTTCATGAAGGAATTGTTAATTTTACCGTTGGACAAAGAAAAGGCATAAAAGTTTCAGGTAAAAATCCTTTATACGTTCTTAAAATAAATCCAGAAAAAAATGAGATTGTTGTTGGTCCAAAAGACAAATTAGGTAGAAAAAAAATTGATTTGGATAAAATTAACTTACTAGTTAATAAATCAGAGTTTGAAAAAGATATATTAGTGAAAGTAAGATCTACTGGAAAACTTCTTGAAGCTGAAATAAACATTATAAATTTTGATGAAGCTGAGGTAAATTTAAAAAATCCTGAAGATGGGATTTCACCAGGTCAAGCCTGTGTATTTTATAAAAAAGACCAATTCGGCCACAAAGTTTTAGGTGGCGGTTGGATTAAGAGCTAACTTTTTTCCACATTAAAAAAGTTAAAAGATAAAAGGTTATTACTCCTAAGAAATAATTCCATTCTAAACCATGTTTAAGAAACTTTAATGTTATTCCCATAAAGTCATCTCCTGGTAAACTTATTATCGGAATACTTATTGTTGCCACTACAATTAAAATTATAACTAAAACAATCTTTATTTTAAGAATATTTAGATTAAGGAATTGTGATATATTTTTCTTCAGAGAGTATAATGTTGATACAAGATATGCTTGAGCGACTATTTCAAATATTATGAATAATAAAAGTATTACTCTTCTAAAAAGTTTATATAAGTCATTATCGAATTTGATACCTAAAAAAATAGAATGCAATGTTAAAAATATTGCAGAGGCAACTCCAAAAAAAAATATTTTTTTCATATTTTTATGATCTTTACTAAAAAAATTAATTATTTCGCGATTATACATCCAATATCTCACTAAAAGAAAAGATGTGAAAATCATCAAAGGTTTGAAAACTAACCATGATGGATATGGTCTAGCAGTTCTACTAATAGAGGCACCTCCATCTATATAGGGAAAAGTATTGTGAATTACATCTACTTGATTAGGAAATAAACTATGAAATTGAGTTACTAATATTAAACAGGTATTAACAGCAACAAAAGGTAAAATAAATATCCAAATACTAAGAGACTTGGCCTTTTTAATATACTCCATTAGTAATTATTTTTTTTTATTCTTTTTTCTAGCTCTTCTTTTCTTAGAGCCCATTTTTCTTCGACCTCTATGTTTCTTTGGGTAACCCATTTTTCCTTTCGTTTATAATTTAATTGAAATTATTGGTGGGATATAGCATTGTCCACAAGAGTTATCAAATTTATTATGACTAAATCTTTCAGAACATTTTTAAAACACACAGCCAAAGACTTTCATAATCAATCTGTCAATCCACCAGTAGTAAGAGCATCTACAATTATATTTAAGTCTATGCAGCATTTAAGAAAAACTCAGGCTAAAGCACAAAAAAATCCTGTTGGTGGACATTATGACTACGGAAGACAAGGAACTTCCACAACTTATATATTACAAAAAATTTTAACAAAACTTGAGGAAAGCTATCATGTTTTTACTACACCAACTGGTTTTGGCTCTGTTTTTTTAGCAATTTTTAGTGTTGTAAGACCTGGAGATGAAATGTTGGTCGCAGACCCTGTTTATAGTCCAACAAGAATTTTAACAGAAAATTATTTAAAAGAATTTAACATTCATACAACTTTTTATGATCCTAGAAATTTGAAGACTTTAGAAAAATCCATTACAAAAAAAACTAAACTGATTTTTGTTGAAAATCCAGGTAGTAACACATTTGAATTTCAGGATTTAAAAAAAATAATCTCAGTTGCAAAAAGAAAAAAAATTTTCACAGCTATTGATAACACTTGGGCTACACCATATTTTTTTAAACCAATTAAAATTGGTTTTGATATGTCAATTGTTTCTGCAACCAAGTATTATTCTGGACACTCTGATGTCATGGGTGGTAGCTTAGCAGTCAATAAAAAGGTTTTTAATAAAGTAAAATTAGCAGAAAAAATTACTGGTTTGAGATTAGGACCTGATGATGCATATCTAATTACTAGAGGACTTAGAACTTTAGATGTGCGACTTGATAGACATAGCGAGAATGCTAAAAAAGTTGCATCTTTTTTAGATAAAAATAAAAAAATAGAATTGCTTTACCCTTATAAAAAAAATTCATTAAATTATAAAATGTGGAAAAAATATTATTCAGGAGCTTCAGGTTTGATGGGATTAAAAATTAAATCAAAAAACCCAAATTCTGTAACAAAATTTGTGAACTCCCTAAGATTGTTTGGCTATGGATATAGCTGGGGTGGTTTTGAAAGTTTAGCTTTACATCAAGAATCTAGAGAAACGGGGAGTAGGAAATTTATGAGCCTAGAAAAGAACGAGCATTTAGTAAGACTTCATATAGGCCTCGAAGATCCTAGTGACCTTATTGCTGATTTAAAACAAGCTCTTAAACATTTAAATTAAATTTTAATGCAATCAGAAAAATTTATAAGAAATAACACAGCGTTAGTTACTTTAATTGCAGCTAGCTTAGTTGTTCTAATTTCATTAGGTGTGAGACAAACTTTTGGAATGTTCTTTATGGATTTTAGAGATGATCTAGGAATTTCTTTAACCCAATCTGGTTTATCAATTGGTCTTCAAATGTTAATGTGGGGATTGACCGGACCTATTTTTGGTGTAATAGCGGATAAGTATGGTGGACATAAAGCAATTTCATTGGCATTTATCTTTTTTATAGCTGGAGTTTATTTCTTGTATGCAGGACCAAATACTGGAATTTTTTTTCAAATTGATCTTGGCATTTTAGTAGGTATTGGTCTTGGAGGCACTGCTATAAGTATTCCAATGTCTGTTGTAGGTAAACACTTTCCTTTGTCTAATAGAACTATCGCCATGAGTATTGTTACTGCAGTTGGTTCATTTGGTTATTTTCTATCTCCTATATTAACAGAGTACTCTCTCACAGAAAACGGCTGGCAAAATACTTTAGTTGCATTTATGATTGCTTTAACCATCGGATTTGCTGTTTCCTTTCTTGTTAGATCTCCATCATTAAACGACACAATTGAACAACCAAACACTCAAAGTACTTTAGAGGCAATTAAAGAAGCTTTTGGTAATAAAAGTTATCTACTTTTAGTTTCAGGTTTTTTTGTATGCGGTTTTCATATAACTTTAGTTGGAACTCATGTTCCAACATACGTAATTGACAGAGGTTTAGAAAGTTGGACTGCAGCAGCAATTTTGTCATTGATAGGTTTGTTCAATATTTTTGGTTCTTTGACTAGTGGCTATTTATCAACAATAATGAGTAAAAAATTAATACTAAGTGCAATTTATGGTTTGAGGGGACTAACAATTATATTTTTTATATTTTTACCGGCGAGTAACATTAATTCATTTATCTTTGGTGCAAGTTTTGGCTTTCTTTGGCTCTCTACTGTGCCAGCTACAAGTGGCATAGTTGCCCATATGTTTGGTACAAAGTATTTAGGTCTGTTATATGGTATTGTTTTTTTAAGCCATCAAATTGGTTCTTTCTTTGGGGCTTTCCTAGGGGGCTTATTCCATGATCTTTATGGCTCTTATGATTATGCGTGGTATTTAGCAATTGCCTTATCTGTTTTTGCGGCAATAATTCATTTACCAATAAAAGAACAACCAGTTTTAAGACTAAAAACAGAATAAATTGAATATAACAAAACAATTATCAGAGATACATCAGTCGGGAGCACCTTATATTATTTATAAATCCCAAAAAGGATTTGATCTTTATACTGATTTTTCAAAAAAAATTATTTTGAATAATAAAAATATTAAGAGTTTTTTAAGTAAAAAAAATAAAAAAAAATTAAAAAATACTGATCTATTCATTGGTTTTTTTGGATACGAGTTGTTGAATAATCTGATTAATATCAAAGTTCCAAAACAAAAAAGTTTAAATTTTCCAAGAGGAATTTTTTATAAACCGGAAAAAAAAATTAAATTAAGTAATAATTTTAAATATCCAAAACAAAACTTTGTCGCTGGAAATTTTCAAATCAATATGAATAAAAAAAATTATACGAAAATATTCAGTAAATTTAAAAAAAAAATTAAAAAAGGTGAAACCTATCAAATTAAGATTTGCACCAAATATAAGACCAAATCAAAAATCAATCCTTTAGATTTTTTTTCAAGATTATCTAATAGCAATTTAGCACCAGAGGCTTTCATGATTAAAGATAACAATTATTCAATAATTAGTTGTTCGCCCGAGAACTTAATAACAAAAAAAGGTGTTGATATAACAACAAAACCAATAGCTGGGACTGTAAAAAAAACGAAAAATTTGAATAAATTAAGAGCGCTAAAATATTTTAGAAAAAATCTAAAAGAGACCAAGGAACACAATATGATAGTCGATATGGAAAGAAATGATTTATCGAGAGTCTGTAAAGTAGGCTCTGTAAAACTATCTAAACAAAAAATTGTCGAAGAATACAAAGATCTCTTTCATTATGTTAGTTTGATTAAAGGAAAACTAAAAAAAAATATCAACAACTTTGATATAATTAAAACAATGATGCCAGGCGGTTCAGTTATTGGGTGTCCAAAGATAAATACGCTTAATCTTTTAAATAATCAGGAAAAAGAAAATAGGAATATTTATACAGGTAGTTTTGGCTACATAAAATTTAATGGTGATATGAGATTTAATATAATTATACGTTCAATTCTAAATTATAAAAATATATCTGAAATTTCAGTTGCCTCAGGTGTTGTCGTCGATAGTAATGTCAATCATGAATTTAATGAGAATTTTCTTAAAGCTAAAGCATTAATAGATTTATTTAAATGATTTATGTAATTGATCATAACGACTCCTTTACTCATAATGTTGTTCATCAATTTGCTTTGTTTGATAAAGTTGAGTGCGATAACTATCATAAAATTAGCGAAAATAAAATTAAGCAAGCATCTACAATAATTTTCTCACCAGGACCAGGTAATCCAAAAAATTATCCAATCACTTCACAAATTTATAAAAAATATAAAGGTAAAAGGAAAATCATAGGGATTTGTTTAGGATTTCAACATATTTTATTTTGCGAGGGTGCAAAAATTGTTGAGCAAAAAAAAATTTATCATGGATTTCAATCAAATATAAAAGTAATCACTAATAAATCTTTATTCAAAAAAGGAAAAATATTTAAAGTTGGCAGGTATCATTCTTTAAAATTAAAAGAACCTTTCAAATCTGACAATTTTGAGATAACTATGAGATGTTTAAATTCAAAAGTTGCAATGGCATTTGAAAATAAAAAGGAAAAAATATATGGATTTCAATTTCACCCAGAATCTTTTTTAACTATCAATGGTAACCTACTTATTAAAAAAATCTTATCAGCTTAAAGACTTAAAACAGATAGAATTCCAAGATCTTTGGGGGGATCATGGAATTTTCACCACGATGTGGATTTTTGGAAAACCAGCAAAAATTTTATTTTTTGATAATCATTTAAAAAATTTAATTTTATCACTGAAAAAATATCAAATAAAAAAGAAATCATTAAAGTCAGATATTTTAAAAATAATTAATAGAAATTTATCTAAAAAAAGGAAATACAATCATCTATTGAGAATTGCTATAAATAAGAAAGTTATTTCAATCTCTTTAAGGAAACGAGTTAAGCCAAAATTAAATTTTGATTTGAAGTTAGTGAAATTTAAAAGAGAAAAACCAGAATTTAAAAACCTTAAATATAAAAAAATATTGTCTTATTTATCTAAAATGGATAACTCCCAATCAGATATTGCATTAGTCTCTAATAAGAAATTATTAGAAACTGGAACATCAAATTTACTATTTGTTAAAGATCAAAGATTTTTTACTCCCAAAAAGGATTATTATGAGGGAAATACTTATAAATTTTTTAAAACAAAAATAAGAAAGATAATTAAAAAAGATATTTTGCTTAAAGAAATAAAAAATTATGATGAAATATTATTGATAGGTTCTGGCAAAGGGGTTACTTCTGTTAAAACTATAAATGAGCTTAGATGGAAAAGAAAAAACCTAAAAAAATTTAAGTTTCTATCAAAGCAATATAAATCAGTTATAAACAAATGCAATTATTATAGATTTTAATAGATGAAAGATCCAAACAATCCCTGTTTATTTTGTGATGTAAAAAAAACTGGAATTGTTTATGAAAATGAGTTGGCATACGCAAGTTATGACTCATATCCAGTTTCAGAACACCATTGTTTGATTATACCCAAAAGACACATAAAGGATTATTTTGATTTATCTAATAATGAACTGCTTGCATGTAATGATCTTATAAAAATTGTTAAAAAAGAAATAACCAACAAGGATCCGCTTGTTAAAGGATTTAATCTAGGTACAAATATAGGAATTGTATCTGGTCAATCTATTTTACATTGTCATTTTCATTTGATTCCCCGAAGAGAAGGAGATGTTGACAATCCCCAGGGTGGGGTGAGATCAGTCATTCCAAACAAACAACATTATAAAAGAAATAATTAGCCTGTTATAAAAGACAAATTGACCGTAGTTTGAGGTTGAACTATAATTTCAACTATATATAAAACTTAAAATTAATTCAAAATTTAACAAAAGGCGGAAATGTTAAGTAACAATCCATTTTCAATTTTATCAGAAACTATTTCACCATTTGCAATGCAATCTTTTATTATTGCAATGGTTTTGTTGATTGCAGTTGGAACTATTATTCAAATGATACATCATAAAAATTTGACTTATTTTTTTAATAACGCAAAAAAAGCAAAACTATCAGCGACAAAAGAACTAGGTGTTGGAGAAAAATTTTCCGTGATTGCCAAAACAACAGTTGTTGATATTGGTACTACCTCTGAATTAGGTTTTGGTAAAAGAAGATTAGCCCACGTTCTAGGAATGTATGGAACAATTTTATTTTGGGTGTCATCAGCTGTTTTAGTTTTTTGTTACACAGGTGCTGGTAAACCAACTTCTCAAACTTGGTCAATGATTTGGCACGCAGGAGCTATATTAACATGTTTA
The DNA here is from genome assembly GCA_902634235.1 of uncultured Pelagibacteraceae bacterium. GTDB lineage: Bacteria > Pseudomonadota > Alphaproteobacteria > Pelagibacterales > Pelagibacteraceae > Pelagibacter. The sequence goes on from CACPJN010000005.1 coordinate 15,950, forward strand.
GGTGGATATTGGTTTTGGTTTTTTTTAAGAGTTGATGTATCAGCAGAAGCCCATCCTTGGTATAGAATCATTAAAGCTGATTTATTTGTTTTAGCTTTACTTGCATGTTCAACTTTTGGGTTAGCATGGTCTTTCACTCAATTTAACGGACAAATGGGATTATCATATTTGTTTTTAACTTTATTTGTTGCATCTAATTTAATTTTGTTTGGTGGTGTTTATTGGTCTAAATTTGCCCATATGTTCTACAAACCTGGAGCAGCAATACAAAAAAACTTAGCAGAAGCAGATGGTTCTAGAGATAATCTACCTCCACCAGCTGATGCCCCTGAACAATTTGGCCTGGGTATAAAAAGAGAAGAGCCAAAACATTATTAATATGATAATAGAAAAAGGAGTAAAATAAAAATTATGTCAACTTTTGTATACATGACAAGATGTGATGGCTGTGGGCACTGCGTAGACATATGTCCGTCAGACATAATGCACATTGATGAAAATATCAGGAGAGCAAAAAACATTGAACCAAATTTTTGTTGGGAATGTTATTCATGTGTTAAAGCATGTCCTAATCACGCAATTGATGTTAGAGGATATGCAGATTTTGCTCCAATGGGACACAGCGTTAGAGTTAGAAGAGAAGAAGAAAAAGGAACCATCTCTTGGAAAATTAAATTTAGAAATGGAACAGAGAAAAATTTTGTTTCACCAATAACAACTAAGCCATGGGGAAAATTTATACCAAAGCTTGCTGAAGGTGATACGCCTAATCAAGGAGAAATTAATTCGCAGAGACTATATAGTGAGCCAGAGGGTTTAAATACTAATAAAGAATTACCATCCGTTCCAAAAGAATCTTTCAAAAAAGGTGTTTACTATTAATGGCTAAGCATAAAACACATTACGAGGAATGCGATGTATTAGTTGTTGGTGGCGGAATGGCCGGCACTGGTGCAACATTTGAAGCAAGACATTGGGGGAGAGATTTAAAAATTATTTGTGTTGAAAAAGCAAACATTGATAGAAGTGGAGCTGTTGCTCAAGGGCTCTACGCTATAAATTGTTATATGGGAATGCAATGGAATGAAAACCAACCAGAGGATCATGTCAGATATGCTCGAAATGATTTAATGGGAATGGTCAGAGAAGATTTAGGTTACGACATGGCTCGTCACGTAGACTCAACAGTTCATATGTTTGATGAATGGGGTCTTCCAATGATGAAAAATGAAAAGACCGGAAGATATTTAAGAGAGGGTAAATGGCAAATCATGATTCATGGAGAAAGTTATAAACCCATAGTAGCTGAGGCAGCAAAGAAATCAGCAGATAAAATTTATAATAGGATAATGATAACACATTTGTTAATGGATGAGAGTCAGGAAAACAGGATAGGTGGCGCAGTTGGTTTCAATATGAGGACAGGTGATTTCCATGTGTTTAAATCAAAAACTGTGATTGTTTCAGCAGGAGGAGCATCCCATATATTTAAACCTAGAGCAGTAGGAGAAGGAATGGGAAGAACATGGTACGCTCCTTGGAGTAATGGCTCTGCTTATGCTTTACCTATTGCGGCGGGTGCAAAAATGACTCAAATGGAAAATAGAATAGTTTTATGTAGATTTAAAGATGGTTATGGACCAGTTGGAGCTTATTTCTTACATTTAAAAACATACACACAAAATGCTAATGGTGAAAATTATGAGAAGAAATGGTACGACCAGACTAAAGAATTAGTTGGCGAGTACATCGATCATCATCCAACACCTACTTGTCTTAGAAATCATGCTTTCATTCAAGAAGTTGCAGCAGGTGGTGGACCAATTCATATGGTTACTAAGGAGGCTTTTCAAGATCCACACTTAGAAACCGTTGGTTGGGAGAATTTTTTAGGGATGACAGTTGGTCAAGCTGTTGTTTGGGCTTCACAAAACATTGATCCAAAATATACAAATCCAGAATTAACAACTTCAGAGCCTTATGTAATGGGATCGCACGCAACATGCTCTGGAGCATGGGTAAGTGGCCCAGAGGACTTGTCTCCACCAGAGTATTTCTGGGGATATAATAGAATGTTGACTATTGATGGCCTTTTTGGAGCAGGTGACACTGTGGGAGGTAGTGCCCATAAGTTTTCATCAGGCTCATTTACTGAGGGTAGACTAGCAGCGAAAGCGGCAGTTAAATATATTGAAGATAAAAAAGCAGAAGGTATTAATGTTTCAGATAAACAATGTGAGGATTTTAAAAAAGCGGTTTATAAACCTTTAGACACTTTCACTGTGGCACAAAATGAAATAACGGGTGGAACAGTTTCACCAAGTTATATTTCACCTATACAAGGTCTTCAAAGATTACAGAAAATTATGGACGAATATGTTGGTGGGATTACTTCAAATTATATGACAAATGGCAACATGCTTAAGAGAGCTTTAGAGCTTTTAGATTGGCTTCAAGAAGATTTAGAAAAAGTTGGAGCGGAGGATTATCATCAGCTAATGAGGGCATGGGAACTTAAACATAGAACTTTAACCTCTCAGTGTGTAACAGAGCATACTTTATTTAGAGAAGAAACTCGTTGGCCTGGTTATTATTATAGAGGTGATCATATGAAACTTGATGACGAAAATTGGCATTGTCTAACAGTCTCAAGAAGAGATCCAAAAACAGGCAAATTCACTATGGAAAAGGTGCCTGTATATCACATAGTGGATGAAAATGAGAAGAAGAAAGCCTCATAAAAACTTATAATACAGTAAATCATCTATGGATCTTTTAGCTAAATCTGATGAAGAGATATTTGTAATAGGTAAACCACTATGGGAAAATCTAGTTAGATCATCTAATCTTAAGGATTATGGTAGTTTTACGAGAGATTTTTCTACACAAATGTTGTTTGGTGCGAATGAGGTTGAGCTTGGAAAACAATGGGCTAATAACGAGCTTATTACCAACCTCAAAGAAACTTACAAACCTTTTGGGACACTAAGAAGAGGAGAACATATTACTGTCCTCATTAAAGTAACAAATAAAAAGTTACCAGGTGAGTTTTTGGGTAGACTAGTTTTAGGAGTGGAAGATGGAGAAATTAAGGTCTTTGGAGCCACAATATATTAAATAATAATTTGACAATTTTTTCACTGGGTGTATTGAAGATCATATGTATCTTTCAAATATAAAAATCCCCAAAAAAATTACTAATAACAAAACAACTTTTATTAAAACTGGGATTTTTTCTGCTATTTTTGCTTCTTGGGGTGTAATTTTATTTGGAACTTTTGTAACTTTTAATTAACAAAATAAATTTAAGATTTAATTTATTTGATGGATGTTTTTTTACCAATTGCTCAAGTATTTATAAATCCGATCGAAATCCTTTTATTAAGTGCATTAGTAGGTGTGCTGTCTGGGCTATTTGGTGTGGGTGGAGGGTTTTTAATGACACCATTTTTAATTTTCCTAGGTATCCCACCTGCATATGCAGTTGCTAACGAAGCTAATAATATTTTAGCAACCTCTGTATCTGGATCCACTACTCATTGGTTAAAAAATACTTTAGATTACAAGATGGGTTTTATGATAGTAATTGGTGGTTCAATTGGTACAGCACTAGGTATCTATACTTTTAGTTATTTCAAAGGTATTGGAAAAATTGATACAGTTATTTCTTTAGCTTACATGTATATTCTTGCAATTATTGGAACGCTCATGTTGGTAGAGAGTCTTGGCGAAATAGATAAGGCGAAAAAAAATGTAGTAGAGAGAAAAAAGTTACATGTCCACTATTGGATACACGGTCTCCCTCTAAGAATGAGGTTTCCAAAATCAAAATTGTATGAAAGTGTATTCACTCCAATTGTCATTGGATTATTTGTGGGTTTCATTGCTGCAATTATGGGTATTGGTGGAGCTTTTATTTTGGTGCCTGCGATGATTTATATTATTAAAATGCCAACAAAACTTGTGCCCGGTACATCTTTGTTTGTGACTATTTTTGTAAGTGTAATTGTTACTTTTCTTCATTCATTTAATTATGGTTCAATAGACCTTATGTTGGTTGTTTTGTTAGTTGTAGGATCTATAATTGGAGTTCAGGTTGGCCAAAAACTTGGTGAAAGTATCGAAAGTTCTGGGTTAAAAGCATTATTAGCAATTCTATTATTAATTGTTGGCGTTGCAATTGCTTATGACACTTTTTTCGCAGAAGAAATACAAAGTAAGGTTTTTAAAGCAGTGACTACAGATCTTAATTTCTTCTCTCAATTTATTCTAGAGTTTTCAAACGATATGCCATTTTTTTATGGATTATTCTCAATAATGTTTGCTGTCCTCCTTGGTGTGGGAGCTGCGTTCGTTCGAAAATTTCTCTCTATTCTTAGAAAAAAATATTTATCAAATCTTTTAAACAAAAAATCTTAAATATCCCTCAATCGTTAAAATACAAAATATCCCAACAGCAACCATCGCAATAAATCCAACCACAAAAGGTTTATAGCCCATTTTTTTTATATCTTTTAAATTAGTAGATAATCCTATTGCTGCCATTGCCATTGTTAAGAAAATTTTTGAAGAAAATTTAATTGTATCAATTGTTTGAAGCCAAATAATATTATTTACAGAAATAAAAACTTCATCACCAATATTTCTTAGGATTATCATTCCAATAAAACCCAAAACAAAATAAGGAAAAATTTTTAATAAAGAGTAATTTTTTTTATAAGATTGACCCCTATAATAGAGAAAAGCAAAAAGTGGTATCATGATTATAAGAAATGTATTTCTTATAAGTTTAGTTAATGTTGCAACATTTAACGTTTCTGGACTATTATATTGTTGTTCGTAGATTAAACCTGCAGCCGCAACTTGTGAGGTTTCATGTATTGCAGTTCCCAAAAAAAGACCGGTTAACAAAGGTTCATCACCAAAATAAAAATTAATAAAATATGGATAGATCAACATAGATAATATTCCAAAAAGAGTGATATTCGCTATTGCATAAGAAACTTCACTTTTGTTTGCTTTAATTACAGGTGCTGTCGCCATTATAGCTGTTGTGCCACATACAGTGCTTCCTATTGATATAAGATAGGCCATTCGTGTTGGTATTTTTAATTTTTTTATTAAAAGTTTAATTACAATTAAAACACCTATCATACATACTATAATTAGTGGAATAGCAATTTTCCCAAAGTCTAAAAATTGAAAAGGCTTAAGTTGAATTCCTAAAAAAATTATTCCTACTTTTAAAATATATTCTCTTGTAAAATCCAATCCTTCTTGAAAATTATTACTGATTTTAAAAAAATTTCCGAAAAAAATTCCTAGTAGAATAGCAATCATTGCAGTTGATATAGGACTTTTACTATATCCCAAAAGTTCTATCCCAATTATATTGTTAAAACCTTGAGATAATGTGTATAAAACAAATGCAAGTATTATACCTGGTATATAAACCAAGTATTTATTATCAAACATTTTATGAATTATATATTAAGCACTTCTGTAAAGTTTAGTCATAACAAATTCTTTATGACCTAAAGCTTCAGCGCAAGTTAGTCTTCCATTAGCCACTCTTAATGTAGTTTCAATGAGTTTGTCTCCTGCTTCTGATAAATTCATTTCTCTTGAAAGAATTTTAGACACATCACAATCTACATGTTCGCTCATACTTTTTGCAGTTAACGGATTAGCTGTTAATTTAACAACAGGTTCAATGGGATTTCCAACTATGTTTCCTTGTCCAGTTGGAAAGAGATGAATATTAAATCCTCCAGCTGCTTGAAGTGTAATACATTCTGCTGCTGCTGATGATGTATCCATAAAATATAAACCTGGTCCTTTAGCTGGCTCTTCAGCAGGTTCAAGGACATCAATAAATTTCAAATTTCCAATCTTTTGGAAATTCCCAAATGCTTTTTCCTCAATAGTTGTCAATCCTCCAGCTATATTTCCTGCAGTTGGTTGACTTTCAGATAAATCATCAGTTGCTTCTTTCAATATAAAATCATTATATTCATTCCACGTTTTCATGAATTTATCTGAAGCTTCTTTGGTAGCACCCCTTGTTGCACAAACTTCTTCTGCACCTGTTAATTCAGAAGTTTCACCAAAACATAGGTGAACACCCAATGGCTCCAATTTTTCCATTAAGTTCCCAACTGTAGGGTTTGATGCTAATCCAGATGTTGTATCAGACTCTCCACATTTCACTGAAATCCATAAATCACTCATTGGACATTCTTCTCTTTGTTTTTCAGATGCCCATTGTGAAAATTCCTGAGCTTTCTTTGATGCTTTCATTACTGTACCAATATCCCCTGTTCTTTCTATGTGAAAACCCTCAACTGGTTTTCCAGTTTTAGCGATCCCGTCTACAATTCTTTTGGTCCACTTTGGTTCAATACCAATTACAATAACAGCAGCAACATTCGGATTACTTCCAGTTCCTATCATAGTTCTAAAATGTAATTCTAAGTCCGCTCCAAACTGAAGTCTTCCATATGAATGTGGAAGTGCAATTGTACCTTTTATGTTATTTGCAACAGCTTCTGCGCAGGCATTTGAAATATCATCAACAGGAAGAATTATTACATGGTTTCTTGTACCCGCTCTTCCATTTTCCCTTTTATAACCTAAAAAACTTTTTGGAATTTCCATATTACCATTTTTTTGTTTTTACATTATGAACATGCACATGTTCACCTTTTTTAATAGATTTAACCACTTTACCTATATCATGCCCATATTTAATAATCGTATCACCTTCATTAAGATCAACCATAGCAATTTTATGCCCTAATGGGATTTCATCCATTGATTGAATATTTGCTGAACTATCGTCCTCCATAATCCAGCATTTGCAGTCTTGTTTTGAAGTTGTTTTTTCTATTACAACAACCCCTACATTATCCTTTTTGTCGTGAATTATGATATCTGTGGACATATGGTGTCGATTTGTTTATTTGAAATTTTGGGAAACTTATATATTAATCGCAAAAATTAACAATTAATTTTTATAAAATTTTTAATATATTAGTTTAGAAAGGTTCTATTAATGACAAAAATGACAACCGAAGAGGCTTTTGTAAAAGTTTTACAAATGCATGGAATCGAACATGCCTTTGGAATTATAGGGTCTGCATTTATGCCAATTTCAGATATTTTCCCAGATGCTGGAATAAAATTCTGGGATGTCGCGCACGAGACTAATGGTGGTTTAATTGCAGATGGATATACGAGAGCCACCGGAAAAATGTCTATGGTAATCGCTCAAAATGGACCAGGTGTAACTGGTTTAGTTACCCCGATTAAAACTGCATATTGGAATCACACACCTTTGTTATTAGTAACACCTCAAGCAGCAAACAAAACTATGGGACAAGGTGGTTTTCAAGAAGTTGAACAATTAAATTTATTTAAAGATATGGTTTGTTATCAAGAAGAGGTAAGGGACCCTTCAAGAATGGCAGAAGTTTTAAATAGAGTAATTGAGAAAGCAATTAGAGGATCTGCTCCTGCTCAAATTAATGTTCCAAGAGATTATTGGACACAAGTAATAGATATTGACCTTCCTCCAATTGTAAGATTAGAAAGACAAGGTGGTGGTACCGAAGCGATTACAAAAGCTGCAGATTTATTATCAAATGCAAAATTTCCAGTTATTTTATCTGGAGCTGGAGTTGTTATTGGTGGTGCAGTTGAAGAAACAAAAAAACTTGCAGAAAAATTAGACTCTCCAGTTTGTTCTGGTTATCAGCATAATGATAGTTTTCCAGGCAGCCATCCATTGGCAGTGGGACCATTAGGATATAATGGATCAAAAGCTGCAATGGAATTAATTTCTAAAGCAGATGTGGTTTTAGCCTTAGGAACTAGACTGAACCCGTTTTCAACTTTACCTGGTTACGGAATAGATTATTGGCCAAAAAATGCGAGTATAATACAAGTAGATATCAATCCAGATAGAATAGGATTAACAAAAAAAGTAACAGTAGGTATTAGTGGAGATGCAAAACTAGTTGCAAATCAAATTTTTGAAAAACTTTCAACAAATGCTGGCGATACTAATAGACAAAAAAGAAAAGACTTAATTCATCAGACAAAATCGGCATGGTTGCAAAAATTATCAAGTTTAGATCATGAGGATGATGATGAAGGGACATTTTGGAATAAAGAAGCAAGAGAGAGAGATAAAGATAGAATGTCACCAAGACAAGCTTGGCGAGCGATACAAGCAGGTATGCCTGATGATGTGATTATTTCAAGTGATATTGGAAATAATTGTGCGATTGGTAATGCTTATCCGACTTTTGAGAAACCAAGAAAATATTTAGCCCCAGGGTTATTCGGACCATGCGGTTATGGATTTCCATCAATCCTTGGAGCAAAAATAGGGTGTCCTGACACTCCTGTTATTGGTTTTGCAGGTGACGGTGCATTTGGAATAAGCATGAATGAAATGAGTTCTTGCGCCAGAGAAGAGTGGCCGGCGATTACAATGGTAATATTTAGAAATTATCAATGGGGAGCTGAAAAAAGAAATACCACTCTTTGGTTTGATAATAACTTTGTTGGAACTGAATTAGATCCAGAATTAAGCTTTGCTAAAGTTGCAGATGCCTGCGGACTTAAAGGTGTAACTGTGAGATCAATGGAAGAAACCACTGCTGCTATTAAGAATTCATGCGATGACCAAAAGAAAGGAATTACAACATTTATTGAGGTAATTCTTAATCAAGAGCTTGGCGAACCTTTTAGAAGAGATGCAATGAAAAAACCAGTTAAAGTTGCTGGTATTAAAAAAGAGGACATGAGAAAGCAACCTCCTCTTAATTCTTAAATCTTAAATAATTAAAAAAATTGATTTATAACTTCTGATCATAATCACCAATTTTACCTGTTTCTTGCAGTAAATTGTCAATAAATTCAAATATTTGTTTTTTTCTTTCATCAGACTTTGGACTTTCAGTCACTACCACTAATGATGGTTTATTTGATGAAGCCCTAATTAACCCCCACGAACCATCTTCAAATGAAAATCTTACTCCATTTACTGTGAGAATTTCTTTTATTTTTTGACCGTTAATTTTTTCTTCATTATTTTTTATTTTTCCAATTTTCTGAACAATATCTTCTACAACTTTATATTTCTCCTCATCTTTACAAAATGGAGCCATGGTAGGTGACTGATATGTAGTTGGAAGTTCATTTATTATTTCGTGCATTTTTTTATTTTGTTTATCCAATAAATGACAGACTTGAATAGCTGAGTTTATGCCATCATCGTATCCGTAACCAAGTGGTTTGTTAAAAAAGAAATGACCGCTTTTTTCAAATCCAGCTAATGCTTTTTCATTAAATACTTTTCTTTTAATATGAGAATGACCAGTTTTCCAATAAATAGTTTTACATTGATTTTTATTTAAAACTTCATCATTAGAATATAAGCCAGTCGATTTGACATCTACTATAAATTTCGAATTTTGATGTTCAGAAGATAAACTTCTAGCAATTAACAAACCAATTTTGTCTGAAAATATTTCATTACCCTCATTATCTATAACTCCTACTCGATCACCATCACCATCGAATCCAAAACCAATATCAGCATTATTTTGTTTTACAGCTTTAGATATCTCATGAAGCATTTCTAAATCTTCTGGGTTTGGATTGTATTTAGGAAATGACCAATCTAGATTGCAATCTAATTCTATAACTTCGCAACCTATACCTCTTAAAATATCTGGCGCGAAAATTCCAGCTGTTCCATTTCCACAGGCGACAACTGCTTTAATTTTTTTGTTAATCTTATTATTTTGTATAAGATTCTGCTTATAAATTTCTTGAAAATTTTTAACATCTTTTGTTTGCCCTTTTCCAGTAATAAATCTTTCATTAATTGTTATGTCCTTAAGTTCTTTCATTTCCTCTGGAGCATGAGTTAAACCTTTTTTTATTCCCATCTTTACTCCAGTCCATCCATTCTCATTATGACTTGCAGTAACCATGGCAACTGCATCACTTTCTAAATTAAATTGGGCAAAATAAACCATCGGGGATAATGCCAATCCTACATCCTCCACAAAACAACCAGTTGAAACTAATCCTTTTTTTAATGCCGATTTAATTTCTTCGCTGTAAGATCTATAATCATGACCTACAACTACTTTTGGATTTTTTTTATTTGTGTGTTTTAGAATCTGAGTTCCTAAACCCTTACCAAGATTGACGATTCCCTCAGAATTTATATCTTTGTTATAAACCCATCTTGCGTCATATTCCCTAAAACCGTAAGGATCTATTTTTACTGGTTGAATCATACTGTTAATTACTTAACTTTTTTTCATTTTTATAGTTGAATTATTTTTATTGTGTTCTATAAATGTTCTATTGATTTGCTGATTATATAGTATATTAATGCTAAACGTACACAACATATAGTTGTTTTCGTTAAAACGTTTAAATATAACACATTAAATATGAATAAAATTTTATCTCAGGCCTTAAAGAAAGCTGTCTCCGAATATAGCCCAGTAGTAAAAGAGGTATCTAAGGATAATAGACCAGATTTATTCTCATTAAATAATGAAACTGAACTCTTTCAGAACGACAAAGGTATCATTATTAAAATTGATCGTTCAAAAGACACTAAATTAACTGATTTTGGAAAAGCAACTTTAAAAGACAGATATTTAGGTCACAACGAATCTTTTCAAGATTTATTTGCAAGAGTAGCTAGCACTTATGCAGACGATAACTTACATGCTCAAAGAATTTACAACTACATTAGTAATCTATGGTTCATGCCTGCGACTCCAGTTTTATCTAATGGAGGAACAAAAAGAGGTTTACCGATATCTTGTTTCTTAAATGAAGCTTCAGATAGTTTGGGTGGCATACTAGATCTTTGGAGTGAAAATGTTTGGTTAGCAGCTAAGGGTGGAGGCATCGGAAGTTATTGGGGTAACTTAAGATCAATTGGTGAAAAAATTGGAAAAGTTGGAAAAACTTCAGGAATAATTCCCTTTATTAAAGTTATGGATTCATTAACAATGGCAATCAGCCAAGGTTCATTGAGAAGAGGATCCGCAGCATGTTATCTTCCAGTTGATCATCCTGAAATTGAAGAATTTATGGAAATGAGAAGACCAACTGGAGGTGATCCAAACAGAAAGGCCTTGAATTTGCATCATGGTGTTTTAGTTTCAGACGCTTTTATGCGAGCGGTAGAAAATGATGAACAGTGGGCGTTAAAAAGTCCTGCAGATGGTACTATTCAACAAACCATATCAGCTAGAAATTTATGGATAAGATTATTAACTGCCAGAATAGAAACTGGTGAGCCTTATATAATTTACATTGATACTGTTAATAGACAAATTCCACAGCATCATAAATTAGCAAATCTAACTGTCAAAACTTCCAATCTTTGCAGCGAAATAACTTTACCAACAGGTATTGATAAAGATGGTAGAGATAGAACAGCAGTTTGTTGTTTATCTTCTCTTAATTTAGAAAAATACGATGAGTGGAAAGATGATCCAAATATGATTGGAGATGTAATGAGATTTTTAGATAATGTCTTATCTGATTTTATTAATAAAGCACCTGAACAATTTAAAGATGCAAAATATTCCGCGGAAAGAGAGAGAAGTGTTGGTTTGGGTGTAATGGGCTTTCATTCTTTTTTACAAAAACATAGAATTCCGCTTGAGTCGGTAATGGCAAAATCTTGGAATAAAAAAATATTTAAACAAATAGATGAACAAGTTAATAAAGCATCGAAAGATTTAGCTGAAGAGCGGGGGGCTTGTCCTGATGCTGCAGAGTATGGATTTAAAGAAAGATTCTCTAATAAAACTGCGATAGCTCCAACTGCGTCTATATCCATAATTTGTGGAGGTGCATCCCCGGGTGTTGAGCCAATTGCAGCAAACAGTTATACACATAAAACTTTGTCAGGGTCTTTTAATGTTAGAAACAGATATTTAGAAGAAATACTTGAAAGTCATGGTAAAAATGATGATGAAACATGGTCTACAATTACTACAAATCAAGGCTCTGTTTCACACTTAGATTTTTTAACTGATTTAGAAAAAGATGTTTTTAAAACAGCATTCGAACTAAACCAAAAATGGATTATAGAATTAAGCGGAGATAGAACACCTTTTATTTCACAAGCTCAATCAGTTAATTTATTTTTACCCGCAGATGTTCACAAAAAAGAATTACATAGAATTCATTTTGATGCCTGGAAAAAAGGTTTAAAAAGCCTTTACTATTGTAGATCAAAATCAATTCAAAGAGCTGAAAATATCAACAATGCTAAATCTACTGATATTACAGCCAATGTATATAAATCAAAAAATCAACAAACCAACGACCAACCAGAATATGAGGAGTGTTTATCATGTCAGTAATAGAGAAAACAAAAGAGCAAAAGAAAAAAATAATCCAACCAAAAAAAATGGGATTGTTAGTAGAAAACCCAGTTTATAAACCATTTAGATATCCTTGGTGCTACGATGCATGGTTAACTCAACAAAGAATTCATTGGTTGCCAGAAGAGGTACCTCTTGGAGATGATGTAAGAGATTGGCAAAAAAATTTATCACAACCAGAGAAAAATCTATTAACACAAATATTTAGATTTTTCACTCAAGCGGATGTTGAAGTTAACAATTGTTATCTAAGGCATTATACAACAGTATTTAAACCAACAGAAGTTCTGATGATGATGACAGCTTTTGCTGCTATGGAAACAGTTCACGTTGCTGCTTACTCTCATTTACTTGACACAATTGGAATGCCAGAGTCGGAGTATTCTGCTTTCATGAAATACAAAGAGATGAAAGATAAATATGATTATATGCAAGGCTTTAATGTAAATTCAAAAGAGGATATAGCAAAAACAGTTGCAGTTTTTAGTGCATTCACAGAAGGCCTTCAACTTTTTGCAAGTTTTGCAATTTTGTTAAACTTCCCTAGACATAATAAAATGAAAGGTATGGGTCAGATAGTTACTTGGTCAGTTAGAGATGAAACTCTTCATTGTAATTCGATGATAAGAATTTTTAAAGAATTTATTAAAGAGAACCCTGAAATCTGGACACCAAAATTAAAAAAAGAGCTTTATGAAGCTTGCAGAACTATCATTGAACATGAGGATGCTTTTATTGATCTTGCTTTTGAGATGGGTCCAATGGAGGGTTTGACAGCTCAAGAGGTTAAAGACTACATAAGATTTATTGGTAATAGAAGATTAGTTCAATTAGGTTTAGAACCAATTTATGATGTAGAGAAAAATCCTCTTGGATGGCTTGATACCATGTTAAATGCTGTTGAACACATGAACTTTTTTGAAGGTCGTGCAACAGAGTATTCTAAAGCATCGACACAAGGAACTTGGGTAGAAGCATTTAGTTAAAAATTTACTAAGTGAATAGTTTTATTATTCCAAAGCAAGCAGCTAGGTTAGCTGTCTTGCAAAGGATAGAATTAGCAAATCCTTTTTTACTTAAAATAAGAAAGTTATTTGGAAGATATATATTTTCAAATTTGGTAACAAAGTATTTCTTAAACGCTAATTTAATTGGAAAAAGATATTATGAAACAATGTTAAATGAATTTTTAACTTTAGAAAAATTTATTAAACAAAATCATAAATCTATTTTAAGTATTGGAGCGGGACTTGGTGGACTAGAAATAATTATCAATCAAAAATATAATGATAAGACCTTTTTTTTTATTGAAAGAAATTATGTTTCAAAAAAAGTTAAATATGGCTGGGACTCTTCAAATAACGAGGCATACAATGATCTAAAAGTTCAAAAAAAATTTTTAACATTGAATCAAATGGACCATAAAAAGATAAATATATTTGATTATGATCACGATATACTACCTGAATTTAAATTTGATTTAGTAATTTCTTTACTATCCTTAGATTATCACTATGATTTTCAGATTTACCAAAGTTATTTGAAAAAAATTTCAAACACAGACACTCTTATTATATTTGATACAATCAGAGCTGATTATTTTAAGAAGATTTTCAAAAGTGTAGAGACCATTCGGAAAGATACAAATACAGTCCATAAATCAAAACGTATTGTTTGTCGTGGATTTTTAACTTAAGATTTTATCTTTGGTTTATCGGAACAACTTTTCTATGCTGACTTCCTTTATAACTCGCTAAAGGTCTAATTAATTTATTTGCAGAATGTTGCTCCATTATATGTGCTGACCAACCAGTTATTCTCGAAATTACAAATATGGGTGTAAAAAAGTCAGTATCAAATCCCATTAAATGATAAGTTGGTCCAGTAGGATAGTCAACATTTGGATATATATTTTTTCTTTCTATCATGACTTTTTCAACAATATCGTAAATTTTCTCAAATTTTTTATCCTTCTTTATTTTAGCAACTTTGCCAAAATACTCTCTCATGGTCGGCACTCTTGAGTCCCCACTTTTATAAACTCTATGGCCAAATCCCATCACAACTTCTTTTTTATCTAATGCATTATTTATCCATTTAAGTGCATTATTTGGACTTTTGATCTTATTCATCATATGCATTACCTCTTCATTAGCACCACCATGCAAGGGTCCTTTTAAACTCGCTATCGCTCCAGTAATTGCCCCGTGAATATCTGATAAACTACTCGTAATTGTTCTAGCAGTAAATGTAGAGACATTAAAACTATGTTCAGCATAAAGAATTAATGAAACGTCAAAAGCTTTAACAATTTCTTTTTGAGGTACTTTTCCAAAACACATGTAAAAAAAATTTTCAGCCATATTCAAATTTTTTTTTGGTTTTATTATTTTTTTACTTTTTCGAAGTCTATAAAATGCAGCGAGAGCTGTTGGTGTTTTTGCTAAAATTCTTATCGCTTTTCTCTTATTAGCTTCAGGAGACGAGTCAGTGGTTTCTTTATCTTCTAATCCCATAATACTTACTGCTGTTCTAGCAACATCCATCGGATGAGATTTTTTTGGCATTTGTTTGATAGCTGAGTAAAGTTCTTTTGATAGGTCTCTATTACCTCTTTCCTCTTTTTCAAATTTTTTAAGTTGAATTGTATTTGGTAAGTCTTTATTTAGAATTAAATAAGCAACCTCTTCAAACTTACAATATTCACATAGATCCTGAGCAGCATAACCTCTATACGTAAGAGAATTTATTTCAGGCATTACTTTTGAAACTTCTGTCTCGTCAACAACAATTCCAAGTAAACCTTTTTTAATATCTTCACTCATTATTCATGACCTTCAGTGCTAAAATTATAAATTTTTTCGTCTAAACTATTATATTTTTCGTAATCAACAAGCTCATATAATCGTTTTCTAGTCTGCATTTTATCAATAATATTATTTTGATGTCCATTTGCATAAATGTCTCTTAATCCATCTTCAACATTTTTCATAGCTAATCTCTGACTTGTGACTGGGTAAATTACTATATTATATCCAAAAGTTTCTAATTCTTTGTAATTAAATAATTTGGATTTTCCAAATTCAGTCATGTTAGCAAGCAAGTAACAAGATAATTCTTTTCTTACTTTTTCAAATTCCTTTTCATCTTTCAAAGCCTCTGGAAAAATTATCTCAGCTCCCGCATCTATGTAAGCTTTACATCTACCAATCATTTTATCTATTCCCTCGACACTATTTGCATCTGATCTTGCAATAATTTTAAAATTTTTATCTTTTCTAGCAGAGACACATTCTTTTATTTTATTTACCATTGCCTCAGTTGTAATTAACTCTTTGTTGTCTAAATGCCCACATCTTTTCCTCTCAATTTGATCTTCTAAATGTACAGCTGCAATTCCGAATTCCTCAAAAGTTTCAATTGTTTCTCTACAAGATTTAAAACCAGTATCAATATCTACTATAGTCGGAAGGTTTGTTACTCTTGAAATTAAATATGACCTAGTACTAACATCTTGAAGAGTGGTCAAACCTATATCAGGAAAACCAAGGTCATTTGCCATTACTCCTCCAGAAACATATACTGCATCATAACCTATTTCTTCAATAAGTTTTGCAGTCAAAGGATTGTAAGCTCCAGGAACTCTCAAAATCTTGTTTGATTTTAATTTTTTATCAAGATCTATTCTTTTTTGATTTGGCTCTTTTTCAACGAAATGCATTAAAAAATTCCTTTTTTAAAATTTCTTTTAAGTTTATTTCTTTTTACTACAATATTTAACATATCTAATTGTCCAGGTTTTAATTGTTTAAGTTTTTGAACTATTCTCAAAAATCTAGCACTTTCTTTTTTGTCTAAAATATTTTTAGTTAAAGTTAAAAACTTGTTTATGTAATTATCCCTTTTAAAAGGTCTTGAACCGTATGGATGAGCATCAGCCCTGTCTTTTTGTTCAACTATTTTTTTACCATTTTTAAGGGTTACAACTACTTTGGCTCCAAAAGCCTTTTTTTTTGGGTTTGGATCGTGATATTTTTTTGTCCATTTTTTATCCTCGTGAGTTTTTATTGATCTCCAAATTTTAATTGTACTCTTTTTTTTAGCTCTAGCTTTAGTATATGATTTTATGTGATGCCAGTTACCGTCCTCTAATGCTACAGCAAATATGTACATAATAGAGTGATCCAATGTTTCTCTACTTGCGTTTGGATCCATTTTTTGAGGATCATTTGCACCTGTTCCGATTACATAGTGAGTATGATGACTGGTATATATATCAATTTTTTTTATTTGATTTAAATTTTGTATTCTTTTTTTAAGTTTTTTTGCTAAATCTATTAAAGCCTGAGATTGATATTCAGCTGAATATTCTTTTGTATATGTTTCAAGTATAGCTTTTTTTGGTTGACCTTTTTTAGGTAAAGGAACTTTATATAAAGCTTTTTTTCCATCTAAAATTCTAGCAATGACACTATCCTCGCCTTCATAAATTGGACTTGGCGCTCCTTCACCACGCATAACTCTATCGACTGCTTCGATTGCCAGTTTTCCGGCATGAGCAGGAGCATATGCCTTCCAACTTGAGATTTCACCTTTTCTTGATTGTCTTGTTGAAATAGTTGTATGCAGAGCTTGTTGCACTGCCTGATAAATAGTTTCCGTATTAAGTTTTAACATTGTACCAAGACCAGCAGCAACACTTGGGCCAAGATGAGCTATATGATCAACTTTATGTTTGTGTAAACAAATACCTTTAACTAAGTTTACCTGAACCTCATAAGCGGTAATAATGCCTTTTAAAAGATCCAAACCACTTCTTTTATTTTGTTGAGCAACACTTAATAGAGGAGGAATATTATCACCAGGATGACTATAATCTGCAGCTAAAAAAGTATCATGAAAATCAAGCTCCCTTACAGCAGTACCATTTGACCATGCTGCCCATTCACAATCAAATCTAAATTTATTACTCACACCAAATAACAAAGCACCTTTTTTTCTTGAATGTTTCAAAGCCATTTCTCTAGATGAAATAACCGGACCTCTATTTAATGAAGCTATGGCGACTGATGCATTATCAATTATTCTATTTATAACCATTTCTATAGCGTCTTTGTTTAATTTCGCATTATCACTTGCTATTTCTGCAATTTTCCATGCAAGTTGATTTTTTTTTGGTAAGTGAATTTTAGATGGGTAAACTTTAACTTTATGTGCTATCAAAATAACTCCTAATTTACGAAACTGTTTTTAATAGTTAAAAAAAAATAATCAATCTTAAAGATATTTTAATATGATTTTTTCAATACCTTCAAAGTCTTTAACAAGGTGATTATGATATATTTCGCTCGTATTTTTTTCGGTATAACCATCTTCTAATAAAATTACTGGTATCCCAGCTTCTTTTGCTGCGTTAGCATCAGTTTCACTGTCACCAATCATTAACGATTTTTTTATATTTCCATCTAAAATTTCAATCACGGATGTTAAATGTCTTGGATCTGGTTTACAATAATCAAAAGTGTTATGACCCGCAACATACTCAAAAAAATCATATATACCGATTTTTTTTAAAAGGTCGATTGCTAGGTGCTCCTGTTTGTTTGTACACACACCCATAGAAATATTTTTATTTTTTGCCCATTTTAGAAAATCTTTTACACCATTGATAAGTGTACTTTCATTAACAATATTTTTTCCATAAAAGTCTACAAAATCTTTAACCATTTCCTTTTTAATTTTTTCATCTTGTACTTTACCAAATTCTTTTTTTGCCTGTCCCCAAATAGATCTACCAAGCATTGCCCCAGCTCCTTGACCAACCAGGTTTCTTATTTCATCTGTAGATTTAGTTGGATATCCAAATTTTTTCATCACAAAATTATGAGCACGCATTAAATCTGGTGCTGTATCTACTAAAGTACCATCTAAATCGAAAAGAATTGTAAAATTTTGTTTCATTATCAAAAGTATTTTTAAGAAATATTTTGTGAATTAAGAAACATATATACTTAATGTAAAGAATTTCAAAGATGAAACAATTAAATTATCAAAAAGTTCAAATTAAACTTAGAAATAAATTTTTAAGATCTGGAGTAAAATTGATCGGACCAGATACCATTTATTTTTCTAACGATACAAAAATCGGCAAAAACGTAACTATTGAACCATTTGTTGTTTTTGGATCAAAGGTTAAAATTGGAAACAATGTTAATATAAAATCTTTTTCACATCTCGAAAATTGTAAAATAGAAAATAAAGTTGAAGTTGGTCCATATGCAAGAATTAGACCTGGTTCAGTTTTAAAGGATGGCTCTAAAGTTGGAAATTTTGTTGAAATAAAAAAAAGCACTATTGGCAAAAGTTCCAAAGTAAATCACCTTTCTTATATTGGTGATAGTAAAATTGGTAAATCAGTAAATGTTGGTGCTGGGACAATTACTTGTAATTACGACGGAGTTAAAAAAAATATAACTAATATAAAAGATAATGCATTTATTGGATCAAATTCATCTTTAGTAGCTCCAATAACTATAGAGCAAAATAGTGTTGTGGGCGCTGGTTCAGTTATAACTAAAAAAGTAAAAAAAGGATCTCTTGCTCTTACAAGAGCACTACAAACTGAAATTAAAGGATATAAAAGAAAAATAAAATAATAATCATGTGTGGTATCATAGGTATAAATAGCAGCAAACCAGTTTCTTCTACAATAATAAATTCTTTAAAAAAGTTGGAATATAGAGGTTATGACTCCGCGGGTATTGCAACACTCTCAAGAGGTGAAATTAATGAAATTAAATCTGAAGGTAGAGTAGATAATCTTGAAAAAAATTCTTTGGTTCAAAGTATGGAAGGTACTATTGGTATTGGACATGTTAGATGGGCAACACACGGATTACCCAATAGTATTAATGCTCACCCTCATTCATCTCAAAATGTTTCTGTAGTTCATAATGGAATAATCGAAAATTCCACATTACTTAAAAAATTTTTAGTTGGCAAAGGTCATAAATTTAAATCACAAACAGATACTGAGGTAATCGTTCATTTAATTACAGAAAATCTTAAAACAGAAAATATTATAAACTCAGTAAAAAAAACCTTAAAGGCTCTACACGGAAGTTTCGCTCTTGGAATTATATTTAAAGATGAACCAAATTTAATTGTAGGTGCAAGAAGAGGCTCACCTTTAGCTGTTGGATATGGTCCAAATGAAAATTACTTGGGTTCAGACTCTTACGCTCTTAAATCAATGACCAACAAGATTACTTATTTAAATGATGGTGAGTTTTGTATAGTTAAAAAAGACCATGTGGAATTTTTTGATGAAGAGGGAAATAAAGTAAATAAAAAAGTTTTAGAATTGTCTTCTGAAGAAAATAAATACGATAAAGGTGATTATAAACATTTCATGGCTAAAGAAATTGAGGAACAGCCAACAACACTTAAAAATGGAATTAAAGAATATATTGATAAAACAAATAACGATATTAATATTTATAACTTCCCTTGGAAAAAAGATGAAATTTCATCAGTAACACTTATTGGTTGTGGAACTGCTTATCATTCATGTTTGATGGCAAAATATTGGTTTGAACATTTAACTTCTTTGAATGTGAACGTAGATATTGCCTCAGAGTTTAGATACAGAAAAAATAGGTTCAAAAAGGAAACATTGTACGTTTTTGTCTCTCAATCTGGTGAAACAGCAGATACATACGCTGGTTTGGATCTATGTAATAAAAATGGAATGAAAACCTGCTCTGTTGTAAATGTAATTGAGAGTTCAATTGCAAGAGACTCAAAATTTGTTTTACCGATTCATTGTGGAACTGAAATTGGAGTAGCATCTACAAAAGCTTTTTTAGGACAAATTCTGATATTATATATTTTAGCCCTAAAGCTTGGATTATTGAGGGATGATATTAGTAAAGACTTATTTGTAAAAAAATTAAAAGATCTTACAAAATTACCAGATCTAGTGAAAAAAACTTTGATGACAGACAATAAGATTCAATCTATTTCAAGTACATTTAACGATGCTAAAGGATCAATGTTTTTGGGAAGAGGTTTTTCTTTTCCGATAGCTCTAGAGGGAGCGTTAAAATTAAAAGAATTATCGTACATTCACGCAGAAGGATATCCAGCCGGAGAGATGAAACATGGTCCCCTTGCATTAATAGAAGAAGGTATGCCTGTTGTAGTTTTAGCTCCTAGAGATGATTATTATAAAAAGACAATTTCAAATATGCAGGAAGTAATAGCCAGAGGTGCAAAAGTTTTATTGATTACTAATAAAAGTAAAGATGAAATAGTTTCAGAAAATATTTGGGAAACAATTGAAGTTGAGACAACTAATGAGGATCTTTTGCCCTTTCTTTTAACAATACCTCTACAAAAATTAGCTTATTATTCAGCGTTAAAAAAAGGTTATGACATCGATAAACCACGTAATTTGGCAAAATCGGTAACCGTTGAATAATTAAAAAACTCTGATACAACAATCTTAGGTTGAACATGAAAAATTGGAAAATAAATAGTTGGAGAAAATATCCAGTAAAACATATCCCGGAATATCCGGATAAAAAAGAATTGGAGCAGGTTTTAGGTAAAATTAAAAATTTTCCTCCACTTGTTTTTGCTGGTGAAACTAGACATTTGAAACAACAACTTGCTGAAGTTGTAGATGGTAAAGCATTCTTACTTCAGGGAGGTGATTGTGCAGAAAGTTTTGCTGAATTCAATCCAGATAATATAAGAGATACTTTTAAACTTATTTTGCAAATGTCATTGGTGTTAACTTACTCCGCCTCACTGCCAGTTATTAAGCTAGGTAGAATTGCTGGTCAATTTGCAAAACCTAGAAGTGCACCAACTGAAAGACAGGGAGACGTTGAACTTCCAAGTTATTTAGGTGATAATGTAAATGGAATTGAATTTACTGAGAAAGCAAGAGAGTATGATCCAAAAAGACTTTTCAGAGCTTATTCACAGTCGGCATCAACTTTGAATTTGTTAAGAGCGTTTTCAAAAGGGGGTTTTGCAGACTTAAATAAAGTTCATTTGTGGAATTTAGATTATATCAAAAAAAGTCCTCAGGCAAAAAAATTTAAAGAATTAGAAGACAAAATTGCTGATGCTTTAGCATTCATGTCGGCGTGTGGAATTACATCAGATTTTAATAATAGATTATACACTGTCAATTTCTGGACATCACATGAGGCATTACATTTACCTTTTGAAGAAAGTATGACCAGAATAGACTCTACAACTGGAGAATACCACGATACATCTGCTCACTTTGTGTGGATTGGTGACAGAACAAGACAATTAGATGGAGGACATGTTGAATTTTGTAGAGGTATAGAAAATCCAATAGGGATTAAATGTGGTCCTACAAGCAAACCAGAGGAAATAGTTAAAATTTGTAATTTGATAAATCCAAAAAATGAGAAGGGCAAAATTACTCTTATTTCAAGATTTGGACATGACTCAGTAGAAAAATTCTTACCTAAACTTGTGAGAACTATTAAGAAAGAAGGATTAAATGTAATTTGGTCTTGTGATCCAATGCATGGAAACACAATCAAATCTACTTCAGGTTTTAAAACCAGACCTTTTAACAGAGTTTTGAAGGAAGTTAGAGACGTATTTGCAGTACACCAAAGTGAAGGTTCATATGCAGGTGGTTTGCATATTGAAATGACTGGTCAAAATGTGACAGAATGTACTGGTGGAGCAAGAAAAATTTCTGATGCAGACTTATCTAGTAGATATCATACGCATTGTGATCCCAGACTTAATGCAGATCAGGCCCTAGAATTAGCATTTTTGATTTCAGATGAGATTAAAAAGAATAGCAGCTATTCGAAAAATTCTATTCAAGAGGCATCTTAAGCCATTGCTTTACAGCGTAAGATTGTTAAATATATTTTTATGAATCCTGCAGAAAAAGTAAAATATATATCAAATTGGATAAAATCATATGTCGATAAAATGCCATCTAAAGCACAGGCTTTAGTTATAGGTATTTCAGGAGGAATTGACTCTTCCGTTTCTAGCACATTAAGCGCAATGACAGGCTTAAAGACTATTGTTTTAACTATGCCTATTAAGCAAATAGAAAATCAGCATGATTTAAGTTTAAAGCATCAACAATGGTTAGTTAAAAATTTTAAAAATGTTGAGGCACACACTATAAGTTTAGACAAATTATTTGAAACATTTTCATCAACACTAAACAAATTCGACAATGAGCATGGATTTGCAAACTCAAGAGCAAGATTAAGAATGGCGACTCTTTACCAAGTGGCAGCTGCTAACAAAGGAATAGTTGTTGGAACAGGAAATAAAGTAGAGGACTTTGGAGTTGGTTTTTACACCAAATATGGAGATGGAGGAGTTGATATCTCGCCAATAGCTGATTGTAATAAAACTGAAGTTTGGGAAATTGGAAAAGAACTGGGAATTACACAAGAGATTATCGATGCCGCTCCAACAGACGGTCTTTGGGATGATGGAAGAACAGATGAAGGTCAATTAGGTTTTGATTATCAAGCTTTAGAAGATGCAATGACAAATCCAAATTCTCCACACAAAGCAGAATACGAAAAAATTAGAAAACAAAATATGCATAAAATGGAGCCTATTCCAGTATGCAAAATTCCCAGTTAATCAATTAGATTAACAAATCATCAAATAAGGTATATTTCTTAATCAATTGAAATGGATATTTTTTTAACAAATAATTTAACTAATAAAAAAGAACAATTCATCCCAAGAGAAAAAGAAAATGTTGGAATGTATGTTTGTGGACCAACAGTCTATGATGACCCACATATTGGTAATGCTCGACCACTAGTCATCTTTGACATTCTCTTTAAGATTTTAAAAAATAATTTTCCAAAAGTTACATATGTAAGAAACATTACTGACATTGATGATAAAATTATTCTATCTTCACAAAAACTTAAAATAAACTCAAAAGAGTTAACTCAAAAAATAACAGAAAGTTTTTTTGAAGACTGCAGATTTTTGAATTGTGAAAATCCAACTCATCAACCAAAGGCAACAGAGCACATAGACTTAATGATACAAATGATAAATGGCTTAATAAAAAAAGGTTATGCTTATGAAAATAATAAACATGTATACTTTGAAGTTAAAAAGTTTCCTGACTATGGGAAGTTATCAAATAAAAAATTAGAAGATTTGATTGCAGGATCAAGAGTTGAAATTAGCGATAACAAAAAAAATTCTGAGGATTTTGTTTTATGGAAACCGTCATCTAAAGACGAGCCTTATTGGGATTCTCCCTGGGGACCAGGTAGACCAGGATGGCATTTAGAATGTTCTGCTATGTCAAAAAAAATCCTAGGTGACGAATTTGACATCCACGGCGGTGGAATAGATTTAATTTTTCCTCATCATGAAAATGAAATTGCTCAATCAAGGTGTGCAAACGATACTAGGAGTTTTGCAAATTATTGGATACATAACGCGTTTATCACAATATCAAATGAAAAAATGGCTAAGTCTCAGGGAAATATTCTAAAAATAAAAGAATTTAGAAAAAAAATGAGTGGTCAAGTAATCAGATTAGCACTGATGAGTGCACATTATAGGCAGCCTTTAGATTGGAATGATAAATTATTAATTGATTGTGAAAATACTTTAGATAAATGGTACCAAATTAGTTTAGATAATTTTAATTCTGTAAAGGTTCCAGATGAAATATTAAAACCCTTATATGAAGATTTAAATACACCTGGCTTTATAGCTAATCTTCATAATTTGTATGAGAAAGCAAACAAAGGTGAGAGTAAAGATTTGTTTATATCTGCTTGTCAATTTGTTGGTTTATTGAATGAAACGAATGAGCAATGGTTAAATTTCAAAAAAAATAGGGTTTCTTTAAGTGAAACAGAAATTGATAAGATGATAAACTTAAGAAATAAAGCTAGAGAAAATAAGGATTATAAAGAGGCTGATAGAATTAGAAATGAACTTTTAGACAAAGGTGTTTTAATAGAGGACAAAGATGGTAAAACACTGTGGAAATTTAAATGAGTAAAGAAAGATTATATATATTTGATACAACACTTCGAGATGGAGCCCAAACTCAAGGAGTTGATTTTTCTATAAAGGATAAAGAAAAAATTGCATTAGCACTTGATAATTTAGGAGTGGATTACATTGAAGCTGGATGGCCAGGTGCCAATCCAACAGATACAGAATTTTTTCAAAAGAATCATAATTTTAAAAATTCAAAATTAACTTCATTTGGAATGACCAAAAAATCAGGGCGTAGCGCTGAAAACGACCCTGGATTATCAGCTATTATGAATTCAAATACATCTTCTGTTTGTCTCGTAGGAAAATCATGGGACTTTCATGTTGATGTTGCTTTAGGAATTAAAAATGAAGAAAATTTGGAAAATATAAGTGAGAGTACAAAACATTTTGTTAAAGCTAAAAAAGAATTTATGTTTGATGCTGAGCATTTTTTTGATGGATATAAAGCAAATTCAAAGTACGCTTTAGCTTGTATAAAAGCAGCTTATGATGAGGGAGCTAGATGGATTGTTTTATGTGACACTAATGGAGGAACCCTTCCTCATGAAGTTTCTCAAATAGTTTCAGAAGTTTGCAAAGTAATACCAGGAAAAAATTTAGGTATTCACGCGCACAATGATACAGGAAATGCAGTAGCAAATACTTTAGCCGCTGTATTATCAGGAGCACGTCAAGTTCAAGGAACTATAAATGGATTGGGTGAGCGATGTGGTAATGCAAATTTAATGTCGTTAATTCCAACTTTTTATCTTAAGAAAGATTTTTCATCAAAGTTTGAGATAAAAATCAACTCATCAAATATTAAAAATTTAACTGAGTGTTCCAGACTATTGGATGAAGTATTGAATAGAAAGCCAAATATGCATTTACCTTATGTAGGTGCGGCAGCCTTTTCTCATAAAGGAGGTTTACATGTTTCAGCAGTTCAAAAAGATCCAAAAACTTATGAGCATATAAGTCCAGAAAGTGTTGGTAATAACAGAAATATAGTAATCTCAGATCAATCTGGAAAATCGAATATTATTTCAAGGTTGAAGACTATAAATATCAACATTGATGAAAATGATCCAAAAATCAAAAAACTTTTAGATGAAGTGAAAGATAGGGAGTTTATTGGTTACAGTTATGATGGAGCAGACGCCTCATTTGAATTACTCGCGAGAAGAATAATCGGTGAGATACCAAGATATATCTCTATAACAGAATATGATGTTTCGGTTAAGAAAAATCATTTAGGAACGATTGTATCATCTGCTAAAGCTCAATTAGAGGTAGACGGAGAGAAAATTGTTTGTGAAGGTGAAGGTAACGGTCCTGTTAATGCTCTAGATAACGCAATAAGAAATAATGTTGATAGATTAGTAAAATATTCGAAGTACTTAAAAGATTTAAAATTAGTTGATTATAAAGTAAGAATTTTGAATACAGGTACAGAAGCTGTAACTAGAGTATCTATTGAAAGCACCGACGCCAAAGGTAAGAATTGGTTCACTATTGGAGTATCAACAAATATTATTGAGGCATCCTTTAAAGCATTAATAGATAGTTTGGACTATAAACTTTTCAAAGATAATGCTCCTGCAAGCAAATAAATGAAAATTAATAAATTTTCAAAAAAACCCCAAGATATTGATAATAGGGTAGGCGCCAACCCAGTTGTTTGTTATCCTAATGAAAATATTTCTACAAATCTTGAAATATTACATAAAGCTAGACAGCATATTAAAAAGATAAATGAGGTTATAATACCCCCTCGAGATGCAAAAACATTTAAGGTAAAATCTGGAAACTTTTTTAGAATAGAAAGTATTGAGGGTCCTCAAGTGGGCGATTTAAATATATTTCAAGCAGAAAATCTTGATGAAAAATTTTACTCTGGGAAGACCAGAGCTCTATATGGAACACATATTTCAGTTGGGGATAAAATGTTTAGTAGTTTACCTTATTTAAGATCATTAGCTACAATCACATGGGATACATTAGACTGGTATGGTTATGACAAGGATGGTGGTTCAGTACATGATGTAATTGGAACCCGATGTGATCCTTACACAACTAAATTGATATCAGGAAATGATTATCATTATTGTTGTCATTCAAATTTAACTAGGGCTTTAGTAAAAGAACAGGGACTTAATAAAATTGATGCAGAAAAAATAGTTCATGACGTTCTGAATGTTTTTATGCTGACAGGATTTACTAATGATACAAAGCAATATTTTATGAAGTCAAGTCCAGTAAGACCGGGAGACTTTTTAGAATTTTTTGCAGAGACAGATTTACTAGGTGTTTTGTCTGCATGCCCAGGAGGCGACTGTGGTTCTGAGCATTCATCTGATACTGCAAAATGTTATCCATTAAAAGTATCTATTTGGAATGTAGATAAAAAATTTTTAGAGGGTATTCAGAATTCAGAAATATCATCTTATAATGGGGATCACAGTTTGACTGATTAATATGTCAAAAAATAATATTTCATTTATCCTTCACAGACCACAACTGTCAGAAAATATTGGTGCATGCGCAAGAGCAATAAAAAATTTTAGTTTTAAAAAGTTAATTTTAATTAAACCTAAGCCTATTTTCCCCAATGATAAAATTTTTGCTACTTCAGTTGGTGCAAAAAATATTATCCATCAAACTAAAGTATACGAAAATACTGAAAAGGCTCTTAAAGATGTTGATATTGTAATTGCGACTTCGGCACGATTTAGAAATAGAAATATAAAACACATAAATCTTGATGATTTAAAGAAAATAGATTTTAAAAAAAAAGTTGGTTTTTTTTTTGGTTCTGAGGCATCTGGACTCTCAAATGATGAGATAAGTTATGCTAATTATACTTTACAAATCCCAACCAATCCAGAATTTAAGTCATTAAATCTTTCTCACAGTTTAATTATCATTGCTCAAATTATTTCAAGTATTTTAAAGATAAAAACTAAGCCATTTCTTAAATCTAAAAAAATAAAATCTGCCTCAAAAAAAGAAATTCACTCAATGATAAGTCTTTGTATAAATAATTTAGAGGATATTAATTTTTTTAAACCAAAAGAAAAGAAACCTATAATGTTACAAAATTTAAGAAATATTTTTTATAAAATGGAATTATCTGATAAAGAAACACGTATTTTATCAAGCGTATTTGCAAGTCTTGGTAAAAAACGTTGATTGACAAAATAATGAGTAAGTTTATAACCCAGATTACTAAATGACAAAAAGATTAAACTCTAAACATAAAGTTGATAGAAGATTAAAAGTAAATTTGTGGGGTCGACCCAAAAGTCCTTTTAATAAAAGAGCTTATGGTCCAGGGCAACATGGTCAAACAAAATCTTCAAAACCATCGGACTACGGAATTCAGTTGCAAGCTAAACAAAAAATGAAAGCTTATTATGGAAATATAAATGAAAGACAGTTCAGAAATATCTATAAAAAAGCAAGTATGCTTAAAGGTGACACAGGTGAAAATCTTATTGGTTTGCTTGAGCGAAGACTTGATGCAGTTATTTATAGAGCTAAATTTGCAACTACAATTTTTTCTGCAAGACAATTAATTAATCATGGTCATGTTAAAGTAAATGGAAAAAAAGTAAATATATCAAGTTACTCAGTAAAAGAAGAGGATACAATTGAAATCAGAGATAAATCAAAACAATTAGCAATTATTGATATTGCACTAGCAAATAAAGAAAGAGAAACTCCAGAATATATTCAGTTGGATCAAAAGAATAAAAAGTTTAAATTTGTAAGGATACCAAAATTTGAAGAAGTTCCTTATCCTATTATAATGGAACCTAATTTAGTGATTGAATATTACTCTAGATAAAATTATTTTTTGTAATTGATACCTTTGTCATCAAAAGTTTTTTTTAATTCTCCACTTTCATACATTTCTTTTATGATATCACAACCACCAATAAATTCTTTTTTGATATAAAGTTGTGGAATCGTTGGCCAGTCACTAAATGTTTTAATTCCATCCCTCATTGATTGATTTTCTAGTACATTAATACTTTTAAATTTGACCTCTAATATTTTGAAAATATTTGACACCGCCATTGAGAAACCACACTGAGGAGCATCAGGTGTTCCTTTCATGAATAAGCACACGTCATTATTGTTTATATGATTTTGAATTTCGGCTTTTATTTTTTCGTCCATTATTGTTCCTTTGTTTTAATTGCAAGAGCATGTAATTCGTTTCCCATTTTGCCTTTAAGAGAATTATAAACCATCTTATGCTGTTCTATTCTACTTTTGCCGGCAAAATGTGAGGAAGTGATTGTTGCAGAGTAATGATTTCCATCACCTGCTAAATCTTGAATTTCGATAGAAGCATCTGGCATTGCTTCTTTGATATATTTTTCGATCTCTTTTAAATCCATTGCCATTAAGAACTCATATAGTTAAATAACCAATTAGTATTATAAGATTTTAATTCGTCAATTGAAACTTTTGTCTTTGAATTGATAATCATATCTTTTTCAATAATAACCCCTAATTCTTCGTGATAAACTGAATTTTTATCTAATATTTTATTAACCTCATTTAGATCTTTTTGATTAATCTCGATTATATATCTTCCTTGATCTTCTGCAAAAAGGTATTCAATTTCATTGATTAAATTTTTTGTTTTATTTAATTTAATACCTTTATTTCCTTTGATGCACATTTTGCTTAAAGCAACTATTATACCCCCTAAGGAAATGTCATGAGCACTTTTTACAAGGTCTTTTTCAACTAAGCTTAGTAGAGATTGACCATTATTTTTTTCATTAAATAAATTTACTTCTGGTGGTGGACCATTTTTCTCATCTAAAATTATTCTTGCAAATAAACTTTGATCCATATGACCTTCAGTTTTACCGATAATCAGAACAACATTGTTATTTTCTTTAAAATCCATGGTTATCATTTTCTTATAATCTTTTATTAAACCTACACCTCCAATTGAAGGAGTTGGTTTAATACCAACCTCCTTAGTCTGGTTATAAAAAGATACATTTCCAGAAACTACTGGAAAATTTAAATATTTACTCGCTTCACCTATTCCCTGAACACATTCGACAAACTCACCCATATTTTCTTCGTTTTCTGGACTTCCAAAATTTAAACAATTGGTAATAGCTATTGGTGTAGCTCCAACTGAGACTAAATTCCTCCAACTTTCAGCCACTACTTGTTTGCCTCCAGTTAGTGGGTGTGCCCAACAATAAACAGCTGAAGAGTCAACTGATGCAGCAACAGCTTTTTCTGTTCCGTGAACTCTGACTACGCCGGAGTCTCCACCAGGTTTTTGAATGGTATCACCCATTACAGTGTGATCGTATTGTTGCCAAATCCATTCTTTACTGCATATATTTGGATTAGATAGAATTTTTTTTAAAATATCTTGAATTTTTAAATCATTATAAACATCTTTTTTAAATTTATTTTTTTTTGGTAATTTAGTTTTTTTCCATTTTCGATCATACATTGGAGAATTTTCAACTAAAGTATTCACTGGTATTTTTGCAACTTGTTCATTATAAAAAAATAACTCTATATTTTTTGAATTAGTAGTTTTACCTATCACAGAAAAATCTAAATTCCATTTATCAAAAATTTTTTTAGCCAGTTTTTCTTTCCCTTTTTCTAAAACAATTAACATCCTCTCTTGACTTTCAGATAACATAATTTCATATGGGGTCATTTTTGACTCCCTACATGGAACTTTATTAAGATTAATTTCTATTCCAAGGTTACCCTTAGAAGCCATTTCAATACTTGAAGATGTAAGACCTGCTGCTCCCATATCTTGGATTGCAATAATAGAATCACCTTCCATTAATTCTAAGCATGCTTCTAGCAAAAGTTTCTCAGTAAAAGGATCACCCACTTGAACAGTTGGTTTTTTTTCCTCTATTTTTTCATCAAAGCTTGCAGATGCCATACTAGCCCCATGAATTCCGTCTCTGCCAGTTTTAGATCCTACATATATAACAGGTTTGTCTAGACCTGCAGCTTTAGAGTAAAATATTTTATTTTTCTTTACTAAACCTATTGTCATTGCATTTACTAAAATATTTCCATTATAAGAGCTATCAAATGAAGTTTGACCTGCAATTGTCGGAACACCCATACAGTTACCGTAACCACCAATGCCATGAACAACGCCTCTTAATAAATTTTTTGTTTTTTTGTGTTGAGTAGATCCAAAATGAATTGAGTTTAAATTTGCTATGGGTCTTGCTCCCATAGTAAAAACATCCCTCATAATTCCTCCAACTCCGGTAGCCGCTCCTTGATATGGTTCAATAAATGATGGGTGATTATGACTTTCAATTTTAAAAACTATTGCGTCACCATCTTCAATATCGATCACTCCAGCATTTTCTCCAGGTCCTTGAATTACTTTTTTTCCTTTAGTGGGTAATTTTTTTAAGTGAAGTCGAGAAGATTTATAGGAACAATGTTCATTCCACATAGCTGAAAATATACCAAGCTCAGTTAAATTAGGTGTCCTTTTTAATAATTTACAGATTTTTTTATATTCATCTGATTTGAGGCCATGCTCTATTGCTATATTTTCGTTAACTAGCATTTTTGATGTTATTAATTAAATTTTTAAAAAATAAGGATCCATCCTCTCCAGACAAACTTTGATCAATCATTCTTTCAGGATGTGGCATCATTCCCAAAACATTTTTTTCTTTATTAAATATTCCTGCAATATTTTTTATTGACCCATTAGGATTAAATTGTTCCTCTGTCTGACCTTTGTTATCACAATAATAAATTGCAATTTGATTATTATCTTCAATTTCTTTGAGTTGATCATTTGTACAAAAATAATTTCCTTCATTGTGAGCTATATGAAATTCTAAAATATCCTTATCAATGTTCTTAAAATAAAGATTTTTTTTATTTGCTGGTTTAATAAAAACATTTTTACAAATAAATTCTAAATATCTATTTCTCAACAAAACACCGGGAACCAAACCAGTTTCTACTAATATTTGGAAGCCATTACAAATTCCCATAACTAAACCACCTGATTTAGCAAAATTAATAACGGATTTCATTATTTTTGATTTTGATGCCATACTTCCACATCTAAGATAATCACCATAAGAAAAACCACCTGGTAATACTACTAAATCACTTTTAGGCAACTCATTATCATCATGCCAAACCATCTTATTTTTGAATCCAAATTTATTGAGAGCAACATCCATATCTCTATCACAATTTGAACCAGGAAAGGTTATTACAGATGATTTCATTAATTATTGTGTCTCAATAATTTTGTAATTTTCAATAACAAGATTAGCTAAAAGTTTTTTACACATATCCTCAACTACTCCCTTAGCTTTTGTTGGGTCATTTTCCGTCACATCAATTTCAAAATATTTTCCTTGTCTTACCTCATTGACATCTTTAAAACCCATTCCATCTAATGTTTGATGAATAACTTTGCCTTGAGGATCTAAAACATCTTTCTTAAGTGTTATTATTGCCGAAACTTTCATTTATTTTTTTTTTTAACTGATGATAATTTTGTAACATTAACAGCTGATACGTTTGATTGTTCATGTAGTATGCCTAATCTTTTTGCAACTTCTGTATAAGCTGGAATTAAATCACCTAAATCTTTTCTAAATCTGTCTTTATCGAGTTTTTTGTCTGTAATAGAGTCCCATAATCTACATGTATCAGGACTTATTTCATCAGCAAGTATGACATCGCTCTTTCCGTTAGATTTAATTCTTCCAAATTCCAATTTGAAATCTATTAGTTTAATACCAATACCTCTAAACATTCCAATCATAAAATCATTAATTCTAAATATCATTTTTTTAATTTTTTCAATTTCTTTTCTTTTAGCCCAGTCAAATGCATAAATATGATCCTCAGCAATTAAGGGGTCACCAAGCTTATCATCTTTCAAGCAATATTCGATCAAGGGTTCTTTGAGAACTGTTCCATCTTCAATACCTAATCTTTTTGTCAAAGATCCAGTTGCAACGTTTCTAATTATAAATTCTATTGGTATTATTTCTACTAATTTTATAACTTGCTCTCTCATATTTAGACGCTTGACTAAATGATTTTTAATACCTATTTGAGAAAGATTAGTGAGGATATGTTCAGATATTCTGTTATTCAAAACTCCTTTTCCCTCTATGGTGCTTTTTTTTTGATTATTAAATGCGGTTGCGTCGTCTTTAAAGTATTGAATTACTAGGTCTTTATCTTGGGTAGCATAAATAATTTTTGCTTTTCCCTCATAAATCTTTTTACCCTTTTTCATTATTTAAATACTCTTCTAAAGATTAAATTCACATTTTTAAAATGCTTAGAATAACTAAAAATAGAACTTAATTTTTTCGGTGAAATTTTACTCATTATGTATTTGTCAGATTGAATGACATTAAACAAATCCAAGTTTTCAGCAAAACATTTTTTTGCGTAACTTTGAACCATTTTGTATGATTTTTCCCTACTTAAACCAGTTTTCGTAAGTTCAAGCATCAACTCTTGAGAGAAAATTAAACCTTTAGTCAAATTTAAATTTTCTAACATTTTTTTTGGATAGACAATCATATTATCTAAAATATTAGCAAGTCTAACTAAAGCAAAATCTATTGTAATGTTTGCGTCTGGTCCAATATTTCTCTCAACACTAGAATGAGATATATCTCTCTCATGCCACAAAGCTATGTTTTCAAGTGCAGGTATCACTGAACTTCTAACCATTCTTGCTAATCCAGTTAAATTTTCACTCAAAATTGGATTTTTTTTGTGAGGCATCGCAGAAGAACCTTTTTGATTTTTTGAAAAAAATTCTTGTAACTCATAAACCTCAGTTCTTTGCAAATGTCTTATTTCAATTGCAACTCTTTCAATTGAACCTGCAATTATTCCTAAAACTGAAAAATAAAAAGCATGACGATCTCTTGGGATTACTTGAGTTGAAATAGGTTCTACTTTTAAATTTAACTTTCTTGCAACATGTTTTTCCACGTTTGGGTTAATATTTGCAAAAGTTCCTACTGCACCTGAAATTGCACAGGTAGAGACTTCATCTATTGCATTAATTAATCTTTTTTTATTTCTTTTAAATTCTTCATAAAAAGACGCTAACTTTAAACCAAAGGTAATCGGCTCTGCATGAATTCCATGGCTTCTTCCCATACAAGGAGTAAACTTATATTTTCTAGCTTGTCTTTTAAGCACTTTTATTATTTGATCCAAGTCTTTAAGAATAATTTTTCCTGATTGAGCTAATTGAATGTTAAAACTTGTATCCAATACATCTGAAGAGGTCATCCCTTGATGTAAGTATCTAGCATTAATTCCTGCTTTTTCTGTTATAGAAGTTAGAAAAGCAATAACATCATGCTTTACCTGGCTTTCAATTTGATGAATTCTTTTTACATTTATTTTTGCTTTCTTTCTTACAACAGAAGAAACTCCCTTTGGAATATGTCCTAATTTTTCCATTGCTTGAGCTGCAGCTATTTCAACATCAAGCCAAATTTTATATTTATTTTCTTCTGACCAGATATCAGTAAGTTCTTTTCGCGAGTATCTTTTAATCATTAATTATAAGTATGGAGGCTTTGAATAACCTTTAACAGATTCTGTAAAGATTTCATAACCATTTTCTGTAATTCCCACTGTATGTTCAAATTGTGCAGATAAGGATTTGTCTTTAGTAACTGCAGTCCATCCGTCATTAAGGACTTTCGTAGCAAATTTTCCAGCATTTATCATAGGCTCTATTGTAAATGTCATTCCTGATTTTATTTCAATACCCGTATTTTTATTTCCATAATGAAGAATATTTGGAGGTTCATGAAAAGTAGTGCCAATTCCATGACCACAAAAATCTCTTACAACAGAAAAACCTTTTTCTTCTACATGAGATTGAATTTCATGACCGATATCTCCAAGTTTAATTCCAGGTTTAAGTATTTTAATAGCCTTCATTAAAGCATTATGAGTGGCGTCAATTAAATTATTCAATTTTACTGATGTATTACCTACACAGAACATTCTACTTGTATCACCGTAATGATTATTGACAATAGCAGTGACATCAACATTCAAAGCATCTCCATCCTCTAAAATTCTATCCTCAGAGGGAATGCCGTGACAAACAACGTGGTTAAGAGAAGTACAAAGTGATTTTGTAAAGCCTCTGTAAAAAAGAGGTGCTGAGTATCCACCATTATCTCGGATAAATTCATATCCAAGTTTATCAATATGAGATGTCGAAACACCCTCTTTAATATGGTCGGTAAGCATATCTAATGTTTGAGCAGCAAGTTTTCCTGCTATCCTCATTTTTTCAAACTTTTCAGAGTAATTATTCATTTATAATTTTTAATTTTTTTTCGATCAGAATTTTTTTTGAGCTGATTTTACATCTATAAGCTAAAAAATTTACTCCTGCTTTTTTAGCAACCTGATAATTATTATAATATTCTGGGTCGATGTCTTTTGCTATTTTAAAGTTTTCCATATTTTGTATTTGCACTAGAAAAATTAAGTATGTTTTATAACCTTTTTTTATGGCATCAATAAGGGTGAGTAAATGTTTTGATCCTCTTGAGGTAATTGCATCAGGAAATTCAGCAGTTTTCTTATCTCGAAAAAGCGTTACGTTTTTTACCTCTATAAAGATCTTTTTATTATTTTTTTCAGCAAAAAAATCAAATCTCGTCTCTTTATTGAAAAAAACCTCTGGTTTAATTGATTTAGTATTTTTTAACTCATCAATAAGATTTTCCTTAAGGCCATAGTGAACAATTTTATTAGCTAAATGAGTATTTACACCTACAAGATTTCCCTTGGCTTTTAGAATTTGAAGTGTGTATTTCAACTTTCTTTTTGGATCATCATTTTTTAAAAGATAGGCCTCATTTCCATCGTCTAATAAACCTTTCATAGATCCAGTGTTAGGACAATGCGCTGTAACCACTTTATTATCTAATCTAATATCAACAAAAAAACGTTTGTATCTTTTGATTAATTTGCCTTTTATTAAAGACTTGGTAAATTCCATTTTCAAATTATACATACAATAATGAGTAAAAACAAAAAAGTTAATGCTGCAATTCTAATAATTGGTAATGAAATTTTATCAGGAAGGACCCAAGACACAAATACTAGCACACTGGCTCTTTGGCTTAATTCTATTGGTATAAAAGTCAATGAAGTACGAGTTATTCCTGATGTGGAAAAAACAATCGTTGATACACTTAATGTTTTAAGAAAATCTAATGATTATGTTTTTACAACTGGTGGGATTGGTCCTACACATGATGATATTACTGCTCAATCCGTGTCAAAAGTTTTTAATCAAAAATATGGAATACATAAGGAAGCTTTTAAAATTTTAGACTCTTATTATAAAAAAGGAGAATTTAATGAAGGTAGACAAAGAATGGCATGGATGCCAGAAAAAGCAGAATTAATTTTAAATCCAACAAGTGGTGCTCCAGGATTTAGTGTTGAAAATGTATTTTGTTTACCAGGTGTGCCATCAATAATGAAGTCAATGTTAGGAGGGTTAAAGAATAAATTAACTGGTGGAGAACCAATTTTAAGTCATACAATTAATTTAAGAACAGTTGAAAGTGAAATCGCTAATTCTTTGATGAAAGTTCAAGATGAAAATCAAGATGTTGAAATTGGAAGTTATCCTTTTTTTCATGCTGGCAAATTAGGTGTATCAATCGTTTTAAGATCTGAAAATCAATCTAAAATTGACTATTGCAATACTCAAATTCTAAAATTTATAAAAGAAAAAAATATTGAAATTGTAGAGAGATAAATGCTTTACTTTGCCTACGGTAGTAATCTTCATCACATTCAAATGAAAAGAAGATGCAAGGATAGCATATTTCTAAAAAAAATAGATTTAAAAGATTTTAGATTAACTTTTCGAAGTAAATATAGAGCAGCCGATATTGAACCTAAAAAAAATTCAATTGTTCCAGGCGG
This sequence comes from uncultured Pelagibacteraceae bacterium, assembly GCA_902634235.1. Taxonomy (GTDB): domain Bacteria; phylum Pseudomonadota; class Alphaproteobacteria; order Pelagibacterales; family Pelagibacteraceae; genus Pelagibacter. Next base: position 52,462 of record CACPJN010000005.1, read on the forward strand.
TTTATTTGAAATATCAAAAAGTGATGAAAAAAAGTTAGACGTTTATGAAGACTTTCCAATTTTATATAAAAAATATTATTTTTTATATGAGGGTAAAAAAGTGATGACCTATACTATGACAAAAAAAACGCCTTTTAGATTTCCAACAGAGAGATATCTAAATGTAGTCAAGCATGGGTACAAAGATTGTAAACTTGATGTAAAGTATTTAGAAAAAGCTCTTATTAAATAAATGTTTTTAACCAACAATTAAGGTGTCTTTGGATCCACCACCTTGTGAACTATTCACAATAGTGCTGCCTTTTCTTAAAGCTACTCTTGTTAGTCCACCTGAAGTTACATAATTAGATTTTCCTGTCAAAACAAATGGTCTTAAATCAACGTGTCTTGGCTCGATATTATTATTTGTGATGGTTGGACCAGTTGATAATACTTCTAGTGGTTGAGCAATAAATTCTCTTGGATTTTTTAAAATTTTCTGTCTTACCTCTTCAATTTCTTTTTTGGGCGCTTTAGGTCCAATCATTAATCCATATCCACCTGAGGCATTTGCTGGTTTTACAACTAACTTAGATAAATTTTCTAAAACATATTTTTTTTGTTGTTTGTCGTGACATAAATATGTTTCAACTTGATTTAATATAGGTTGTTCCCCTAAATAATAGATAATCATTTTATTCACAAACGAATAGACAACCTTGTCATCAGCAACACCTGTCCCTATTGCATTTAAGATACCAACATTTTTTTTTAACCAACACTTGAATAAACCCGGGACTCCAATTAAAGACTCTTTATTAAACACTTTAGGATCCAAGAAGCTATCATCAAGTCTTCTATATATACAGTCAACTTTAAGAGGCCCTTTTACAGTTTTCATATAAACATTATCATCTTCAACGAAAAGGTCTTTACCCTCGACCAAAGCGATCCCCATTTGCTCTGCTAAAAATGAATGTTCAAAGTAAGCCGAGTTGTAAATTCCTGGAGTTAAAACAACCATATGAGGATTGGCTGTCTTTTTTGGAATACATTCAACCATACAATTGTATAATTTATTTGTGTACTGGTGAATTGATGAAACTTTGTATCTAGTAAATAGCTCCGGAAAAACATCTCTCATAACCATTCTGTTCTCGAGCATATAAGAGACACCTGAAGGCACTCTCAAATTATCCTCAAGCACTAAATATTCACCAGTTCTATTTCTAATTAAATCTATCCCAGATATATTTGACCAAGCTTTAAATTTTGGTGAAAAACCCTCACACTGTTTTACATAGTAAGGAGATTTTAAAATTATGTCTTCAGGTATTATCTTATCTTTAAAAATTTTTTTTTGATTATAAATATCATCAATAAAGAGATTAAGAGCTTTAGCTCTTTGATTTAAACCTTTTGAAATTTTGTTCCAGGCTGGTTTAGGTATTATTCTAGGGATTATATCTAAAGGCCATTTTTTTTCTTCAGCTCTATTATTTGCAGCATAAACTCTAAAATTTATTCCCCTAGCACTAATTGTACTTTGACAATTTTTTTCTATTTCTTGTAGTTTTTTTTTGCCATATTTTTCTAGGATACTAGAAATTATAAGTGCATGCTTTCTTAATTTGTTATCCGATGTAAAATAACCATCATATGCATTTTTAGCGTTATAATCTTTCCATAATTTAGACGTCATATAACATCTTCAAATTTTAAATTAGTTAATTCAATTGTATAATTGTTATACCTGTTATGTTAGAAATAGATTATACATTAAGCAAATTTAAAAATATTGCTTAATAAATATGACTTATTGTATTGGTATAAAAGCTAAAGATGGTCTAGTTTTTGCGTCTGACTCAAGAACTAACGCAGGATTAGATAATGTAAATATTTATTCCAAAATGTTTACTTATGATGTTGGTGATAGAACGATTGTAATTGTCACTTCAGGAAATTTGGGTACTTCACAAGCTGTATATAAGTCTATTGAAAAAGATTTAAAAGATACATCTGGAATGATGAATTTAAATACTTGTAAAGATTTTGATCAAATTGCTTCTTATGTCGGATCTCTAAATATTGAACATTCAATGCCAAAAGGAATCAATACCGATACAGTTTTATTAGGATCAACCTTTATAGTTGGTGGACAAATTAAAGGCCAACCTATGGAACTTTATTTGGTTTATCCTCAGGGTAATTATATCAAGCCAGCGGATAGCAAACCTTATTTAGTAATTGGAGAGGTAAAATATGGTAAACCAATTTTAGATAGAGTTATTAAACCTGATGTTTCAATTGGAGATGCTTCTAGATGTGCTTTAATTTCAATCGACTCAACTCTAAAAAGTGATCTTACAGTGGGACCACCCATTGATTTTGTAGTTTATAAAAAAGATGAATATAAAATTCTTTCGCAAAAATGTTTAAATATTGTTGATGAAGAATATTCAAAAGTTTGTAATCAATGGTCAGATGGTATTTTTAAAATTTTTAATTCCTTTCCAAGATTTGATTGGGAAAAATAAAATTATCTGTAGATAATCAAATTGCATCAAATGGGTTTGTTTTTATTTTTTCAATAAATTTTTGTTTTCCCTCTTAATAAGTAAAAAGTTACCTAATACATCATATTTTTTTTTAAGTTTATTGAGATTATTATGAAGATCCAGTAAAGAAATTTCATTTAAATTTATATCTAAAATGATTAAATTATTTTTCTCTAAAAAATATTGGAAATCCTCAAATTTATAAATTTTACTGTTAGTTGCCATTTTTGAAAACTCAAAAAGAATTAAGACATAAAATTTATTAATAATTTCATCACATCCATAAATTGCATTAAAGTCATAACCCTCTAGATCTATTTTTATAAAAATTTTATTTTCATCTGAAAATTTTAGATTATTTACAAATTTATTTAGTGAAGTTGCTTCAATAATGGTGGTTGTTGATGCAATTTGATTATCATCGATTATAAACCCTCCTTTTGTTGAATAGCTATGTTGATTATCATCTTTAAAATTAAATTTTCCTTCCTTTTCAGCAATGGCTTTATTTAAAGTTTCAATATTTTTAAATCCATTGAGTTTTATATTTTCCTTGAGAAGAAACATCTCCTGTGGTGACGGTTCAAAAGCATAAATTTTGGTCTCTAAATTACACCCTGCAATCGGAATTGAATAAAATCCTTGATTTGCGCCACAATCAATAAAAATCGAATCTTTATCAATATTTTTATTTAAAAAATTTATTTCTCCCTCATCGTGCAAATTTATCTTCGTTAATAATGATCTACTATAATTTTTTTTTTGCGGATATGCATAAAATTTAAATTTTTTAAAATTTAGAGCGAAAGGACCTTTTAAAAAAAATTTAAATAAAGAAAAAAAAAAGTAAAACATTTTTTTCTTTATTTTTGTATCTAAACTATAATGTGGATAAATATCACAGATCTTTTGAAAAAAATTATCCATTAGATAACCAGATTGTTTGACAAGGATCTAATTTAATTTTTTTATCTAGTGTAAAAAATATTTTACTGCCAAGTAAATCTTTGTATTTGGTCAAATTTTTATTAATTTTAATATATTGTAATGTGGAGGAAAGATTTGTGATACAAATTATTGTTTGTTTTTTATCAATACTTTTTCTTTTAAAAGAAAATATTTTCGGTCCAAAATAAATATTTTCTCTATAGGCATTTGGGTGAAATGCTTTTTGTTTATTTTTTATACTTAACAAATTAGATATTTTTTTATAACAGAAACTTTCTTTAGAATTTTTATTATTTAGTTTGTTTAAGATGTTTTTTATATTCCATTTATATCTATTTACATCGCGGTTATTTCCAGTAATCACAAACTTTGCCTCATCATTAGATGTGCCAAATATAGAGTTAAAATAAATTGCGGGTACTCCCTCGAATGCAATCATTATTGAGTGCGCAGAAACATACCTCTCAAAAGCAAATTCACCATTATCGTAATTAGTTTTTTTTAAAGCATCAAATACTGTTATATTTGCCTCGTAAACTTTTTTTGATTTATTTTGAATTTTTCTATATGAAAATTTTGATCCATTTTTCTTTAGTCTGTTTAGGAAATCTTTTAAGACTTTGTCACTCAGTATTCCTTCAGTAGGCCTAATTCCAATACCATCATGAGATGCAATAAAATTTAGATAACAATTTCCAACTTTACTTTTCGGAAGTTTTTTACTCCAATTATAGAGATAAAAATTATTTTCAAATAAAAAGGCATGTATTAATAAAGGTGGCAAGGAAAAATTATATATCCAATTGGCCTCGTCATTATTTCCAAAGTAACTTAAATTTTCTTTTTCAGGTAAATTAGTTTCAGTAACTATTAAGCTTTGAGTATTGAGCAAGCTAGTAATTATTCTTAGGATTTTTATAATTTCATGAGTCTTTTTTAAGTTAATACACTTTGTTCCGCTTTCCTTCCATAAGTAAGCGATTGCGTCTAATCTAAAAATAGTCACTCCATTATTTATTAGATTAATCATAATCTTTATAAAGCGCAATAATACAGCAGGGTTTTTAAAATTTAGGTCTAGTTGATCAGGGCTGAATGTTCGCCAAAGATAATCAGTTTTACCAAAAATATTTATTTTTTTTAATAGTTTATGATCTCTTGGCCTCACCACTTTTGAGGTATTAAATTTACTATCCACCGTTAAAAAATAATCTTTACCAGGTCTTTTTCCTTTTAAAAAATTTTTAAACCATAAACCTCTTGCAGATGAATGATTAATGACAATGTCTGCCATCACATCATTTTTTTTTGAAAAAGTTTTTATATCTGGCCAATTGCCAAGTTTGTTATCAATTTTGTAATGATCTTTGACTGCAAAACCACTATCACTGCTTGAGGGATAAAATGGTAAAAAATGAACAGTATTAAAATTTTTACTTAATTTTTTATTAAAGAAGTTTTTGAATACTTTAATTGAATGTTTTTGATTTTGGGAAAAAATGCTATCTCCATAGCAAATAAGCATTGAGGTTTTTTCAGATATATTTTTTTTCTTTTTTTTATTTTTTTTATTAAAACCATTTATGAGTTTTATAATTTCATTTTTGTAAAAATAAATTTTCTCACTTGGGCAATGAATCTTATAAATATTATTTAATTTAGAATAGATTCTCTTTTGATTTATTTTGGATAACATTAATAATATTTTTTGTTATCTTCATTAACAGCTCTTTCTAATCTTCCCAAAAAATCAGGGATAGCACTTTTAACTCTACTCCATGTTGGTATAAAAGGTGTATCCATTGGATTAAGTATAAAAGCTTCTCCAGCTTTCATAATATTCATTGCAAATAATTCAACGGCCTTCTCTTCAGTATGAGAGTCAAAGTCTAAACCATTCATATATGCATCACTTCTATATATATCGATTAAATCTAAAGCTGATCTGTAATAAGTTGCCTTTAAAGATCTAAATTTTTCTCGACTAAATGAATTCCCTTGAGTAGCTAATTTTTTTATAAACGTTTTAATAATATCGATTGACATTCTAGATAGTCCTCTAGTTTCGTCATCTATAGATAAAACCTGATGCTTGTGGTCATATGTATCTGCCAAGTCTACTTGGCAAATATTTTGAGGTGAAAAACTTCTTTGCATTTCAGATAAAATTCCTACTTCTATTCCCCAATCAGAAGATATCCTTAATTCTGGCAATACATTTCGTCTAAAGGAAAATTCTCCAGCTAAAGGATATTTAAATGACTTCATAAAATTTAAATAATCACTTTTACCGATAGTTTTTTCTAAAGCTGTTAGTAAAGGAAAAACAAGTAATCTTGCAACCCGACCATTCATTTTACTGTTTGCTACTCTTGGGTAATATCCTTTACAGAACTCAAAGTTAAAAAGTGGATTTACCACGGGATAAAAAAGTTTTGCTAACATTCTTCTATCATAAGTTTTAATATCACAATCGTGCAGAGCTACTGAACGAGCAGTATCTCTTGCTATAGACATACCAATGCAATACCAAACATTTCTACCTTTACCGAGCTCATTGGGTGAGAGATCTTTTTTTTTTAACTCTTGATCAAGTTTTTTTAGTTCAGGCCCATCATTCCATAAAAGAGAAAAAGGGGTTTTTAATTTTTTAAAAAATTTCCAAGCTTTTTTTGCTTGAGCAAGGTTTGCTTTATCTAATCCTACAATAACATGATCTAAATATTTAGTTTTACTTATCTCATCTACAATTTTTGGTAAAGCTGATCCTTCAAGCTCAGAATAGAGACAAGGTAAAATTAACTCCATCTTTCTTTCCTTGGAAAATTTTAGTAGATCTTTTTCAATTTCATTCGTGGATCTAGTTCCAAAGTCATGTAAAGTTGAAATTATTCCATTTTGAGAAAAATCACCCATATTTGAATTTTAGACATTAAAGTTTAATTTATCTAGCGCAATTTTAATCACATCAGCCCAGCCTTCAGGTGATGGCTTATTTGAAAATATAAGATTGTCAATATCTATTTGGTCTAATTTAAATTGATCATTGAATACTAAACAGGGTAAATCGCAATTTTTAAGCATATCTAAATCATTGTAATTATCACCGACTGCTATTGTTTTAATTTTATCCTCTGTTTTTTTTAAAATTTTTATAACTCGATTCATAGATTTTACTTTATTTGTATTATCACAAAGGTTTGAAACACGACCACCTTCTTGAAAAGTTAATGAGCAAGAATTTAAAATTTTTAATAACTTATTTTTATCTTTTTTATCCCCTTTAAATAGAAAGGGTAAAGTATACTTTCTATCTAAGGCATCCTTAAGATTATTGTCTTTTTGACCAAATATTTTTTCCTGTTGTTTTTTATTTATTTTTAAAATTTGAATACATTTATTTTTTAATTGTTCTGGTATTTTTGATTTAAAAATTTCAAGTATTTCCTCTTTTTCTCTGCTAAGTATAATTTTGTTTGGAAAATTTTTATTAATTATGTTTAATCCATGTATTGCTGAACCATTTTCTGATATATAAGGTAGCGCAACACCCAAATCCCTATTAAATTTTTCAATTTCTTTCTCGGTTTTACTTGAATTAGGAATAATGATAATTCCATCATTTACAAGGCTTTTCACATAATTTTTGATTGTATCAAATTTAAAAGTATCTCTGTCTAAAAGAGACCCATCTAAGTCTGTAAAAATCAAAATTGTAAGCTTTTTTTTCATTACTCAAATTACTATAAATATTTGTATAAACACTTCAAAAAGTTTAAAAATTAGGTCTATTACAAAATTCGACAGAAATTTGATGTAGTTAATCATATAATAATTTC
>CACPJN010000006.1:0-55564 GCA_902634235.1 uncultured Pelagibacteraceae bacterium
CCGAATGTGTTACTTGAAGACACAAAGGTCATATGCTAATTAAAACGTGATTTTTAAATAATCTTCATTATTACACAGAAAATAAAGTGAGTAAAAATACAGAATTTTCAATTACATCAGCTGAAAGATACTCTCTTGCGCTTTTTGAACTTTCTGAAGAAACCAAATTATTAAGCCAGATAGAAAAAGATGCTACATCTATGTTAAATTTGATTCATCAAAGCAATGATTTTAGTAATTTAATTAAAGATCCCACTATTAAGCTCGAGGATTTGTCAAATGTAATAAACACAATCACTGAGACTTATAAATTTGATAAATTATTTAAAAATTTTTTGAGTTTTTTGATTAAAAAAAGACGCTTATTTTTTGTTAAACATATACTTGAAAGTTTCATTGAGACTTGTTCAAGGAAACGAGGTGAACTTAGAGCAGAATTAAAATCAGCAAAAAATTTATCAAGTGATGAAATATCAAAAATTACAGAGCTGTTATCGAAAAATTTTAACTCAAAAATAAAATTAAACTACAAACATGATGAAAGTTTGATAGGAGGGTTGGTAGTGCAAGTTGGAAGCACTATGGTAGATACGTCAATAAAAAATAAATTACAACAAATAGAAAATAGAATGATAGAGGCATAAATGGAAATAAATCCTTCAGAAGTTACAAAGATACTTAAAGAGCAAATTAAAAATTTTGGTGATAAAGCTGAGGTGACTGAAGTAGGGCAGGTTTTATCTGTAGGAGATGGTATTGCAAGAATTTATGGTCTAGATAACGTACAAGCCGGAGAGATGGTAGAGTTCGCAGATGGATCAAAAGGAATGGCTCTTAATTTAGAAAGTGAAAATGTCGGAGTAGTAATTTTTGGTGATGATAGAAATATAAAGGAGGGTGATATTGTAAAAAGGACTGGTAATATCGTCGATACTCCTGTCGGCAAAGAATTATTAGGTCGAGTAGTCGATGGTTTAGGTAATCCAATTGATGGAAAAGGATCATTTAGCAAAAGTGTTAAGAAAACTAGAGTAGAAGTAAAAGCACCAGGTATTATTCCTCGACAATCAGTTAGCGAACCGATGCAAACTGGATTAAAATCAATCGACAGTCTAGTTCCTATAGGAAGAGGTCAAAGAGAATTAATTATAGGAGATAGGCAAACAGGGAAAACAGCAGTTGCAGTAGATGCAATAATTAATCAAAAAAAAATAAATGAGTCTGGTGATGAAAAACAAAAATTATATTGCATTTATGTTGCGGTTGGACAAAAGAGATCAACTGTGAGACAAATTCAAAAAACATTGGAGGAAGCAGGCGCAATGGAATATACGACTATTGTTGCTGCTACAGCTTCCGATTCTGCACCTTTACAATTTTTAGCACCTTATACTGGCTGTGCAATGGGCGAATATTTTAGAGATAATGGAATGCATGCATTGATTATTTATGACGACTTGTCCAAGCAAGCTGTTGCGTATAGACAAATGTCTCTTCTATTAAGAAGGCCCCCAGGTCGTGAAGCATATCCTGGAGATGTATTCTATCTACATAGCAGATTACTCGAGAGGGCTGCAAAGTTAAGTGATGAACATGGTGGTGGATCATTAACAGCACTTCCAATTATTGAAACTCAGGGTGGAGACGTGTCTGCATTTATTCCTACTAATGTCATTTCAATTACGGATGGTCAAATTTTCTTAGAAACAGAATTATTTAACCAAGGTATTAGACCAGCGATTAATGTTGGTTTGTCTGTTTCTAGAGTTGGATCATCAGCTCAAACAAAAGGTATGAAAAAAGTATCTGGTTCGATGAAATTAGAGTTGGCACAATACAGAGAGATGGCAGCATTTGCTCAATTTGGATCTGACTTAGATGCGTCTACCCAGCAACTTTTAAATAGAGGTTCTAAATTGACTGAACTTTTAAAACAAAAACAATTTTCACCAATGACGGTCGCAGAGCAAGTGATATCTGTCTTTTGCGGTGTTAAAGGTTATCTTGATGATATTGATCTAAAGGATGTTGCTGAATTTGAGAGTAAAATTATTGATAGATGTAAATCTGAAAAACCTGAAATAATTGAGTCAATTCAAAGTTCTGGAAAGCTTGATGATGACAAAGAAAAAATGCTTGTAGAGGTAATTACACGACTGAAAGGAACTTTTAAATCTTAATTATATGGCAAGTTTAGACGACCTAAAAAAAAGAATAGCAAGTGTTAAGTCCACACAAAAGATCACAAAAGCTATGAAAATGGTGGCAGCAGCAAAGCTGAGAAGAGCTCAAGAAAATGCAGAGAAAGGAAGGCCTTATTCTATAAAAATGAATAATATTATTTTAAATCTTTCTGGTGGAATATCAGACAAAGAAAATGCTCCAAAATTGTTGTCAGGCACAGGTAACGACCAAGTTCATTTATGTGTAATAATGACATCCGATAGAGGTCTTTGCGGCGGTTTCAATTCTAATATCATTAAAAAAGCCAAAAGTTTTTTTTCTAAAATATCAAATGAGGGGAAAGAACTTAAAATTATAACTGTAGGCTCTAAAGGAAATGATCAATTAAAGAGAGTTTATGGAAAAAAAATTATTGAAAATATTTCATTTAAAGAGTCTAAGAATCCAAATTATTTTGATGCTGATAAAGTTGGAAAAAAGATAATTGAAAAATTTGAGGCAGGTGAATTTGATGTTTGTACAATATTTTATAATCAGTTTAAAAATGTAATCACTCAAATTCCTCAAGCACAGCAAATAATACCTTTAAATAATGTGGAAGATAAAAATAGTTCAGATGAAAGCTATGAATTTGAGCCAGATGAAGATGAAATTTTGAGTAATTTATTACCAAAAAATATTTCAACACAAATATTTAGAGCAATGTTAGAAAATTCAGCTAGTGAACAAGGTTCAAGAATGAGCGCAATGGATAACGCAACTCGTAACGCAGGAGAAATGGTTGACAAACTCACTATTGAGTATAATAGAAGTCGACAAGCTGCGATCACTAAAGAATTAATTGAAATTATATCAGGAGCAGAAAGTTTATAATTATGAATAAAGGAATAATCACACAAGTAATTGGTGCAGTGGTAGACGTCAAATTTGACGGTGAGCTCCCAGAAATCCTTACAGCATTAGAATGTAAAAATGGGGATAGCAGATTAGTTCTAGAAGTTGCTCAACATTTAGGTGAAACTACAGTTCGTACAATAGCAATGGATGCTACTGAAGGATTAAAAAGAGGTGATGAGGTAATTAATACAAAGGCACCTATACAAGTTCCAGTCGGACCTGAAACGCTCGGAAGAATTATTAATGTTATTGGAGAACCAATCGACGAAAGAGGCAAGGTTCAAACTAAAGAGAATTGGCCAATTCACAGAGCTGCCCCTGAATTTAATGACCAATCAACTGAAACTGAAATACTTGTAACTGGTATAAAAGTAATTGATTTACTAGCACCTTACGCTAAAGGAGGGAAAATTGGATTATTTGGTGGTGCTGGTGTTGGAAAAACAGTTTTAATCATGGAATTAATTAATAACGTTGCAAAAGCACATGGTGGATTTTCAGTTTTTGCAGGTGTAGGAGAAAGAACCAGAGAAGGAAATGATCTTTATCATGAAATGATTGAGTCTGGAGTTATCAAACAAGATGGCCCAGGATCTAAAGCAGCATTAGTTTACGGACAAATGAATGAGCCCCCTGGAGCAAGAGCTAGAGTTGCACTTACAGGTTTGACTGTTGCTGAATATTTCAGAGATCAAGAGGGTCAAGATGTACTTTTCTTTGTTGATAATATTTTCAGATTTACTCAAGCAGGTTCAGAGGTCTCTGCTCTTTTAGGAAGAATTCCATCTGCGGTCGGTTACCAACCAACTTTAGCGACTGATATGGGTAATTTACAAGAAAGAATTACAACAACAAATAAGGGATCAATTACTTCAGTTCAGGCAATTTATGTGCCAGCTGATGATTTAACTGATCCAGCTCCAGCAACATCATTTGCACACCTTGATGCAACGACAGTACTTTCAAGACAAATAGCTGAAATTGGAATCTATCCCGCGGTTGATCCGTTAGACTCAACCTCAAGAATTTTAGATCCAAGAATTGTTGGGGATGAACATTATAGAGTTGCTCGAGATGTACAAAGAATATTACAGTCTTATAAGTCATTACAAGATATAATAGCTATTTTAGGTATGGATGAATTGTCTGAGGAAGATAAACTTGTTGTTGCTAGAGCAAGAAAAATTCAGAGATTTTTGTCTCAACCTTTCTTTGTTGCAGAAGTTTTCACAGGTTCACCTGGTAAACTTGTAGATTTAGAGTCAACTATAAAAGGATTTGATGCGATTTGTAAAGGCGAATATGACCATCTTCCAGAGGCAGCATTTTATATGGTTGGTACTATTGGGGAAGCGATAGAAAAAGCAGAAAAAATGAAAAAAGATACTGCTGCATAATGAGCCAAGAATATAAAATAGATATAGTCAACCCTGAGAAATCCTTCTTATCAAAAGATGATGTCACAGAGGTAGTTGTTCCAGCGTTTGAGGGTGAAATGGGAATACTTAAAGATCATATTTCCATAATCTCATTTTTGAAACCAGGTATAATTACAATTTATTCAAAAACAGGTGAAGATAAGTTTTTTGTAGAAGATGGAATTATTGAATTTAAAGATAATGTTTTGTCTATTTTGACCAGCTCTATTATAAATTTGAAAGAGATGGAAAAAAATAAGATACAAAATCTACTTAAGAAGGCTGAGGAAGAAGTGGGGGCTATAGGAATAAGCGATCAATTAAAATATTTGATTGATCAAAAAATTGAGGTTTTGAGATCTCTTAATTAATAATTTTTTTTATTTTTCTTTTTAACTCCTCATAAACATGTAATTTAAAATCCACCACTACTGTAGTAATCATTTCCAGTTCTATCCACTTCCATTCGAGAAATTCAGGTTTAGAAGTCTTAATATTTATATCCTCATCTTTTCCTAAATACCGCATTAAAAACCATTTCTGTTTTTGTCCCTTATACTTACCCTTCCATATAATACCTAACAAATGTTTTGGTAACTCATAAGTTATGGTACCTTCAATTTCTTTTATTAATTCTACTTTATTAATACTTGTTTCTTCTTCGAGCTCCCTATAAGCAGCACTTAATAGATCTTCGCCTTTATCGACACCTCCTTGAGGCATTTGCCAAAAATTTTTTGGGTTATCAATTCTTCTAGCAACAAAAACTTTGTTTTCCTTATTTAAAACTATAATACCCACCCCATCTCTAAGAGGTAGTTTTTTAAATTTTTCTTCCATCTTAACTATTTAGTAACTTGAGAGCGTAATTTAACTGGTTATCTGTATCTGTTTTTATTTGAAAATCATCCGACTCTTCATCTATTTCAATATCTGGTGATACTCCAACCTCAGATATTGATTTACCAGAAGGTAAATAATATTTGGCAACAGTTAATCTTATTGCTCCATTATTTTTTAAAGGTATTATTGACTGAACTGACCCTTTTCCAAAACTATTTTCTCCTATTAAGATCGCTCTTTTATGATCTTTTAAAGCCCCAGCAACTATTTCTGATGCTGATGCAGAGCCATAATTTATCATCACAATTAAAGCCTTACCTTTGGTCAAGTCACCCTCTTTCGCAAACCATTTTTTATTTTCAGAAGCTTTTCTACTTTTCGTAGAAACAATTTCACCATTATCTAAAAAATAGTCAGTTATCCTAATTGCTTGAGAAAGTAAACCACCAGGATTATTTCGTAAATCTAAAATATATGCTTTTACTTTTTTTTTATTTTCTAATTCTTTAATTTTTTCTTTTATTTGTTCTCCACTATTTTCATTAAAAGAAGTTAATCTTATGTAGCCAACATTTTTTTCCAACACATCTGCTTTAACGGATTGAATTTCAATTATTTCTCTGACTATATTAAAGTTAAGAGCTTTTTTTTCTCCTCTTCGTCTAATTGTGAGCTCAATGCTAGTTCCCACTGGACCTCTCATTAATTCAACAGCCTCACTTAAAGATTTTCCTTGAACTTGTATGTTATTAATTTTTACAATGTAATCTCCTGCTTTAATACCTACTCTAGAGGCCGGAGTATCGTCTATCGGAGAAATTACTTTGACTACACCAGACTCCATACTTACTTCTATTCCTAAACCACCAAATTCACCGCTAGTTTCTGTTTGCATCTCATTAAATATTTGAGGTGACATGTAAGCTGAATACGGATCCAGGGATTGTAATAAACCATTTATTGCAGAATCCATACTTTCTGATTGATTTACATCATCAACATATTCTTTATTGATTTTTTCAAGGACCTCACCAAACAAATCAATTTTTTTATAAATATCATTCTCTGATGAGTAAACGGTAGGTATGTAAAAAATTAGTGCTGAAAAAAAAATTATAAGACTTTTCCTTATCATATGATTAATTTTTCTTTGGGAATCAATTCTGACCACATTTTTTCAAGCTCATAAAATTTTCTTTTTTCTGGATGAAATATATGAATGATTAAATCTATACCATCAACTAATTTCCATTCATTACTGTCTTTGCCCTCAATTTTTGAGTTTTTAATTCCACAATCTTTTAATTTTCCTAAAACTTGTTCAGATAGTGATTGAATATGTCGTGACGAGGTTCCGCTGGCTATAATCATATAATCAGCCATTGAGCTCTTATCTTTTAGGTCAATACTAATAATGTTCTGGGCTTTATTTAAGTCTAGGGTTTTAATAATAATCTGTTTAAGATCTAAAATTTTATCCATTAATTATTAAAAGATTATCAAATTTTTCTTAATTGAGAAGACGAAATATTGACTTTTTTAAATCTTATAAAAGTTAAATTATTCTTATTTAGTCTTCTAAATGATGTTGAATTTAAAGATTTTTTTTTATATCCGTATCTATCAAAAACTATGATTTTGCATCTTTTTGATATTTCTTTCCATTTATACCATCTATGAAAATTGATTAGATTATCTGCACCCATTAAAAAATAAATTTCGTTTTTTTTATTTCGATTAAGATAAAGGATAAGTTTATAGGTTTTATTTGATTTGATAACCTTTTCATAAAATTTAACTTCAATAAAATTATTTTTTCCTATGATTTTTTTACAGTATTTTACTCTATCAAAGATATAATTTTTACTTTGTTTTTTGAGTGGATTTTTTTCTGTGATAGCCCATATTACTTTTTTTAATTTAAATCTTCTAAAGGCATCTTTAGAAATAGCCAAGTGACCTTTATGCGCAGGATCAAAAGTACCACCAAGGACTCCTATTCTATTATTTTTAAAATCCAAATTATTTCCTTATTTTTCCGTTGCTTGATATTTGATATCTATAAGAAACTAATTGTTTAAGCCCCACAGGTCCACGTGGTGGTAAAGTATTTGTCGAAATTCCAACCTCACCTCCAAAACCAAACTCTCCTCCATCTGCAAATTGTGTTGAAGTATTATGCATAGCAATTGAACTTTTTACTCTATTAAGAAATATTTTAGCAGATTTTTTATTTCGAGTGATTATACAATCAGTATGCATAGTACCATATTTATTAATATGACTTATTGCATCATCTAAGTTTTTCACTGTTTTTACTGAAACAACTGAGGTTAAATATTCTTTAGACCAATCTCTAGTCGAAGCTTTATGTACATTACCATTATAAAATTTCATAATCTTGTTATCTCCAATAATTTTACATCCATTTTTCTCTAAATCATTTAAAATTGGATTAACAAACTTTTTAACTATTTTTTCGTGGAACAATATTGTTTCAGTTGCTCCACAAATAGAGGTATTTCTCATTTTTGCATTATAAATTATTTTTTTTGCCATTTTAAGACTTGCATCTTTATCTACATATGAATGACATACTCCCTCTAAATGTCCAATTGTTGGGATTGAGGACAATTCCTGAACTTTCTTGACTAAGCTTTTCCCTCCCCTCGGAATAATCACATCAATAAATTTACTCATCTTAGTCAAGAGATAATTAACTACTGTTCTTTTTTTTATATCTATAAATTGTATAAAATTTTCATTCACATTGTTCTTTTTTAGGGATTTCCTGAATAATTTTGAAAGTATAAGATTTGAGTAAAAAGCTTCAGAACCACCTTTTAAAATTACTGAATTACCAGATTTAAAACATAAGGAGGCAACATCTGAGGTAACATTGGGTCTACTTTCATAGATTACACCAATTACTCCAATTGGAATTGATACTTTTGAAATATTTAAACCGTTAGGTTGTTTCCATTTTTCTAAAACGACATTTGTTGGATCTTTTAACCTTATGATTTTTTTTATTGAATTAATAATTTCCAAAATTTTCTTGTCATTTAAAATCAATCTTTCAATCAAATTATTTTTTAGGTTTTTTTTGTAAGCATTCTTGACGTCTTTAATATTTTCTCGGAGAATTTTTCTTTTATTTTTTATAATTAAAAAAAGATAGTCTTTAAGCACTTTGTCTTTTTTTTTTGTAATAATTTGATTTGAAAATGCTTTTTTTGACTTCTCGCCGATATTTATTAATAAATTTCTCATTATATTTCTACCATATCATCTTTATGGACTACTTCTGATTTTGAAACATATCCAAGAATCTCCTTAATTTTGTCTGAATGGCATCCCATTATTTTATTAATTTCTGCTGATGAAAAAGAACTTAGACCTCTAGCAAATTCTTTTCCTTTATTATCTATGATTTTTATGTGGTCACCTTTATGAAATTTTCCTAAAACGCTTTTGATACCTGCAGCAAGTAAACTTTTTCCGTCCAATAGAGCTTTTTTCGCTCCGTCATCTATCTTTAACTCCCCCTTTGGTGAGATAGAGCTAAGGATCCATTTTTTTCTTGCTTGCAATTTTGTAGTTTTTGAAGTGAACAAAGTGCACTTATCATTTTTTTCTATCTGACTAATTGGATTAAGATATAATCCATTTGCAATAATCATGTTGCATCCTGCTAAATTACAAATTTTAGCAGCCTCAATTTTTGTATTCATTCCGCCACTCCCGTACTCTGTTCTGCCTTTTATATTAATATCTTTAGTATCTCTAATTAAATCATCAACTTTTTTAATCAATTTAGCATCTTTAAATATCTTTGGATTTTTTGTAAACAGCCCATCAACATCAGACAGTAGTATTAACGTATCAGCGTCAGTTATTTGAGCTACTCTAGACGCCAATCTATCATTATCACCATATTTAATTTCTGAAGTAGCAATGGTATCATTTTCGTTAACAATAGGAATATAATTTAGTTTAAATAAATTTTCAAAAGTTCTCTTTGCATTTATTGATCTTCTTCTTTCCTCAGTATCATCAAGAGTGAGTAGTATTTGAGAAATATTTAATTTAAATTTTGAAAATGTTTGTGAAAACAAATTCATTAACTCTATTTGTCCAACTGATGCTATTGCCTGGCTTTCGTCTAATTTAAGATTAACTTTATTGTAATTCATTTTTTTACAACCGAGAGCTATAGCCCCAGAACTGACAATTATAATCTTTTTATTTTTTGATTTTAATTTTTTAATATCTTTTGCAAAATTATTCAGCCATTTTTTTCTTATTCTTCTTTTTTCATCTACTAATAAAGATGATCCAATTTTAATAACAATAATCCTAGAATTTTTAAGATGCATAAGAAATTAGTTTTGCCTTTATTTTGGAAATAGATTTTTTTTCAAGTGTTGTCAGAGTAATTACCTCAGATTTTGTAAATTTTGTAAAATCTTTAATAATTTTTTTTATATCATTATTTCCAATTAAATCAGTTTTATTCAGAACTACTAATTCTTTTTTTTTAGATATTTTAGAGCTATAATTTTTTAATTCATTTTTAATTTGTTTGTAACTTTTTTTTAAGTCTTTATTAGTGATATCGATCATATGTAGTAGAGATTTACATCTTTCTATGTGTTTTAAAAATTGTATTCCTAAACCAGTTCCTTTGTGTGCCCCTTCAACTAAACCAGGTATGTCAGCAATAGTAATTTCTTTGTCATCGTAATTTGCTACTCCTAGATTTGGATTTAAGGTAGTAAATTGATAATTCGCAATTTTAGGATTAGCATTAGTTATAGCTGCTAACAAACTTGATTTACCGGCATTAGGCAACCCAATTATGCCAATATCAGCAATTGTTTTTAATTGGAGCCAAATTACAAATTCTTCTCCTAATTTTCCTTTAGTAAATTTTCTTGGTGCTCTATTTGTTGAACTTTTAAATCTTGTATTTCCAAGGCCTCCTTTGCCACCACTAGCAACAACAAATTCTTCTCCAATCTTTATAAAATCATAAATTAATGTTTTATTATCTTCCTCAAAAACCTGAGTACCAAGAGGGACTTTTAAAATCAAATCTACTCCACTTTTTCCAGTACGATTTTGCCCAGAACCGTTATTGCCTCTTTTTGCTTTATGATGTTGTTGATATCTATAATCAATTAAAGTATTAAGATTTTGCTCAGATTTTAATATTACAGAGCCACCATCACCACCATCACCACCATCTGGTCCTCCATATTCAATAAATTTTTCTCTTCTAAAACTAGGAGAACCATCTCCACCGTTTCCAGCTTTTACATAAATTTTAACTTGATCTAAGAATTTCATAATACAACGTTTATTATAGTTGTACTATTAATTGGGTTTTACTGAAACAAAAGTTCTATCTGATTTAGTCTTTTTAAAAACTACTTTACCTTTTACAATTGAAAAAATTGAGTGATCTTTACCCATACCAACATTTTCTCCAGGAAATATTTTAGTACCCCTTTGTCTTACAATTATATTTCCAGGTATAACGGTTTCACCACCATATTTTTTAACACCTAATCTTCGGCCAGCACTATCTCGTCCGTTTCTGGATGATCCACCTGCTTTTTTTGTTGCCATAAATTTTCCTACTTACTTGCTTGTTTCTTAGTCACTTCTTTTTTTGTAGTCTTAGAAATTTTTTCAGCCTCAGATAGTACTTTACCATCCTTTGAAAAAATTTTGTTAATTCTGATCAATGAATATTCTTGCCTATGTCCATTTTTTCTTCTTGAATTTTGTCTTCTCCTTTTTTTAAAAATAAGAACTGTTCTATTTTTGCTATTCTTAATTAAATTTGCCTCAACTTTTGAGCCTTGAATTATTGGTGTTCCAATTTCAATTATTTTGTTATCTCCATAAGCTAAAATATCTTTAAATTCTATTTTAGCATCAGGTTTAGAGTCTGGAAGTTTTTCAATTTTAATAATTTCTCCAGATTTCACTTTATACTGTTTTCCACCTGTTTGTATTACTGCATAAGACATAACGATAATCTAATTTAATTATCGCAATATAATCTCAGCCTAATTTTAGTCAAGCTCTATAAGTTAAAAATTATCCTTTAATTCTCTAAGTTTTATAAATGTCTGCAAGTTTTTAGCCCTAAGAAATATATTACATTCTAACTCTTCACTCAAAACTGTTGGCACTGTTGGTAGATTATCATTCAGTTTTTTCTTAATCTTTTTAATCTTATTCTTTAGTTTGAGATTTTCAGGATCGTGCTTAACGCAAAAATCAGAATTTTGGAGAGTATATTCATGTCCACAAAAAATTTCTGTTTCCTTTGGGAGTTTTTTAAATTTACTGAGCGAATTAAACATTTCTTTAAAAGTTCCTTCAAAAATCCTTCCACATCCAAGTGAAAAAAGTGTATCACCAGTAAAAATTTTTTTTTCATTAAAAAAATGAAATGCAATATGTCCGCTTGTATGTCCAGGAGTATGATAAATTTTAGCTTCGAAATTGTCCGCTTTCCATATTTCATTATCTTTTACAAAAATATCAATTTTAGGGATACGATTTCTATCCTCTTCAAATGCAACAATTTTGGAACCATATTTTTTTTTTAGCTCTAAATTCCCGTTTATGTGGTCATAATGATGATGAGTATTGAGAATGTATTTTAATTTTAATCCATTGCTCTCTAAGAAATCAATTATTGGAAAAGACTCACCAGGATCAACCACACATGCATTATTATTACTTTCATCAATTATAATATAACTATAGTTATCCTGGAGGCATTTTATAATCTCAGTTTTCATTTGATTTCTCAATTAAAAATATTCCCAACTCAGAAAATAAATTTTTTGTAAATAAATTTGAATTATTTATATTAGATACGTTATTATTTATCAGTGCTAAAGATTTGAAAATCTTAAAATCAATTGTCTCAGAAAATTTAAAAAAATCCTTAATAGTACACATGTGAATATTAGGTGTATTATACCATTCATTTGGCAATGCTTTAGTAACTGGCATAGTACCTTTGATTAACAAGTTTAATCGAACTTTCCAATGACCAAAATTTGGAATAGTAACAATTGCTTTTTTACCAACTCTTAATAGTTCTTTAATAACTATCTCTGGATTAATAAAAGCTTGCAAGGTTTGACCAAGAACTACATAATCAAAAGACTTATTTGGAAATTGTTTTAGATCAAGTTCAGCGTTCCCTTCTAAAACTGTTAGTCCTTTTGAAATACAAGTTTGAACTTTTTCTTTTGATATCTCGATCCCTCTTATATCAACATCTTTGTTTTGTTTGAGATATTCCATCAAAGCCCCATCGTCACATCCAACATCTAATACCCTTGAACTTTTATCTATAATGTCAGAAATTATTTTATATTCTGTTTTCATGAGATTTATTCAATATAAGATTTGTCTAAAAAGTTTTTAAGTGTTTTTAAAAAATCAGGGACATTTAACAGAAAGGAGTCATGACCTTTATCTGTATCAATTTCTACAAAACCAACATCTGCTCCAACAGCATTTAAAGCGATGACTATATCCTTATTTTCTTGAGTTGGATAAAGCCAGTCAGAAGTAAATGATATTACAAAGAACTTAACTTTTGAATTCTTAAATGCGCTAGAAAGATTTCCGTCAAACTGCTTAACCAAATCAAAGTAATCCATTGCTCTAGTTATATAAAGATAACTATTAGCATCGAACCTATCAACAAAGACGGAACCTTGATATCTCAGATAACTCTCAATTTGAAAGTCAGCATCAAAACCAAATTTAAGAGCATCTCTTTCTTGTAATTTTCTCCCAAATTTTTCTTGAAGACCTTTTTTAGACAAATATGTAATGTGAGCAGCCATTCTTGCAACAGCCAAACCTTTGTCAGGGACAGTTTTGTTTGAAGAATATTTTCCATCAGACCAATTATGATCGGCGGTAATCGCTTGCCTTCCAAGTTCATTGAATGCAATATTTTGAGCTGAATGGCTAGACGTGCAGGCAATAGGAACAGCTGTTTTTGCTTTTTCTGGAAAATTACTTACAAACTGTAAAACTTGCATTCCACCCATTGAACCTCCCACAACGGAAAACAGTTTTTTAATTCCAAAATAATCTAATAAATTTACCTGAGCATTGACAATATCATTAATAGTGATGACAGGAAAATCTGTGCCATATATTTTTTGTGTCTCTGGATTAATATGGCTTGGGCCAAAAGATCCCATACACCCTCCAATTACATTCGCACAAATTACAAAATATTTATTTGTATCAATTGATTTTTTTGGACCTACTGCATAAGACCACCATCCATCCTTTTTTGTAACTGGATTTATGCCCGTAACAAATTGATCACCAGTTAACGCGTGACAGACTAAAATTGCATTGTCTTTTTTTTCATTAAGTGAGCCGTATGTTTCATAGGCTAGTGGGAAATTATTTATGGATTTACCACAATCCAGCTTCAACGGTTTTTCAATTAAAATCGTTTTTATATTATTTAAATTGTCCATAATTGAGGCTTATCAACGAATTGTGAGAAAAAAAACTTTTTTAGCGGTTTTTTTAAAGCGCTCGCAATTCAGTTAAATCAGCGCATAAATTTTGTACAAGATGTTATTTAGTATGTCAAATTTAAAAATATTTTAACTAATACTATATGAATAATTGTTATTTTATTTATAAAGAGCCTTAATTTAAAAAAAAATGACAACTGTAAGATTCAAAAAATTAGATATAGAGGTCTATGAACCCGGGAAATCTATTATTAAGAAAATAAAAAAGATTACTAAGCTATCTGCGAATGAATCTGCTTTAGGAATAAGCCCTAAGGCAAAAAAAGTATTATCTAATAAAAAATTAAATTTCTCTAGGTATCCAGATAGCCAGTCAAATAAGTTAAAGAAACAAATATCAATTAAATTTAAATGTAACAAAGATAAGATTATCTGTGGTGCTGGTTCTGATGAAGTTATACAAATGTTGTGTCAACTTTTTTTAAATCCGAAAGATGAAGTAATAGTTCCACAGTTTAGTTTTTTAATGTACAGAATTTATGCAAAAATTGTTGGAGCAAAAGTTGTTTTTTCAAATGAGAAAGATTATAAAATATCAATTCCTGAGATCTTGAAGAAAGTAACTAAAAGAACAAAAATAGTTTTCTTGGCTAACCCAAATAATCCAACAGGAACATATCTCGACAAATTTGAGATTGTTGAATTAAGAAAAAAGTTGAGAAAAAATATTCTTTTAGTCATTGATGATGCTTACGCAGAATACATGAAAAACCCAGACTACAAATCAGGTTTAAAATTATTCAGGAATAAAAACAATGTTTTTATTTTGAGAACGTTTTCAAAAATATATGGTCTTGCTTCTTTAAGAATAGGTTGGGGTTATGGTGATAAGAAGATAATTAACGCTTTGAGTCAAATTAAGCCGCCATTTAATATAAATGAGGTTGCACAATTAGCAGCTGAAGAGTCTTTAAAAGACACAAAGTTTATATCTCGTTCAGTTAAACATAATAGGAAATATGCAAAAAAATTAAAGGAGTTTTTGGAAAAATACAATATTGGATCAAACAAAGTTTCAGCAAATTTTTTATTGTTAGATTTTTCTATGTGCAAATTAAAAGCAAAACAATTTTATGAAAAACTTAAAAAAAAAGGAATTATTTTAAGATCAACAGAGTATGGTTACAAAATTAAAAATATGTTGAGATTAACAATTGGTTCAACAGCAGATTGTCAAAAGTTTATTCGTGCAGTAGAAGGAATATTTAGCAAATGAATAATATATTAATTATTGGTTGTGGTTTATTAGGCTCATCTTTACTTAGAAGAATTCACAAAAAAAAAATAGTAAGTAAAATTTTCATTTATGAGAAATCAAAAAAAAATATAAATAAGTTTAAAAAATTGAAGCTGCCAGGAACTCTCATTAAGAGACCTGAGGATGTTGTTTCCCAGTCAAAATTAATTATCATTTGTACACCAATGAGTGAATACAAAAAAATAATTTTAAAGATGAACAAAAGTTTTCAATCAAAAAATATTATAACAGACGTTGGTTCTTCAAAGCTTAGATCGCTTGAAATAGTTAATAAAAATTTAAAAAAAGGTATTTTTTGGAGTTCTAGTCATCCAATTGCTGGGTCCGAGGTAAGCGGGCCAGAGAATGGTAAACAAAATCTTTTTGAAAACAAATGGTGTATTTTGATTAAAGGAAAAAGATCTAATAAATCTCATTTAAAATTTCTAAAGTCTTTTTGGAATAAAATGGGTTCTAAAACAATTGAGATGACCCCAGACAAGCATGATAAAATTTTCTCAATAACAAGTCATTTACCTCACTTGATCGCATATAATTTAGTTAAGTCAGCACAAGATTTTGAAAAAAAACAAAAATATGATTTGCTGAAATACAGTGCTGGTGGTTTAAGAGATTTTTCAAGAATTGCTGCATCAAATGAAATTATGTGGAGAGACATTTTCTTTGATAATAGAACCAATATATCAAAAGCAATCAATTTATTTATCAAAAACTTAAAATCTTTTAAAAGAGATATTTCATTGAAAAATAATAAGTCTATTCTTAAAAAATTGATTCAGACAAAAAAAGTTAGGTCAAAAATCATCCAACTTAAACAAGATATAAATAAACCAGATTTTGGAAGAGATTAATAAGTCTTTATATTACTTATTTTTTTTACAATTAATTTTGCTGTTTTTCTTATGTGCTGGATCGTTTCATTTATTGACATAATTAATACTTTTTTTCTAGGTCCATACGCATGAATAAATTTAATTTGATTTAAACATGCCCCAACGTGACCTTTCCAGAAAATAATGTCACCTTTTGTAAATTTTTTCTTAATTTTTTTTTTACAATATTTTATTTGATCTTTTGTATCCCTAGGGAAAAAAACCCCATTATAAAAAAAATAAATTTGGATAAGTGATGAACAATCTATACCATCCGAAGTCTTTCCACCCCAAAGATATTTTGAGTTTAAAAATAATTTAAAAATTTTGTTCGAGTTATTTTCAAAAAATTTTATTTTTTTTAGATGTTTTTTTTTAATCCATTTATTTTTTTCAAATTCTATAAAATTTTTATTTTCTTCTATTTTTTTTATTCTACTTGCAAAAAACAAAAATCTATTTGTTTTAATTAATTTTTTATTTCTTTTGGTGAAAATTTCTGTTTTTTTTGATGAAACTTTAAATATTGGAATAAATTCTTTTATTAAAAATTTTCTTTTTCGGATATAACCAGTATAATTATCATAATTAGTTTTAATTTTTAACCAATGTCCTTTATTTTCTAAAATTTTAAATTTTTCTCCATATAACATTTGTGATGAAAGTTTGGAATATTGTTTTGGTTTTTCGTAAATATTTATTAAAGAAAAATTGTTTATCATTTAGTTTCTAATTGGTGCAACTCTTCCTATCCAGACAATTAAATAAAGAACTGGTAATCCTAGAAGTGCCGTAAGTGAAAAAAAATAAGCATATCCCATTACATTAACCCAGCTTCCAGCGTAACCTGCAATAAGTTTTGGCAAGAAGAGCATTATAGAACTAAATAATGCATACTGAGTAGCAGTAAATTTTATAGAGGTGAGCCCTGACAAATAAATAACGAAAGCTGCTCCAGCAAAGCCACTTGAAATATTATCTGCTGTAATAACTGCAATTAAAAAATTTATGCTTATTGGCGAAATAGCTAACCATGCAAATAATAAGTTACTAAGTGCAGCTACAAGTGCACCAAAAAATAATGCTTTCATTGTTCCAAATTTGTAAGAACAATAACCACCAATAAATCCACCAAATATTGTTGCAAATACACCAAAAAATTTTGAAAACGTTGCTATCTCTGAAATTTTATAACCTTTTTCTAAATAAAAAATATTAGCCATTACTCCCATAACAACATCGGCTATTCGATACAATGAAATTAAAAATAAAATTAGAAAAGCAAATTTACCATATCTTGTTATGAAATCTAGTATGGGTCTGAGATAACTTTTAGAAATTTTTTTATTTGAGGTAAATTTGATAAAGATTAAAAATTTAATAATAAAAAACGCAAAGATAAAGCAAATAATTAATCTTACTGTTGAGAAAATAAATGTTAAAAAAATATCTTTTTTATCGTAGGGATTTTCAATAATTGAATAAAGAAATATAAATCCGATTACAGAGAAAAATACAGATAATAAAAATTTTAAATGGTTGTCTTTTTTAAAATTCTTTTTAATTTTTGGCTCTTGAGAGGATAAAGTTGCAAAAATCCCGACAAACATGAAAATTGACATTATAAGATACACTTTTTTCCATACAGCCTGATTGTAAATTTCAGTACCAAAAAAAGCTGCTAACCATAAGCTACCCGCACCTGCTACAAGCATAGCTATTCTATAACCAGCAATATACATTGAAGACATTGGACCTTGAAGTGATTGAGGTGCGGACTCTATCCTGAATGCATCAATTAAAATATCTTGAGTAGCACTAAAAAAAGCTAAAAAAGTAATGAATAAAGCAGTGAAAAATAAATTCTTTTGTGGATCGGTAAATGCGGTTAATATAAGTGAGATTAAGACTAATATTTGTGATACTAAAAGCCAACTTTTCCTGTGACCTAATTTTTTCAATAATGGTAATTTATAATTGTCTACTAGAGGAGACCATAAATATTTGAAAGCATAAGCAAAACCAGCCCAACTAAATAAAGTTACAGTGCTTCTATTTATACCAGCTTGCACTAACCAAACGGACAAAGTAGAGAAAACTAATAAAATAGGAAGTCCAGATGAAAAACCTAAACAAATCATTTTTAATGGTTTTTCTCTAAAAAAAATATTTATATCCCTCATAATACTAATTTCGCCAAAAAGAAGGTAAAAACAAAACCAATATAGCAAATAATTCTAATCTTCCCAGTATCATACCAAGTGTTAATATCCATTTTGAAATATCTGGTAATGACGAGAAATTTCCATTTGGACCGATAACTGAGCCTAGACCAGGTCCCACATTCGAAATAGAAGTAGCAGCTCCAGATATTGAAGTTATAAAATCAAGACCAGTTAATGATAATAATGCTGTTATAATAAAAAAAATTATAAGATACATGTATATAAAAGAAATTATTGATGACACGAATTTGTTATCAATCGGATTTTTATCGTATTTTAGAACAAAAATACCTTTTGGATAAATAATTTTTTTTAATTGATTCCCAACAAATGACCAAAGAATTTGAATTCTAAATATTTTTACTCCACAAGTTGTCGAACCAGCACATCCTCCTATAAACATTAATCCTAAAAATAAAAGCAATGGGAAACCACCCCAATTATCAAATTGTGCATTAACATAACCTGTGCCAGTCAAAATAGAAATTACGTTAAAAAAAATAGATCTAATATCAAGATTTGACGAGTTATTTAAGATTAGATATACCATTAATAAGATAGTACTAAAAGCTATAGTTTTTATGAAAGTTTTGATTTGAATATCTGAAAAAAATATTCCTCTATTTCCACTTAAAAATTTAATGTAAGCAATAAAAGGTAAACTACCTAAAATAATAAAAATCATTGCTGAAATTTCTATATAAACACTATCGAAAAAACCAATTGACTCATTATAGTTTGAAAATCCTCCGGTTGCTATTGTAGTCATTGAGTGAGTCATACTGTCAAAAACATTCATACCAAGAATTTTATACGAGATTGCACATAAAGCAGTAAGCCCAAAATAGATATAAATTAATCTAATAGCTATTTCTTTTGATTTAGGTAAAATTTTTTCAGAGGAATCATTATTTGATATCTTAAATAACTGCATCCCTCCTACATTCATTATTGGCATCAAGGTTATAGCCATTACGATAATACCAATTCCTCCGAGCCATTGAAGAATAGCTCTCCAAAAGAGAATACCTTTTGGCATATTTTCCAAGTTTGGTATAATTGTTGATCCGGTGGTGGTAATACCTGACATACTCTCAAAAAAAGCATTAGTTATTGAAAATTCCATATTAGAAAAAATAAATGGTAGCGACCCAAAGATTGCAATGCTTAACCAAGATAAAGACGTCAACAAAAATGCTTGTTGTAAATTTAATTTTTTATCGTGATCCAAATTTGATAAAAAAAACAGTATGCCAAAGATAGTAGTAACAAGAGCTGCTCCAAAAAAAGAGGAGTCTATTTCACTATAGAAAAATTGTATAATTATTGGAAGAAGCATAAAGATTCCAAGAATTATTTGAAGAATTCCGAGAGTAAAAAAAACTGTTTTATAATTAGACATTTTGAAAGGACATTATTTTATGGTAAATAAATTTCAACTCTATAAGAATTGTTTAAATCGTTAATATAAGATTTTTTTGAGTAATTCATGATTAAAAAAGAAAATTTAGATAAAACAGCTGCATGGCCTTTTGTAGAGGCAAAAAAAATGCTTCGTGAAAGAAAATCATATATAGAGAAAAAAGGAAAAATCACTCTTCAAACTGGGTATGGTCCAAGCGGACTCCCTCATATTGGTACATTTGGAGAGGTTGCCAGAACATCAATGATGGTAAATGCCTTAAGTCATTTAACTGATCTTCCAACAGAAATAATAACTTTCTCAGATGATATGGATGGGTTAAGAAAAGTTCCAGAAAATATCCCACAAAAAGAATTATTGAGAAAGAATTTACACAAACCGCTTACAAAAGTCCCAGATCCTTTTGGTAAATTTAGTAGTTTTGGAGAACATAATAATGAAATGCTTAAAAATTTTTTAAATAATTTTAATTTTAATTATAGTTTTAAAAGTTCTACATCACTTTATAAATCAGGTTTTTTTAATTCTACTCTTCAAATTATTTTGAAAAATTATGATGGAATAATGAATATTATACTTCCAACTTTAGGCAAAGAGCGTCAGAAAACTTATTGTCCATTTTTACCTATATGTCCTCAGACAGGACATGTTTTGGAAATTCCCTTGAAAGAAATAGATAAGGAAAAATCGAAAATTATCTTTGATAATAATGGACAAGATCTGGAAATAAGCGTTTTGGATGGAAATTGTAAACTGCAATGGAAAGTTGATTGGGCTATGAGGTGGTATGCATTAGATATTGATTTTGAAATGTACGGCAAAGATCTTATAGAAAGCGCAATTTTATCTACTAAGATAATTAAATTAATTGGAAAAACTAATCCATCAGGTTTTGCATACGAATTATTTTTAGATGAGAAAGGGGAAAAAATTTCAAAATCTAAAGGAAATGGTATCACAATTGATCAGTGGTTAGAATATGCGTCACCAGAAAGTTTATCTTTATATATGTATCAAAATCCAAAAAGAGCTAAAAAACTTTATAAAGAAATTGTTCCAAAAGCTGTCGATGAATACTTAGATTTTATAGAAAAAGCAAAATCTCAAAATGATTTACAATTACTTATGAATCCTGTTTGGCATGTCCATAATAGTAAGGTACCTAAAGAAAACATGATTATGTCATTTTCGATGTTACTAAATCTTGTTGAGACAAGTAACGCAGACAACACAGAACTTTTATGGAAATTTGTAAAGAGATATAAAACTAATATTTCTGAGAAAGATTATCCTATATTTAATAGATTAGTTGGCTATGCTATTAAATATTTTAATGATGTCATTAAATTACAAAAGAAATACAAGAAACCCAATGATAAAGAAAAAAAAGCATTAGAAGCTCTGATAAAAACTTTGGATAAGTGTAATGATAAAATGTCACCTGAGGATATCCAAACTTTAATTTATTCAACTGGAAAAGAAAATGGTTATTCAGATAAACTAAGAGATTGGTTTAAATTAATTTATGAAGTTGTATTTGGTGATGAAAATGGCCCTCGAATGGGTTTTTTTATAAGTTTTTTTGGTGTTAAAGAAACAAAAGATCTTATATTAAATAAGATTAAATAATGTTTTCAAATTTAAGATCTTTAATTTTCAAGTTTGATCCAGAGACAGCTCATAATTTAGCAATTAAGTCTTTAAAGTTTAATTTTGTTCCTAATATTTTAGATACTGATAGAAATAATCCATTATTTAAATCAAAACTATTTAATAAAGATTTAGAAAATCCAATAGGTATGGCAGCAGGTTTTGATAAAAATGCTGAAGTATATAACTCATTATTTAGGTTGGGTTTTGGCTTTGTTGAGGTTGGAACTATTACTCCTTTAAAACAATATGGAAATCCTAAACCAAGAGTATTTAGACTGGTAGAGGATGAGGCATTAATAAATAGACTTGGTTTCAATAATCTGGGTGCTCAAAATATTGCAAATAGAATGAAATCTAACAAACAAATAGGTTTACTTGGAGTTAACATTGGGCCTAACAAGGTCTCTGAAAATAGACTTAAAGACTATTTAGATTGTCTAAAAACATTCCATCAGATTGCAGATTATATCACAATCAATATTTCGTCACCTAATACTGAAGACCTAAGAAAATTTCATGAACAAACAAAGTTAGATGAACTTTTACAAGCTATAAGTAAAGAAAAAAAAAATTTGAATTCAAAAGTGCCAATAGCAGTTAAAGTTTCACCCGATATCAATAACCAAGAAATTAATAAAATTGCAGAAGTTCTTTTGAGTAATGAAATTGAGGCTATTATCATTTCAAACACATCTGATTCATCACGAGATAATTTAAGTAACATCCAAAAACACCAAAAAGGGGGCTTATCTGGTAAACCTATTGAAAAAAAATCATCACAATTAATCAATAAATTTTACAAAATATTAAATGGAAGAATAAAAATTATTGGTGTTGGAGGAGTAGACTCTGGAAGGAGCACATATGAAAAATTATTAGCGGGTGCAAGTTATGTTCAGCTTTATACCGGAATGGTCTTTAAAGGACCAAATATAGTTAATATGATAAAAAAAGAACTTAAAGAATTACTCATTAAAGATGGTGTTAAGAACTTTACAGAAATAATTGGTAAAAAATAGTAATTACAACCTTATAACCTTGACGAGATCATAATCACACTCTATATAGGCGATATTATTATGGCAAAAAAATGTGAATTAACTGGAAAAAATCCAATGAAAGGTCATAATGTTAGTCACGCTAATAATAAGACAAAAAGAAGATTTTTACCTAATTTAAAAAAAGTTAAATTTACAAGCGAACTTCTTAATAGAAGCTTAAAATTAACAGTAAGCAATGCTGGCGTTAGATCTGTTGATAAAAAAGGTAGTTTTGATGAATTTTTGAAATCAGTCAAAAATAAAAATTTATCACCAAGATTAAAAAAACTCAAAAAAAATATATTGATTAAATCTCCTTTCCAAAAAAAAATAGTAAAATCTAAAAGCGTTTAATGAATAAATTATTTCTATTGTTCTCATTAATAATGGGAGTTGTTGTTTTAGCTTCTAATTATTTAGTCCAATTTCCAATCAAATATTATGGTTTGGAGGAAATATTAACTTATGGAGCATTTAGTTATCCAATAGCTTTTTTAATAACTGATTTAGCAAATAGATCTTATGGAAAACTAATTGCAAGACAAATAGTTTACATAGGTTTTATTATAGGAATTAGTTTTACTCTTCTTTTTTCAACAAACTTTGCAGACTTGATATCCGTTAGAATAGCCATCGGATCTGGAACTGCTTTTTTAGTAGCCCAACTAATAGATGTTCAGATTTTTGACAAATTGAGAAAGAAGAAGTGGTTTGTTGCACCTTTAACTTCATCTTTTATTGGATCGACAGTTGATACCTTCTTATTTTTCTCTATATCTTTTTATGCTACGGGTATACCTTGGGTAACATTATCCTTGGGTGATTTGACTGTAAAAATATTTGTTGCTTTAGTAATGTTAATTCCCTTTAGACTACTTTTAGGCACTTTAAAACCAGCTTAAAAACTATATAAAGGGCTCCTGTTGTGTCATACAATGGATCGCACCAAATCCCCAAATAAGTTCACTACAATCGATAGGAATTACTTTTCTTTTTTTAAAAAATTTTTTAAAAATTAAAAAAACTTTTCTATCATTGTCGTCATTAAAAACTGGCAATAGTACTATTCTGTTTGCAATATAAAAATTAAGATAACTTGCAGGAACTTGTACATTATTAATATAGATGGGTTTTGGCATTGGAATTTTAATTATTTTAAATTTTTTTCCATTTGTATTATTTGATTTCTTTAGAATTTTTAAATTTTCATTTAAACTTTTAAAATTTCTATCTTTTTTATTTTTTTCAATTGCAGCCATTATAGTATTTGGAGAAACGAACCTAGCGATATCATCTATGTGTCCATGAGTATCATCCCCCTTTATACCTTTATTTAACCATATGAAATTTTTCAAATTAAGATATTTTCTAAAAGCATTTTCTAGATTTAATTTATTTACGCCAGGGTTTCTTTCTTGAACTTTACTTAAGAGACATTCTCGGGTCAGAAGTATTGAACCTCGGCCATTCACGTCTATTGCTCCGCCTTCTAAAACAATTTTTTTAAGATTTTTTTTTACTTTAATTTTAGGTTCAATTTTTTTAATCTTTATCAATTTTGCGATTCTAGCATTAATTTTATCATCTTTTTGGTAATCACTATATTTTGACCACCCATTGAATCTAAAATTAAGAATAATTTTTTTTCTTTTTTTATTATTAATTAAAAATAGTGGGCCACTATCTCTGATCCAAATTCTATTTGTTAAAATTTGGTGAAATTTGATTTTAGATAGATCATTTTTAAATTTTTTTAATTCTAGTTTAATTCTTAATTTATCTTTATTAGTTCTAATTATTAAATTTACAGTTTGATTAATTGACAAATTACAGATAATCCTACTTACTACTTCAGGAATTTTATCAAACAAGCCTGGCCAATCTTTTTTATTATATGGCCAAACAATCCAAACAGATTTTTGTTTTTCCCACTCTCCAGGCATTCTAAAACCTTCAAGAAACAAATCTTTAAGCATCTTTAGGATTTTTTAGTAGACCCTTATAATAATCAATTCTTCTATCTCTTAAAAATGGCCAATGTTGTCTTGTATTTTCTACTTTTTTAAAATCAATATCACATATTAATATTTCTTCTTTGTTTGATTTGGATCGTTTGATTATATTTCCACTTGGATCAATAATCATAGAATTGCCCCAAAATTGAATCTTTTTATTTTTAACTTTTTCCAATCCAATTCTATTAATTGCAGCCACAAAAACACCATTAGCGATAGCATGAGATCTTTGTATTGTAATCCAAGCATCTAATTGTGAATTCCCAAATTTTTTTCTCTCTTTGGGATGCCATCCTATTGCAGTAGGATAAAATAAAATTTCAGCACCTTTAAGCGCAGTGAGTCTTGCTGCTTCAGGAAACCACTGATCCCAACATACTAAAGATCCTATTTTACCATAATTGGTATTTATTGATTTGAAACCCAAATCTCCAGGAGTAAAATAAAATTTTTCGTAGTAGCCTGGATCATCTGGAATATGCATTTTTCTATATTTTGAGACAATTTTTCCATCTTCATTAATCACAACACTAGTATTGTGATAAAAACCAGAAGTTTTTTTTTCAAAAAGAGAGATCATTAGAATAATAGAGAGCTCTTTAGCTAGATTACAGTAAATATTTGTGATTGGTCCTGGAATCTTTTCAGCAAGTTTGAATTTTGAATGATTTTCGGTTTGACAAAAATAAGGTGAAAGAAATAATTCAGGTAAACAAATTATTTTTGCATTTCTTTTTGCTGCCTTTTTAATTTTTTTTATTGAATTTTCTAAATTTTTGTTTTGATTTTCAAAAACTTTTGTTTGTATTAAACCAATAGTGGTTTTTTTTTTCATTTTTAATCAAAAATTTTAGAGAAGTTTTTTCGACTTCTATTTTTCCATTCACCTTTGTGATATACATCACTGCAAATTAAAGGTAATACACTAGTAGCTTCTGCAAAAACCATTTGTTCCTTAGTGACATCAACCTTACCCCAAGAGCTAGCCTCTTTTAAAGTTGAACTGCTACAAGCTCCATCCCTGGAGTCTGCTACAGTAATTTGAACTGCATATTTATGCATTTCTACATCTTTACCTAAAAGTTCTGCACATATTACTGTGTCTTGTATAAAGTTTTTTGGCACACCTCCACCTATCATGAACAGACCAGAACTCTTAGACTGTATCTTTATTTCAGTCAGTTCTCTGAACTCTTTAATTGAATCAATAGTTAAATGTTTTTTTGGGTTTTTTTCCTGATGAATTACCAAGCCAAAACCGGCACTAGAATCTGTAAAAGCAGGGCAGAAAATCGGAACATTATTTTCATATGCGGTTTCAATTAATGAGTCTTTTTTTACTGAATTTTTTTTTAAATATTTACCCATTTCTTGAATAAATTCTCTAGATGTATAACTTTTTGGTTCAAGACTATCGGCGATTTCACAAATTTTTTTGTCACAAACTTGTAATTCATCCTCATCAATATATGTGTCATAAATCCTATCAATATAATTTTTTCTAAGCTCTGTATCATCCTGAAATTGTGATCCTTGATAATGTTTAAAACCCAATGCTTCAAAAAAGTCCATATCTACAATAGAAGCTCCTGTAGCAACTATTGCATCGACCATATTATATTTAATAAGATCTTTATAAATACTCATGCAGCCAGCAGCAGAAGTGGATCCTGCTAAAGTTAAAAAAATCGTACAATCTTTATCTTTTAACATTTCATTATAGATATTTGCGGCTTTCGCGGTTTCTCTTGAAACAAAAGACATTTTTTCCATCGAGGAAATAATTTTTCTTGAGTCGAATGATGTAATATCAATATGTTCAACAGGATTTTTAAGAAAATCTTTTTTACTATTATGGCCTAAGTTTTTTTTATCTGTCATTAAGCTACCAAAGTAGCTTTATTATTGT
Source organism: uncultured Pelagibacteraceae bacterium (assembly GCA_902634235.1). Classification (GTDB taxonomy): domain Bacteria; phylum Pseudomonadota; class Alphaproteobacteria; order Pelagibacterales; family Pelagibacteraceae; genus Pelagibacter. The sequence goes on from CACPJN010000006.1 coordinate 26,344, forward strand.
CTTTGTCGTAAAGACTCATTATTGGATTATCTTCAACTTCATAAATTTCATCAGAGAAGAAGCCATTAAATTGTGTTCTAAATGTTAAACCATAAGCACCTAGTTGACCAAGTTCGATATAATCATTTTCTTTGATATTGTTAGGTAAAAGAAATGGACCTTTCATGTAATCCATACTATCACAAGTGGGACCGTAAAAATCAAAAGCAGTTAATTTTTTTGAAATAATTTTATTTGAATTATCCTTAATCATTTTTGAAGGAAAAACTATGTTTGGAGTACCTGCATCAAAAAGTGTTCCATAGGTACCATCATTAATATAAAGCTTTTGTTTTTTTTTAAGATTTATTCTGACTATTGTCGAACCACTTTCAGCAACTAATGCTCTTCCAGGCTCACAAATAATCTCTGGTAGTTTTTTTATTTTTAAGTTTTTAAGTCCTTTTTTAATTTCATTTAAGTAACTATTTAAAGATTGTGGAATTAAATCAGGATAAATTGTTGGAAAACCACCTCCAACGTTTATATAATCAGGTATAATTTTAGTTTTCTTAATTATATTTCCTATTTCGTTTATACCTTTTGTATATGAGATTGGATGCATACATTGAGATCCAACATGAAAACTCAATCCTATTTTATTTGAATGTTGTTTTACCAATCTCAGCAAACCTGTTGCTTCAGAGTTAAGAGCCCCAAATTTTTTTGATAAATCAATTTCAGCATGTTCATTTGATACAGACACCCTTACAAACAGCTCAAGATCTTTTGCATTACCAGTACTCTCAATAATTTTTATTAATTCATCTTTTGTGTCTAGTGCAAATGTTTTAACTCCATATTTGAAATAGGCCTCTGTTATACTTTCTCTACTTTTAACAGTATGCATAAAAGAACATTTTGCCAAAAGGCTAAATTTTTTAACAGATTTTATTTCCTCGATTGAAGCAACATCAAATTGATCGACTCCACTTTTTATAAGAGTTTTAATCACTTCAGAGTGTGGGTTAGTTTTTACAGCATATAAGATTTTTCCTGGAAAGTTATTTTGAAAGAATTTTGAAGCTGAAAGAATAGATTTCTTTCTTAAACAATAAACTGGTTTTTCTGGTTTCAGTTGACTTACAAGTTCTTCAACTGACTTAAATTTTTGCATTTAATATGCCCCCTCAAAAAAAATTTAACAAAAAAAAAGCTTTTTTTATAAAAAAACTTTAATAATCGAGCAGTTAATTCAATAGTTATTCAAAGTAAAGCAAATAATGACTATTGAATTGTGGAAAAAAATGTCCATATAAAGCTCATGAAAAACGAAGCACCATTGCAAAATTTAGCTGATTTTGACAACAAATCCTTGTTGATTGTCGATGATGATAATCCATTTAGAGAGCGATTAGCTAGAGCAATGGAAAAAAAGGGCTTTGAAGTTATTCAAGCTGAGGGTGTACAAAAAGGGTTAGATTCGGTTAAAGCTAAGAAACCTGGATTCGCTGTAGTAGATCTAAGATTGAATGATGGCAACGGACTTGAAGTTGTAAAAGAAATACAAAACTCAAATTCTTCAAGTAGAATTATAATGCTAACTGGTTATGGAAATATCCCGACAGCTGTAGCTGCAATAAAAGAGGGCGCGATTGATTATTTGGCAAAACCCGCAGACGCTGATGATGTTGAAAAAGCTTTGTTAGCAGATCCAGCTAAAAAAGCAGCTCCACCAGAAAACCCAATGTCAGCAGACAGGGTTAAATGGGAACATATTCATAGAGTTTTTGAACTTTGCAATAGAAACGTATCTGAAACAGCCAGAAGGCTAAAAATGCATAGAAGAACCTTGCAAAGAATTCTTTCTAAAAGATCTCCTAAATAAATTTTCTAAAATTGAGTAACTTTTTTGCTATGATTGTGAGCAAACAAATTTTAAACGTCTCTGCTAATAAAAATGGCATAACTCCTATTTCAAAAATTGGTTTATCCCATCCAATAAGCGTACCCAACCACCAAACACCTAATAGATAAATCGTTGATACCGATAAGAGTAATTTAGCAAAAATCATAAAAAAATTATCATTTTTATTTATCAGAGAAGCTAAATAACCTGCAGAAAGAAATCCAATCAAGTAGCCCATAGTTGGACCAGTAAAATAGGCAAAGCCAACCCCCCTTTCAGGAGAATTAGAAAAAACGGGTATTCCCGCGATTCCCTCTAATAGATACAAACTAATTGTTGTTAAAGCTATCTTATATCCAAAACTCATACCAAGTAGTAGCACTACAAATGTTTGCATTGTCATTGGGACTGGATAAAAAGGAATTTTTATTTTTGCAGATATTGCAAGAAGTAAAGATCCAAAAAATATAACAATTATTGATTTGAAAATTTTTGCTTGAGAATTTTGCTTTATTAGTTCCATAAAAAATAATACTCTTATTTTAGTTGAGAATCTATATTAATTTTAAATGAGTAAAATAAAAAAAACAGATCATTTTTATTTAGTCGATGGTTCAGGATATATATTTAGAGCTTATTATGCATTGCCTCCTTTAACACGAAAAAGTGATGGATTACCCACCGGAGCAGTGAGTGGTTTCTGCAGTATGCTTTTTAAACTTTTAGAAGATTCTAAATCTAACCAAAATTTACAAAAACCTACTCATTTTGCGGTAATCTTTGACTCAGCAAGAAAGACCTTCAGAAATGAAATTTATAATGATTATAAGGCAAATAGGTCAGAGGCACCTGATGATTTAGCACCTCAATTTGAATATATTAGGAAATCGGTTCTTGCGTTCAACTTACCATCAGTAGAATTAATAAATTATGAGGCAGATGATTTAATAGCAACTTATACCGACAAAATACTAAATGCAGGAGCTAAAGTAACCATCGTATCTTCTGACAAGGATTTGATGCAATTATATAGAAAAAATGTTCGTATTTACGATCCAATGAAGAATAAGTTTATTTCTGAGGATGATATTCTTAATAAGTTTGGTGTTGGCTCTAGTAAAGTTATAGATGTTCAAGCTTTAGCTGGAGATAGTAGTGATAATGTTCCTGGTGTACCTGGAATTGGTATAAAAACGGCAGCTGAATTAATTAATAAGTATGTCAATTTAGAAAACTTATTAGAGTCTGCTCATGAAATAAAACAAAACAAAAGAAGAGAAACTCTTATAGAAAACAAAGATAAAGCTTTAATAAGCAAAAAGTTAGTAACTCTAAAACATGACGCTCCGATAAAAATAGCACCTAACGAATTTCAACTAAAAGATATTGATAAAGATAAACTTTATAAATTTTTGAGAGAGATGGAGTTTAATAGATTACTTAGCTCTGCAATTTCAGCTTATGGAGAGCCCAATCTGAGTAGTTTTAAAAAAGAGATTAAAATTGAGGATAATCAAATAAAGATAGATAGAAGTAAATATTATTTAATTAATAATCTAAATGAAATTGATGAATGGATAAAAGAAGCTGAGCAGAATGGTGAAGTTGCAGTAGACACCGAAACAAGTTCACTAGATCCTCATAATACGGATTTAATAGGCATATCATTAAGTACCAAGATTGGAAAAGCATGTTACATACCAATTGGTCATAAAACAAAAAAAAATATAGATAAAGATAAAGTTTTAAGAAAATTAAAACCTTTATTAGAGGACTCGAGTATAAAAAAAATTGGTCAAAATATAAAATTTGATTTTATCGTATTATATAAAAATGGAATAGATGTTAACTCAATTGAGGATACCATGCTCATGTCATACGTTCTTGATGCAGGTAAAAATAGGCATAACATGGATACATTATCAGAGATTCATTTAAATCATAAAACTGTTGCGTTTAAAGATGTGGTTGGTTCTGGAAAAAGAGAAATAAATTTTAGCCAAGTTGATATTGAAAAGGCTAAAGATTATGCAGCAGAGGATGCTGATATAACTTTAAGATTATATAAAAAATTTTTCAAAAGTTTGAAGGAAGAAAAAATGTTAAATATTTACGAAATTTTTGAGAAACCTATGATTAAAATTTTGGCCTTTATGGAAATTCAAGGAATTAAAATCGATTATAAATTTCTAAAGACTCTTTCTTTAAAATTTGGAAAAAAAATTGATAAGATTCAAAAAGATGTTTTCAAAATATCAAATAAAGAATTCAATATCGCATCTCCAAAACAGCTTGGTGAAATTTTGTACAATGATCTTAAAATTGCAGATCTAAAAAAAACAAAAAAGGGGAGCTTTGCTACAAGTGCATCAGTCCTGGAGGATCTCGCTTTTAAAGGGCATAAGTTTCCACAATTAATTTTAGATTGGAGGCAGGTTTCGAAACTAAAAAATACATATTCAGACTCTCTACCTGAACATATTAATCCAAATTCAAAAAGAGTTCATACTTCTTTTTTGCTTGCAGCTACTACCACAGGAAGATTAGCTTCTAGCGATCCTAACCTACAAAATATTCCAATCAAATCCCAAGATGGCAAAGATATTAGAAAAGCATTTATTGCTGAAAAAGATCATGTTTTAATTTCAGCTGACTATAACCAAATTGAAATGAGAATTTTAGCAGATCTGGCAGATGTTAAAGAATTGAAAAAAGCTTTTAAAAATAATGAAGATATTCACTCTCTTACAGCTAGTCAAATTTTTAACATAGATATCAAAAAAGTAGATCAGGATCAAAGAAGAAAAGCTAAAGCTATTAATTTTGGAATCATTTATGGAATTTCACAATATGGTTTAGCAAAACAAATTAATGTCTCAAATTATGAAGCTGAGGAATTTCTTAAAGCATATTTTTTTAAATTTCCTGAGATAAAAGTTTATATGGACCAAACAATAAAATTTTGTAGAAAAAGTGGATATGTTAACAATATTTTTGGAAGAAGATCTCACTTTATTAATATTAATGATAAAAATTATAATGTAAGAAATTTTCAAGAGCGTGCAGCAATTAATGCGCCAATTCAAGGTTCAGCAGCAGAGATAATGAGATTGGCTATGATAAGATTAAATATCAAGCTTAATGAACAAAAAAAACAAAAATCTAAGATGTTATTACAAATTCATGATGAGCTTATTTTTGAGGCACATAAAGACGAAGTAAAAAAAGTCAGTAAAATCATTATAGAGGAAATGATGAGTGTAGCTAAAAGTGATCATCATTCTTTTTCAATACCTTTGACTGTAGATTTGAATACAGGTAATAACTGGGGTGAGCTTCACTAAATTTGATTTGCCCAAATTAGAACAATTTAGTATTTTTATAGTTAATTATGCACAAAGAAACAATTGCCCTTGTAGACGATGATAGAAATATACTAACTAGTTTAAGTATAGCTCTAGAGAAAGAGGGTTTTAAAGTTCAAACTTACATTGATGGCGAAAGTGCATTGATTGGTCTGACAAGGACACCGCCTGATTTAGCAATAATCGATATCAAAATGCCTAAAATGGATGGTGAAGAACTTTTAAAAAAATTAAGAAAAAAAACTTCTTTACCTGTCATATTTTTAACCTCAAAAGATGAAGAAATAGATGAATTGTTAGGATTAAAATTAGGTGCAGATGATTTTGTAAAAAAATCAGGAGGATTTTCAATCAAAGTTTTAATAGAGAGAATAAGAGTTCAACTTCGAAAAAAAGATTCAAAAGAAGTTCTGGAGGAAAATAAAAGTATTATATCTCACGGAAAGTTAAAATTAGATCCATCTCAATTAGAATGCGAATGGGGCGGAAAACAATTGCCTGATAAACTTACAACTACTGAATTTTTGTTAGTTAAGGAATTAGCTAAAAGACCAGGAATAATTAAAGAGAGAGCCCAACTAATGGACATAGCTTATAGAGAGGATACCGATATTGAGGATAGAACGATAGATAGTCACGTGAAAAGAATAAGAAAAAAATTTAAAAAAGTTGACCCAGATTTTTCAGCTATTGAGACAAGATATGGAAGTGGATATAGATGGAATGTTAGTTAATGTTTGGGAATCTTCTTAAAAACTTATCAATTTTAAAAAAATTTTTATTTATAAATTTATTATTTTTCACAATTATAGGTTTGTTCACATTCATTTATTTAAAAAATGTACAACCAAATTTGATTAAAAAAAAATCGTCAAATCACATTGAAGTTATAAATAATACTATTGATAATATTAAAAGATTAGACATCAAATTTGTCGAAGAAGATATTCGAAAATTTTTATTTTCCACAAGGTTTCTCTTTCAAAACCTAGATAGAGTAATATTTTTTGATAATAATTTAAATTTAGTAGGTGACACTGATACTTTAGACCTTGATCCAAGAGCATTCTCATCAAGATTAGATATAGTTGAATTAGAAATATTAAACGAAAAAAAAACAAAAGAGATTACTGAAAAAAAAAATATCAATATAGGAAATGATAATGCTGTATCATTAAATGATATCTTGTATAATTACTCAAGTTCAAAAAATTTTGGTACACCTTTCACTTTTACGCAGGATGAATTTAATAAGTTCAAATTAACAACAATTAAAAATGTAATGCTTAAGGATCAAAATATTGGTTATTTAGCAATTACAGAAAATGCGAACGATATTAAAGCAGCTGTAGATGAGAGAAAAACTTTTATAATTAGAACAGCAATTGCTGTAGGACTTGTAATTTTAATATTTTCATTTGTTTTAAATAGATATTTTCTTAAACCTATCAAAAATTTAGTTAGTTATACTGAAACAATAAAAAATAAAGATCCTAAGGCTACTAGTATTAAATCATTAAAATCGAGAAATGATGAACTTGGATTATTATCTAATTCTTTGGATGATATGACAAACCAATTACAAAGAAGAATTACTCAGGCAGAAAACTTTTCTACAGATTTAGTTCATGAAATAAGAAACCCATTGGCTTCATTAAAAAGTGCCTCAGAAATTTTACATGATACTACAGATATAAATCAAAGAATTAAATTAATTGATATTTTAAGTCATGATGTTCAAAGGATAGAAAGATTGATTACAGATTATTCTCAGATTCTTAAAGATGAGGTTGCTTTAAGTAAAGAAAAAATAAAAAAAATTGATATTGAGCCAATTATTAAATCAGTAGTAGATGACTTTAATAATATCTATAAACTCAAAAGAGGAATTAAAATTTCTTACAAAAGTGATGGAAAAAATAAATATTTTATAAATGGTATTGAAAATAGAATTGAGCAAATAATTGCCAATCTTTTAGATAATGCTATTTCATTTAGTGAGGATAATCAAAATGTATTAGTTAAAGTGTCTAAGCAAGACAATAATAAAGTTTCAATAAATATATTGGATGAAGGTCGTGGATTTAAAGAAAAGGATACAAATAAAATATTTAAAAGGTTTTACAGTAATAGGCCAGATAAATTTGGACAACATTCTGGTCTAGGTTTAAACATAGTTAAAAATTTGGTTGATCTGCATAATGCCTCTATTAAAGCATCTAATAGAGAAGATCGTAAAGGTGCAAATATGGAAATTATATTTCCGAGAGTTTAAACAGTTCTATTGATTAATTAATCCTTTATTGCTAGAAAAACATTTTATGAAAGATTATAAAGTTAAAGATATATCCCAAGCTAAATTTGGAAGAAAAGAAATCTCGATAGCTGAAAGTGAAATGCCTGGATTAATGGCATTAAGAGAGGAATACTCAGGGAAACTACCTTTAAAAGGAGCAAAAATTATAGGCTGTCTACACATGACAATTCAAACTGCTGTTTTAATTGAAACTTTAGTAAATTTAGGTGCTGATGTTAGATGGTCATCATGTAATATTTTTTCAACTCAGGATCATGCAGCCGCAGCTATTGCTAAAGCTGGAATACCAGTTTATGCGTGGAAAGGCGAGACTGAGGAAGAATATATTTGGTGCATAAAACAAACAATTATTGGCAAAAAAGATTGGAAACCTAATATGCTATTAGATGATGGTGGTGATTTGACAGCTATAATGCATAATGAATACAAAAATTTATTAAAAGAAGTGAGAGGGGTTTCTGAAGAGACAACAACGGGCATTAAAGCTTTAAACAAGATGGAAAAAGATAATTCACTTCTTATACCTGCAATAAATGTGAATGACTCTGTCACAAAATCTAAATTTGACAATCTTTATGGATGTCGAGAAAGTTTAGTTGACGGAATCAGACGGGCTACAGATGTTATGATGTCAGGAAAAATTGCAATTGTCGCAGGCTTTGGAGATGTTGGAAAAGGAAGCGCTGCATCTTTAAGACAGAGTGGAGCTAGAGTATTAGTTACAGAGGCAGACCCAATTTGTGCGTTACAGGCAGCTATGGAAGGTTATGAAGTAGTTTTAATGGATGAAGCGATAAGTAAAGCTGACATAGTTGTAACTGCAACAGGTAATAAAGATGTTGTTACGGCAGATCATATGAGAGATATGAAAGATAGAGCTATTCTATGTAACATAGGTCACTTTGATAATGAAATCCAAGTTGAAGCTCTAAAAAATTATAAATGGACAGAAGTAAAACCACAAGTTCATGAGATAGAGTTACCAAGCAAAAAAAGAATAATTCTTTTAGCAGAGGGAAGGTTAGTTAATTTAGGATGTGCAACTGGTCATCCGAGCTTTGTGATGAGCGCATCTTTTACCAATCAAGTAATCGCACAAATAGAGCTGTGGAATAACTATAAAAACTATGAAAAAAAGGTTTATGTATTGCCAAAGCATCTTGATGAAAAAGTTGCAACACTCCATCTTAAAAAAGTTGGGGCTAAGCTTACTAAACTTTCTAGAGATCAAGCTGATTACATAAGTGTTGAAGTAGAAGGTCCATTTAAACCTGATGCCTATCGCTATTAAGAATGATAAAGTTGATTTATCTTCAGAAAAACAAACAGAAGAATTAGCATTAAAGTTTTTAAATAAATTAAAACCAGGAAATAAAGTCTTTTTATACGGGGAGATGGGAGTTGGTAAAACTACATTTGTAAGATATTTAATTAACGGATTTCAGAAAAAAAATAAATTGATACTTACCGAGGTTACTAGTCCAACATTTAATATATTAAGTGAATATAGTATTAATAATCTGACCATCAAACATTATGACCTTTATCGATTAAAAAATGAGAGAGAAGTAGATAGTTTAGGTTTATTTGAGGAAGAACCAGATACAATCATTTTAGTAGAATGGCCAGAGATAATTAAGAGAGATCTTAAAAACTTGGTAAAATTATATTTTAGTTATGAGAAAGATTATCAAAAAAGATTTGTTCAAATTAAAGGTTTAGATTTATAATTTTAGATGAAACAATTAAAAAAAATTAAGGGGGATGCATCTTTAAGAAGATTCATTCGTAAAAGTGAAAAAAATTTTTCTTCAATTTTAGTTTATGCTGAAAAAGATAAAAATAAAAATCTTCTTATTTATGACTCAATAAATAAAATTCTGAATAAAAATAAAATTTTAGCACCCCTTATGTACAAAGAAAATTACAAGAAAAGTTTTATTGAAATTGAAGACTTTGGAGATAAAACTATTTATAAATTATTAAAAAAAACAAAATCAAAATTTAATTATTTTAAAAAGGTCATTAAATTATTAAAACAAATTCAATCGATTAAAGATAAAAGTATAGAAAATTTTAAAAACAAAAAGTACAAAATTCCAATCTATAAAAGAAAAATATTGATACAAGAAGCAAATTTATTTTATGATTGGTATGTCAAAAAAAATTTACCAAAAAATAAAAGTCGAAAATTCGCTAAAGATTTTAGGAAGATCATAACTAAATTATCTTCAAAATTACAGTTGAGAAATAATGTATTTGTTCATAGAGATTTTCATGTTTCTAATCTCATGTTAGTAAAAGATCAAATAGGCATTATCGATAGTCAAGATGCACTTATAGGAAATAAAGCTTATGACTTAGCTTCTCTTGTAGATGATGTTAGAATTAAAACTTCAAAAGGATTAAAAAATAAAATTTACAATTATTATGTTAAAAAATTTAGTAAAACTGAAAAAATAAAGATCAAGAATGATTTTGAGATCTTATCTGTTTTAAGAAATTTAAAAATTATTGGAATATTTACTCGTCTTGCAGTTAGAGATAGAAAGAAAAGTTACTTAAAATTAATCCCCTACACTTGGAGTCTTATACAAATGAGGTTAAACCAAAATATAGTTTTCAGAGATTTAAGTGCTATCTTAAATAAAAATTTTAAAAAGTTCATTAAATGAAAATTAATACTGCAATTATTTTATGTGGTGGGTTTGGTAAAAGATTAAATCCTATAACTTTGAAAACTCCAAAACCTCTAATTGAACTGAAAAACATAACAATGCTTGAAAATTGTATAAATACAATAATCGATTTAAAAATTCAAAAAGTACTTATTAATATATTTCATCTTGGAGAACAGATTTCAAATTTTATAAAAGAAAAAAAATTTCCCATTGATATAGAAATAATTAAGGACGGTGATAAAATTCTTAATACAGGTGGTGGAATATTAAATATGATGAATTACTCTAAGGATGAAAATTTTTTAATATTTAATCCAGATACATTGTGGAAAAAGGATTATGTTAGTGAGATTAATAAAATGGAAAGTTATTATTTTCAAAATAATTTAGATAACATCCTTCTTGTAGTTAATAAAAAACTAAGTTTTGATGAAAAACTAAATGGAGACTTTAATATGATAGATAATATTTTAAAAAAAAAAGATGGCGATAGAAAATTTATTTACATAGGTTGTCAAATTTTAAATAAAAATTTGTTTCGACAATATAAAGTGGAAAGCTTTCCAATTAACGAAATATGGAATTCATTACTAATACAAGAAAAATTAAATGGTTTAGAAAGTTTAAATAAATTTTATCATCTTACAAATTTTGAAACTTTTAAAAAACTAGAAGATCTTTAGAGCGTTCTTTGTCCAAATATTCACAATTTTTTACCTCAAATTTATCGTTAAGTTCCAAAATTAAGGGGTTGCCAGTCGGGATTTCTAAGTAGGCTATTTGATTATTATCTAATTTGAGCAAATCTTTACACAAAGCTCTTATTGAGTTTCCATGGGCTGATATTAAGATGTTATTGTTGATTATCTTTTCTTGAATTTCCCTCTTGAAATATTCTTGAACCCTTTCAAAGGTATCTTTTAAAGACTCAGTGTCTGGAAGTATCTCTTTTGGCAAATTTTCATACGTTTTGATATTCAAGGGGTGATATGGGCTTTCTTTGCTCAAAGGATCGGGTTTAGTGTCCCAAGATCGCCTTAAATCATGAACCTTACTTTCACCAATTTTTTTACTCAATTCAATTTTATTTAAACCTGTTAAAGCACCATAATGTCTTTCATTTAGACACCATGTTTTGACAGGATCTTTTTTATGACCCAAAACATCTTGGATTATTTTAAGTGTGTTGGTTGCTCTCTTTTGAAGAGATGAATAGTAATAATCAATATTTATATTCTTTTGCTTGATTAGCCTGCCAGCTTTTTCAGCCTCAAGTTTACCTTTTTCTGTTAAGTCAACATCTACCCACCCAGTAAACTTTTTTTCAAGATTCCAAGCACTTTGACCATGTCTTACTAATATTAAAAAACTCATATTGTTATTTGTAAAATATATTTATAAATAAAACTATATAATTAAATGAAAAAATTTTTTTCTAATAATAAAATAGTTTTTTATATTTTTAACTTTTTTTTGATTTTATTGTATCTTTATCCTGGAAGCTTACTCGGATTATTAATTTATAGTAATGAAAAAATACAACCTCAAATAACAGCAGATTTTTTAATATCATCGAATCATTTTTATGTTTTTGTAATTCTAACTATATTGGGATTTCTGACATTTCCAAAATTTAACCAATTTAAAAGTTTAATTATATATTTAGTTTCTTTATCTATAATTCTTGAAATTTTTCATCTCGTAATACCAGAGCGAAGTTTTCAGTGGTCAGATCTATTTGGAAATGTAATAGGTGTGATTCTTGTAATTTTCATTCAAAAATTTATAAATGAATATGGTTTTTTTAAAAAATAAATTTATTATATTTTCATTTATCTTTTTATCTGGGTGTTCCTCAATTCCATCGACAACAGTTAATAGCTGTGTAATTTTTGATGAACGATATTTTTGGTACAAACATACTAAGAAAGTTGAACAAAAATGGGGTACGCCAATATATATTCAATTAGCAATTATTAAGATCGAGTCTAATTTTGATTGGTTGGCTAAACCACCAAGAAAAAAAATTTTTAAAATAATACCCTCGAAAAGACCATCAAGCTCTTTTGGTTATTCTCAAGCTGTTAAAGGCACATGGGAACAATACAAAAAAGAAACTGGAAATAAATTAGCAACTAGAATGAGATTTAAGGATAGTGTTGACTTTATAGGATGGTACACAAATAAAACAGAAACTATATTAAAAATTCCAAAAAAAAACGCTTTTAAACAATATATTGCATATCATGAGGGGTGGGGAAATTTTAAGAATTATAAAAAAAATAAAAAAGTAATTAAGTTAGCAAAGAAAGTAGAAAAACAATCTGATATTTATAAAAAACAATTATTGAATTGTAGAAAATCTCTTAACAAAAATAAATACATTATTTTTTAAATAATTCTTTTTTTAGCTCTAAGTCTACAAAATCAATTCTTTTAGTATTTTTTGCTAATGCTAAATACATTGATGGTGTTACATATAAAGTAAAAAATGTTGAAATAATCATTCCACCTAAAATTGTTGAACCAACTGCTAACCTTGAACCTTCTCCTGCGCCAGGTCCTATATTTCCTATAATTAAAGGTAACATAGCAATCATTGTACTAAGTGATGTCATAATAATTGGCCTAAACCTTACGGCACAAGCTTCTTTCACAGCAGACTTAATGTCTTTTCCGGTAGTTCTAATTTGGTTAGCATAATCTACTATTAAAATACTATTTTTTGTTGAAACACCAATAAGAATAATTAAAGCAATTTGAGAGAAAATATTTATCGAACTGTTAAGAAATAAAATAAAAACTAGTCCTCCAAAAATAGCCAACGGAACAGTTAAAATAATTACAAAAGGATGGATAAATGAATTAAAAGTAGCTGCCATTACCAAATAAGCTGTAAGAAGTGCTAATGCAAAGATTATGAACAATTCGTTACTTGTCTCTTTTATTTCCTCAGATTTTCCTTTCCAAGTAATTTGATTTTCTGGGGCAAGATCCGACATTACTTTTTCAAAGTAACTTATAGCTTCACTTAAAGTATAGTTCTCACTAACATTAGATGAAATTGTCACTGCACGTTGTCTGTTATATCTTGAAAGCTCTTTAGCTGTACCTTGCTCCTTAAAATCAACAAGATTGCTTAAAGAAATTAATTTTCCATTAGTCTCAGACCTAACAAATATCTTCGAAATACCCTCTTTACTTCTTCTATCGGATAAATATTGTTGAACAATAATAGGATATTCTTTTCCAAGTTTATTAAAAGTTGTGATTTTTTTTCCACCATAAAGTGTCTCAAGAGTTTCTCCTATAGTTTTTGTTGAAACACCTAAATCCTTTGCTTTATTTTGATTTATAATAAGTTTTACCTCTGGTTTATCTCTATTATAATCAGACTCAATTCTTGATAGGTTATTGTTTGTTCTTAGTTCCTTAATAATTTTTTTTTGTATAGTCTCAAGTTCCTCATAACTATTACCATAAATTACCATTTGAACTGGTTTGTTGTAATTTGATACTCTAATTGATTGAGGAGAAATCGGGAAAGCAACAGCTTGAGGTAAGGTTACAATTTTTCCAATTGCTTCTCTTAAAATTATCTGCTGTCCCTTATCTCTATTTTCCCAATCATCTAAGAGAGCAATTATAATGAAACTATTGTAAGCGTTTGCTGAGTTTCCAAATCCTGGTACCCTCATTATAAATCTAGAATATGGACTTTCTTCTGCTTGTAATAAGGGAATTAATCTAGCCTCAACTTTTTGTGCTTGTTCTTTGGTATATTCAAAGGAACTTCCTTCGTCCGTAGCACCAATTATTAAATAAGCACCTCGATCTTCTAATGGCAATAATTCTTTTTTTGAAAAACTAAATAAAAGTATAGAAGAGATTATAATAAAAATTATAAATACAGTAACTGTTTTGGTTTTTATTATTATAGAATCTAAGGTCTCTCTATAGAAATTAGAAAAATTGACAAATATTTTTTCAAATTTTTGAATAAAAATTTTTTTAGACTTTTTTTTAAATAAAAATTTACTTGCTAACATTGGTGACAACGTTAATGCCACGAAAGAGGACACCACAATTGAAAATGATAAAGCAATTGCTGTTTCTTTGAATAAAGTTCCAGAAATACCTTCAACAAAAATAAGAGGTAAAAAAACAGCGACTAATATTAGTGTAGTCGCAACAATTGCAAAAGAAATTTGTTTTGAACCTTTGAAAGCTGCAACTAGAGGTGTTTCACCATTCTCGATTCTTCTATAAATAGCATCAGTCATTATGACAGAATCGTCCGTAATGATTCCTATTGCGAGGATAAAACTTAAAAGCACAAAAATATTTATTGAAAGTCCAAAAAGATAGAGACCTAAAAAAGATGCAATTAAGCTAACAGGTAGTGCCACAGCAGGAACAATTACAGCCTTAAGATTTCCTAAAAAAAGATAAATTATCAATATGACTAAAATAAAAGCTATTACTAATGTTTTATAAACTTCTTGTATAGCAGCTTCTACATAATTTGCTCTATTGAATGATACCCTTAAATCTAATCCCTTAGGCAATGTTTTTTTTACTTGAGAAATTTTTTTCTTAATATCCTTTGAGAGTTCTACTGTTGAAGCTCCACTTCTTGCGTAAATACCGATGCCAACAGTTTTTAGATTTATTTGATCTTTAGTTTGTGCTTTAAAAAGTGTCTTCTCTGAAACTGGGCCAAATTCAACATTTGCTACATCAGATAACAAAACAACTTTATTTCCATTTTTTTTAATTGGTAGTTGTTTTATTGAATTAATATCATTGTAGGATTTATCAAGATTTAAGGTCAGATCTATGTTATTTGCTTCTAGTGTTCCAGCAGGAAGACTTATATTTTCTCCACGTAATGCTAACTCAACTTCCTGAATTGTTAAATTGTTAGCTGCTAGTTTAATTGAGTCGATCCAAACTCTTATACTTAACTCTCTTAAACCTCCAACTCTTATTCTTCCAACATTTTTTACACTAGAAAATTGATCAACTAAATACCTCTCTGCGTAGTCTCCAAGCTCTAGATCGTCCCAAGTTGATGATGATAAAGATAACCACATTGTTGTGGTAAATCCTGCAGCTCTTTTTAAAATTTGAGGAGCTTCTGCTTCGAACGGTAAATTATCAACTATCCTTGCTACTCTCTCTCTAATATCATTTGCTGCATTGTCTAAGTCAATACTAGTATCGAACTCAACATTAATGGTGCTCCTACCATTTTGAGATTTAGAATCGATGTTTTTAATACCTTCGGCTCCTCCAATAACATCCTCAACAACTTGTGTTACTTCCTGATCTACAACTGATGCGGCTGCGGATTTGTAATCAACCTGAATTTGAACGACAGGTGGTTGAATTCCATTTGGCAATTCTCGTACTGGTAACTTCCAGAATACAAATAAACCAAATACTATTAGGATCATGGACATCACCCATGAGATCGTTGGTCTTTTTATACTTAACTCTGTTATGAACATTTATTTATTTATAGGTTTTATTTTTCCTTGTGGTTTTACTTTTTTAAGGCCTTCTGCAACAATGATATCGCCTTCTTCTAATCCAGATATGATTTCAACTTTTTGGTTAGTTCTCAAGCCTGAAATAACCTCAGTTTTATTCGCTATATTTTGCTCATCAATTTTATAAACATATGATTTATCACCTTCTATCATTATGCTTGTATCTGGTACACTCAAAGAACTTCTCTGATTAAATTTGACACTTACTTCTAATAATGAGCCCGAAATAAGCTCAAAGTTTTGGTTTTTGACTTTAATTCTAGACAGAAGGCTCCTTGTATCAGCATTAATTCTACTTGAGACAAAATCCACTTCTCCTTGGAAAATTTTATCTTTGTAACTTGATATTTTAACTTCTACTGGCAATCCTTTTTTTATTGATGCAGAATAATTTTCTGGGATTTTAATATCAGAGTAAATTGTTGAATTATCATCTAATGTGATAATAAATATATTATTAGAAACTAGTATATCTTCAGTGAGGCCAGTATATCCCAAAGCACCACTAAATGGTGCGATAATTGCACCACTTTTTAATTTAATTAAAACGTCTCCCTTTTTAACAAAATTTTTTAAATTTAATTCTCCAGATATTTCTTCTCTTTTTATTTTGAAAGTTTCAGACCTTTTTGATACAGCAGTTCCAAATGTTTCAATTTTTTCTGAAAATTCTTTTTTTTCAACTACACTTGTTATCACTCCTGGAGGGGGTCTTTTGCTAAATTTTTTTTTAAAATGATCTGCAATCATTATTCTTCCGATAATTACTGCTGCAATTATTAAAAAAAACAGCAATATTATAGAAATTATTTTTGTTGATCTTTTCATTTTTAGTTTAAATTATGCCGTATTCAGCCCATGAACCATCATAAATACATGGAAGATATTTATCATTTATTAGAGAATAAGCTAGTGCCAAAACACACGCTGTTACTCCAGAACCACACGAAAAAACTATATTTTTTTCATTTAAATCTTCTAGACACTCCTTAAAGATTTTTTCAAGTTCACTTTTTTTTTTAAATGTTCTATCCTCATTTAAGCAGCTATTAAAAGGTATACAGAAAGAGTTTTTTATACTTCCACTACGTAATCCTTCTCGTGGTTCAGGAATTTTGCCATGAAATCTATCTTTACTTCTAGCATCAATAAGTTTAAAATCTTGAACATCAAGATTTTTATCAATCATAATTTTGTTTTTAACAAGTTCTTTTTTTTCTAAACTTTTGTAATCAGAATTATCATTGCCTGAGACTTGATCTGTGACTTCCTTTTTTTCTAAGAGCCATTTTTGAAAACCACCATTCAAAACATGAACCAGCTTAATACTATGTCCAAAATATATTAAATTAAACCATAAACGACAGGAACTAATTACATCTGAATTATCATAGATTACTATTTTATCTGTGTTGCTTATACCCATTTTTGAAACTATGTTATTCCACTCTTCCTCTCGAACTAACATATGAGGGAGCTTTGTATCTTTTTTTGAATTTTCATCTAAATCAAAAAAAATAGAGTTAGGAATATGTTGTTTTTTATATTCCTCAAATCCATTTCTTCTAGTTTGGGGTATATGCCATGAGCAATCTATAATTTTTACATTATTGAGATTTTTTTCAAGCCAATTAGTTTCCACTAAAGACATCTATCTTTTTTCTAAGTACTTTTGATGATATTCTTCGGCAGGGCAATAATTTTTAAGTAAAGATATTTTAGTAACAACCTTCCCTAACAATCTTTCGTTTGTATCTTTTAAAATCTTTTCTGCCAATTTTTTTTGGTTATCGTTTAAATAAAAAATTTCACTTCGGTATTGTGTTCCAACATCAGGACCCTGAGAATTTAGGGTCGTGGGGTCATGTATTTGAAAAAAAATTTTGAGTATTTTTTCATATGAAATAATTTTCTCATTAAAATCTAATTTAACAACCTCAGCATGATTGGTGTTACCTGTACAAACCTCTTTATATGTAGTTTTTGGGCTGTCACCACCACAATATCCAACTTCTGTTTTTATGATTCCATCAATTTTGCTAAATTTGATTTCAGGTCCCCAAAAACATCCAAGTGCTAAAACTGCTATTTCCATTGATTATGATTTAAATTAATTTACAAATTATTCATATGCTTAGTAAAAATCAATTGGGATTTTTGTACATGTTTATATCTATTTGTGCATTTTCATTGATGGATATAATTGTAAAATGGTCAGTAGATTACCCTATTGGTCAGGTGCTATTTTTTCGTGGTTTTTTTGGGATTATTTTTTATTTTTTTGTCATACCTAAGAATAGATTACACAACTTTTATTTCACAAAAAGAGCAGGATTACATGCTTTAAGATGTTTATCTGGATTAATAGCATTAGTGTCAATTTTTATTGCTCTCAGAGAGCTTCCGCTAGCTACTGTTGTTAGTATTTCTTTTGCAGCACCAATATTTACAACGATTCTCTCAATTTTTATATTAAGTGAGAAAGTTGGAATTTATAGATGGTTGGCAGTAATGATTGGTTTTGTGGGAATTTTAGTTATAACTGAACCAGGATTAACCGAGCTCAATATATTTTATATTTTTCCAATTATTTTTTGCTTAGGATTGTCCTATGTTGCAATTACAATAAGACAATTATCAACATCTGAACCTGTTTGGTTGATATCATTCTACTTTTCTCTATCAATAATGTTGTTAAGCTTTTTAACTATTCCTACGGGATGGATTATTCCAAGTGTTAATGATTTTATGTTGCTATCATTAATTGGTATTTTTGGAGGTGTTGCAAACCTTTGGTTAAGTCAATCTTACAAGTACGCAGAAGTATCTTTAGTAACTCCGCTTAAATATCTATCTTTAGTTTTTGCGATAATTTTCGGTTTTTTTATATGGGGTGAAGTTCCAACTCTAAAAACTTTAGGTGGTTCCTTTTTAGTAATTATATCGACGTTTATAATTTTTAGAAGAGAAATCTATAAAAAAAATGTTTTTACGTCCAAGGCAATTAATGACTAATACTCCAAAATATTGGAATCACGCAAAAAAATTTCTATCTAAGAAAGATAAAATACTATCTAAGTTGATAGCAAAGTATAAAGGACCTTTTGAAATAATTTTGACAACTCGTAAAGATATTTTTTTTTCATTATGCAAAAGTATAATTGGGCAACAGATAAGCGTAGCTGCCGCAAATGCTGTCTTTTTTAAATTTAAAAAAAAATGTAAAAATAAGATTAATGCAAAAAATGTATCGAAGTTATCTTTTTCACAATTAAAAAGTTGTGGATTAAGTAGACAAAAAATTTTGGGAATAAAAGATTTATCAAAACGAATTTTAAATAGATCATTTGATCCTAAATTGATCAAAAATATGAGTGATGAGGAGGCAATTGAATATCTATCAAACCTAAGACAAATTGGAAGATGGTCAGCAGAGATGGTTTTGTTATTTACTTATAATAGACCAAACATTTGGCCAGTTCAAGATATTGGACTTCTAAGAGCAATTTCAAATAATTACAAAAAAAGGTATTTACCGCCCGAAAAATTTATTAGATATTTACAAAAAAAATTTTCACCTTACTGTTCAGTTGCTACGTGGTATCTTTGGAGGAGTATTGATCCTGAGCCAATACAATATTAGGTGCCTTCAATAATTTGATGACTTCTTATCACTGTATCTTCAAGTAAACCATGAGCAGCTTGATATTCCCTCGAATAATAAAATTTTTTCGCTTTATCAAATGAAGAAAATTCTATAACAGCTGTTCTCATGAATTCTCTGCCCTCGGTAACTATTTTTTTTCCACCTCTAACCAAAAATTTTCCATCATATTTTTCAACTGCAGATCTAGCTTTTTCTGCGTAATCTTTTAAAGCATTTTCATCTTTAATACTTTCATAGACGCATACGATATAACCATTGCTCATTTTTCAATCCAATCCTCAAACTTTTTTATATTATCTTTAACATATCTTGGAAGAAGATCGATATCTAGTTTTTTAAGTTTTAAACTATTATCAAATTTATTTTTCCTAGAATCTACTTTTAAATTGTATACTGCCTTTCTTTCTTTAATTAATTCAGAAATTTTTTTTTCTCCTAAGGGATTCAATTCATACTCTACGTGATGTAAATACGAACTCAATTTTTCCTCAATTTGTTTTGGATTTTTTACATAAGAAAAATGCCAACCTCCATCATCAAAAATTTTAATATTTGAATATTTCGAGTCTGAAAATAAAATATCAAATCTCCACCATGGATAAATTCTATCTTTTATATTTCTTAGCCATTGAGGTGACTTTAACTCTTTTTTTTTACAAGCCTTTGAACCAATCCATGGAAATTTCTCTAAATATAGATTTAGTTTATAGTAAATCATAATCTGTTTAAAAAAAATTATTTTATTTTGACATTCTCTTAAATTGTTATTTTCTAGATCAGGTATTTCATCTAAATCTGAAACAACAATCCAATCTTCATCATTGGCTTTTTCTAGACCTTTTAATAAAAAATTTCTTTGAAAATTTTCCCTTTTCAAAGCATTCATTATTTTTTTACCATTAATCTTATCAGGGCTATCACTATTGTGTATGGGATAAGAATCTTTTTCTTGATAATCAATCAATAAGTAAATGATTTTATCTTTATATTTTTCAAATCTTTTAATATCAAATTTAGGTTCTCTTTTTTTACCGTTATGAGCGTATTTTGACTCAACAATAACAAAATGATCTACATATTTATTTAAGTAATTTAATCTAAGATCAAGAATTAAATCTTCATCAAAGTACATAAAACAGTCAAATATTTTCATTGTGCCCTTTTAATCTTTTTAATTTCTTTTTATATGATAAAAAAATCCATGGCAGAAAAATTAATTATTAGTTTTGAAGATTATACTCAAATTGTAGAAAAACTAGCAATACAAATTCATAAAAATTATCGACCTTCAGTTCTCATTGGAATAATGAGAGGAGCTGCTCCAATTATAGATATCTTATCAAGAATTCTAAAGTTACCGATTGCATATATAGTAATTCAGAGTTATTCAGGCAAAGGAGTCGAAGATAAACAAGGAGAGTTAATGTTTTCAAGAGAAATGAGTTCATTAGCAAAAAATCAGGACTTCAGTAAAGTTCTTTTAATAGACGATTTATCCGACACAGGTTTGACATTAAATAAAAGTATAGAGTGGTTGAAAAATTATGATCCAATTAAAAATTATATACAAGAAATAAAAACAGCTTGTCTATGGAAAAAAAAATCTTCAAAATTTGAACCAGATTTTTGTCCTGTCAAATTAAATTCAGACCCATGGATTGTACAGCCAACAGAACATTATGAAGAATTATCTATTGAAGAAATCTTAAATAAGAAATAATAGGGCTAGGTAATGATCTAGCCCTAAAAGATTTTTTAACTAAGCAACAATGAAACTAACAACACTTAGTATTGCAACTAACCAAATTGCTGGTGAAGTGTTATTGAATTTGCCAGTAAATAATTTAATTAAAGCATATGATACAAATGCAAGAGCGATACCATTGCTGATACTATAAGTTAAAGGCATAGATATCATTGCAAGTATAGCAGGAGCAGACTCTGAAATATCATTCCACTCTATATCAGTAATATTTCTTATAAATAGAACAGATACAAAAAGTAAAGCCGCTCCATCTATTTGTTTAGGCAGACTAGTTGCTAAAGGTGCAAAAAATATACACGCTAGGAATAGCAAACCAACTACAAGTGATGTCATACCAGTCTTACCACCAGCTTTAACTCCAGCGCCAGACTCTACATAACTGGTAACAGTTGTTGTTCCCATCATTGCCCCTGCGACTGTACTTACACTGTCAGATAACATTGCTTTATTTATATCTTTAACTTTTCCATCCTTTCCTACCTTGCCAGCAACATTTGCTACTGAAGTCAAAGTTCCAGCCGTATCAAAGAAATCTATAAATAATAAAGTAAATATCACTGTTGACATACCTGCTGTCATAGCTGCTGAAAGATCAAATTCAAAAAGGTACGTCATTGGTGGAGGTGAACTAGCTATACCATTAAATTTTGCTAAACCAGTTACCCAAGCAATTATACTAAATAATAAGATACCAATAATTATATTTCCTTTAACATTCATTTTTTCTAAGACTATTATTGCTATGAAGGTTGCACAACCAAGTAATACTAACGGATCACCCAAGTTTCCTAATTGAACTAGTGTTACAGGATTATCAACAACTACCTCCATTATTTGAAGACCAATGATCGCTAAGAATAAACCTATACCTGCTCCAATTCCTAATTTTAAACTTTTTGGAATTGAATTTATAAGCCAAGCTCTAATCGGGGTTAAAGATATTATTAAGAATAATACCCCAGCAACCAAAACTGCTCCCAAAGCTTCTTGTGGTGTATATCCCATACCAGCACAAACTCCGAAAGCTACAAAAGCATTTATCCCCATACCAGGTGCAAGACCTATTGGCCAAGTCTTCCCATAAAAAGCCATTATGAAACAAGCTAGAGCCGTCGCTAAAATTGTTGCTGTATACACTGCGCCAAAGTCAAAGAAACCTTTTTCCGGTCCCGCAAACTCTCCAGATAAAATAAAAGGATTTAAAAACATTATGTAAGCCATAGTAAGGAAAGTAGTTGTCCCAGCTATTACTTCTGTTTTAAAATCAGTTTTGTGTTTTTTATAATTAAAATAATTTTTAAGCATATATCCTCCCAATTATGTCTAAATATTTGATTCTTTTACTAATTACCTTTTAAAACTGGTATTTATTCACATCTTACAACTCAGAAGTTTATATTTATGACATAATTGGCTGGTATTATTTAAACATGCATAAAATCAAAAATATTCTCTTTTTTGTTTTTTTTTCAATTTTAATTTCAGGCTGCCAAACTATTAAAGAAAAAACAGATACAATTGTTAAGAAAGAAAATGAAAAATTAAGCAAATTTATTGGAAAATCTTCAAAAGATTTACAAATAGAATTAGGTAAGCCGAACGAGGATTTTAGAAATGAAAATGGCAATTTAGTCTATATCTATAATACTAAAAAGTATGGAATACCTTGTGAAAGAAGATTTGAAATAAATCCAAATTCAATTGTAATAGGATTTGTTTCTAATGGATGTTTTTAAATTTACCTGCGGAGCAAAACTCCGCAAGTAAGGGTTGATTATCTTATTTCTATAAGTTTTTTCTTTTTATGCTCTGGAACAATCCTCTCACATGATATTGTCAAAAGACCATCTTTAAGTTCTGCACCATTTACTTTTACATCATCGGCAATAGTGAAAGACCTTGCAAATTGTCTTTGAGAAATACCTTTATGAATTATTTCTCCATCTGCATTTTTGTCATTAGACTTATTAACTTGTTTAGTTCTAACAGTTAATAGATTATCTTCGAACTCGACTTCAACATCGTTCTTATTAAAACCAGCTAAAGCAACCTCTATTCCGTATTTGTCTTTTCCAGTTTTTCTGATGTTGTATGGTGGGTAATTTGACTGCATCGTCAAAGCACCGTTTCCCAGCATATTTTCAAATTGATCAAACATATCGTCAAATCCAATTGAGAATGGTCTGAGTGAGTTAAATATAGATAGATCCTTACTTGTCATTATATCCTCCTTTGTTAAGCAAGTTTATATTCATGCAAGCCCCATAAGGCAACTTACAGACTTCATATGGTAATCATTTAATTAATTTCAAGGTTGAAAATTAATCTTTTTTGAGATCTTCAATGCGAATGCATAATCAATTGAAATTTCCTCTATAGCCCCATCCCTTCCAGATTTTCCACCATGACCAGCGTTCATTTCAGTTTTAAGAAGTAATAAATTATTGTCTGTTTTAAGTTCTCGAAGTTTAGCAGTGAACTTAGTTGGTTCATCAAACAAAACTCTATTATCACTTAAACTAGTAGTAATAAGAATATTAGGATAATCCATTTTTTTTATATTATTATAAGGAGCGTAGGAAAATATATAGTCAAAGTGATTTTTATTGTCTTTTGCATTCCCGAATTCATCAAATTCTCCTACAGTTAAAGGTAAAGAATGATCAAGATTAGTTGTTAAAGAGTCTACAAAAGGCACAGCCATGATAACTCCTAAAAATAACTCAGGAGATTGATTGACTACAGCTCCCATTAACAATCCTCCGGCTGATCCACCCATGCCAATAATTTTTCCTTTTGAGGTATAATTTTTTTCGATTAAGTATTTCGCAGCATAGATATAGTCTTCAAAAGTATTTTTTTTATTAGTTAATTTTCCCTCTTTCCACCATTTCATGCCTTTTTCCATACCACCTCTGATGTGAGCAGTGGCCCAAATTATATCCCTATTAATTAGGCTTAATCTTGTAGATGAAAAACTTGGAGACATTGAATTCCCATAAGATCCATATCCATATAATAATAGATTAGCAGAGCCATCAATTTTTGTTTTTTTGTGTCTGGTAATTGTTAATGGAACCATCCTTCCATCATGAGATTTAAATTCGATTCTCTCAACGATATAGTCATTCTTATTATGCCCAGAGGGAATTTCTTGCTCTTTAACAAGTTGTTTAGATTTATTTAATAAATTATATTTATAAACTCTAGATGGAGTTTTTGGTGAAGAATATCCTAAATAAACTTCGTCGGTATTTCTATCTCTTTGAATTAAGTTGACTCCTGGCACATATACATTTTCATCAGAAAAAAGTAACTCTTTTTCGATATTCGTAGAAATATTTTGAACAAATAATTTGTCTAAAGCACCTGATGTTTCACTTCGAATAATCCAATTTTTAAGGAATGTTAATCCACCTATCAAAACTTCATTTTTTGCTGGAACGAATGTTTTCCAATCTTGATTTTCTAAATTGTCACAAATATCAATTTTAAAGTCTTCGGCATTTTTATTTGTATGATTATAAAATCTACCACCCCATGAATTAACCGAATAAAGGATACCTTTTTCTCTTTTAATAATAAGTTTTGGTGATGGATTTAATTCATCTGATTTAAAATAATATTGCTCTGAGGAATTGTGGTCAGAGGTATTTATAAAATAATATTTTTCATCTGAACTACATGTAATCGCTACAGTAAAAGCCTCACTTTTTTCCTCAAATATTAATTTATCTTCAGCATCAAAATCTCCTATCTTGTGTCTATATATTTTTCTTGCTCTATGATTTTCATCAAGTTTTGAATAAAAAATATATTTATCATCTAAACTAAATAATATGCCACCGGTTGTTTCCTTAATTTCTTTTGAAATAATTTTGTTTGTTTTTATATCTCTCACATAAATTGTATAATATTCAGAACCCTTAAGATCTAAAGAATACCCAAGATATTTATCGTTATTACTTACCTCTAAATCACCAACACCAAAGTATTCTGTTTTGAGTTTCAATTTTTCTTTATCACCATTCCATATTTCCTCAATATTCTGTGAGTCAATTTTTTTTCTAAGTTTTATGGAATAATTTCCTTTAGCTGTGGTCTTTGTCCAGTACTCATAGGTATGATCTTTATATGGCAAAGATTCATCATCTAATTTAATTCTACCCTTAATCTCATCAAATAGTTTTTTTTGTAAATCTTTAGTGTCTCTTAAGTGATAATCTGCGTATTCATTTTCTTGTTCTAAATATTCTTTAACTTCAGGGTTTAATCTATTCTTATCCTTTAAAACTTCTAAAATATCCTTTTGATGAATCCAGCTATAATTATCTTCCCAAGTCACATTGTGACAAGATTTTATTTCTGATTTTTTTCTAAGTTGTGGTATTTTCATTTAATTGAGAAACATATGAATATAATAATTTATACAGTACTAATATTAATTATACTTTATTTTCTCCTTAACCTTATAACCAAAATTTCATCCAAAAAGATATCAAAAGGTCTCAGATTTATAATAATTATAGGTCTTATAATTTTCGCAATTTTATTTGCAATTGGTGGACGATTTTTATTAACTCTGCCACTTACATTAATGAGTTTAGCATTATTAAAATTAAAGGGTTTATCAATTTTTCAATTAATATCTCTTTTTAGACTTATACAAACATTAAGAAGAAATGGTAGATTTTCGTTTAATACAAATCAAACAAACAACCTATCTTCTTTGTCAGTATCAGAGTCTTACAAAATTTTAAACTTAGATGAGAAAAAAAAATTGACAAAAGAGGATATAAATAAAGCATATCTTAAAATTCAAAAAAAAATTCATCCAGATGTATCTCCAGAAACGGCAAGACTTTCGTCAATTGTAAATGAAGCTAGAGATGTATTGTTAAATGAAATTAAATAAATTTTCTTATTTTATTTAAGACTGTTTCTACAGAAATTGTATTTGGATTTTTTCTTGAACCATGAGTAATCTGATCAAGATTAATATCAGGAGGTATTATTCTGAATTGATTAACACTATAGTCTGAATAGGCTCTTGGTGTATCTAATAAAATTATAAAACTTGGTTTTCCCATTTGACAAGAAATGTGATGTCCAAACGAGTCATTTCCAATATAAATATCACTTTGATCAATATAGCTTTTAATATTCGACATGCTTTGGTCACTCAAAGACTCACAATTTTCTTCGCCTACGGCTTCAACAATTTTTTTTGCATCTTCACTATCATTTGAGCCGCAAAGCAAGTAAAAGAAAATCTTACCTGGTTTTTTTAATTTATTAATTAAGGACAAATAATTTTGATATCCCCATTTAGTAGTTGAGCCTGATGAACCAATTCCTAAAATAATTTTTTTTGAGTCATTTTTTTTAATATTCAATTTCTTTGAATTTTTTAAAAATATTTTTGTTTCAGTAGGACAATTTTCAATTTTTAATTTTTTTTCAGTAAAATGTTTTGCAACTTGGACTAAATGTAAGTTTTTTTTTTTGAATAATGGGTAATGGTATATATTTTCTATACCTGCAATTTTACTTGCTAAGAAATATCTCACACTGGGGTAAAAAATAAAAAAATTCTTGAAATTAAAATTTTTAAGAAATTTAGATAGTTTCAAAATATCAGTCAATTTTTTATGAAATTGGTGCAAGTAAACTATTTCCTCAAATTTTGGATCTTCATTTAATATTTCGTTTAATTTAGGATTAAGAGTGATTAAAGTAACTGGTCCAAATTTTTTTGCAATTTGGTGGCAATAACTCAAATGCAATAAATTTGCACCAAGGCCCTTGTAACTTAAGAAAATTCCTGTTTTCATATAAATAATTTTTCTATTATACTTATTTAAAAAAAATTTATGTCAAAAATAAAAGGTATTTATGCAGCTGGACTATCAATCTTAAATACAGATTTAAGTCTAAATGTTGAAAAAACCATCCTACATTCAGAGAAAATTATTAATCAGGGGTGTCACGGAGTTGTTATTTTTGGAAGCACTGGTCAAGCACAATTAATTTCAATAACTGAAAAAATTAATCTTTTGAACCAACTTTCGGTAAGCAAATTTCAGAAAAATTTTATTATTGGGACTGGTTTGAATTCTTTAAGTGAAACCATTAACATGATGAAGATAGCAATATCACTAGATTTTAAAAAATTTTTAATTATGCCTCCAGCTTATTATCAATATGAAGATAATGAGGTAATTGAATTTTATGCAAGAATTGTTGAGTCTGTACCGGATGGTGAAATAATTCTTTACAATTTTGAAAAACTCAGTGGCTATAAATTTTCAATTAACTGTGTTGAGCAATTAGTGAAAAGGTTTCCTAAACAAATTATTGGGGTAAAAGACAGTTCTTATAATTTGTACAAGGAATTAAAATTAAAAAACTTCTCAGTTTTACCAGGTTCAGAACTTAAATTATTAAAAGGTTTGGAATTAGGTTGTTCGGGAATCATAACTGCAACTTGCAATGTTACAGCTCAACTTTCAAGAAAAGTCTATGATGATTTTTTATTGAATAACAAACAAATTTACAATCAAAAATTATGTGAAGTGAGAAAAGTATTTGATAGAAACAATTTAATTTCTGGATTACATACTTTTTTTTCTAAGGAAGATGAGGCATTCAAAAACATATTGCCTCCTCTTAGATTGTTGAATCAAAAAGAGGAAAAAAAATTAATGCAAGATCTTAAAGATCTTAATTTTAAAATAAGTACATCAATGGCAGCTTAAAATGCAACTAGTAAGTTTTTTAAATAAGGTTTTTAAAAAAGGAGGCTTTGTATTAATCGATGCAAACTCAAAAGAGCATGTAATTGGTGAACCCTCAAAAGATCCTATTAGATTAAAAATTTTGGATAAAAAATTGCATTATAAGTTGTTGTTTCATCCTGATTTATATTTTGGTGAGGCATACACAAATGGAGACCTAATCGTTGAAAACGGAACTCTTAGCGACTTTTTAAATTTAGCTTTAATGAATTTTGGCAGGGGTGAGTTAAATTTTTTTAGTTACTTATTAAACAGATTGAGAGGTTCTTATAGATATTTAACAAACTTTAATTTTATAAAAAAGTCTAAAATGAATGTCTCTCATCATTACGATATCTCAGATGATTTATATGATTTATTTTTAGATCCAAAAAGACAATATTCTTGTGCATATTTTAAAAATGAAAAAGATAGTTTAGAAACAGCACAAAACAATAAAATACAGCATATTATAAAAAAACTTAATATTAAAGATAACCAAAAAGTTTTAGACATTGGTTGTGGTTGGGGATCATTAGCTATTGATATTGCTAAGAGTGCCAAATGTGAAATAACTGGAATCACGTTATCAGAAAATCAATTAAACTATTGTAATAAAATTGCAAAAAAAAATAATTTAGAAAATCAAGTAAAATTTAGGATGGTAGATTATAGAGAACTAAAAGAAAAGTTTGATAGGATAGTAAGTGTTGGGATGTTTGAGCATGTTGGAAGAAAGTTTTATAAAAAATTTTTTAAACAAATTGAGAATTTATTGAAAGACGATGGTGTATCTTTAATACATACGATTGGATCAGTAAACCCTCCAAGAGATCCTCATCCATGGATAACTAAATATATTTTCCCAGGCGGATATACGCCCAGTTTGAGTGAGGTGACCACACCAATAGAAAAAGCAGGTTTAATAGTGACAGATATAGAAGTTTTACGACTTCACTATTCACATACGTTAAGAAATTGGAAAGAAAATTGTATTAAAAATAAAAAAAAAATAATTGATATGTTTGACGAAAAATTTTTTAGAATGTGGGAATTTTATCTTACAGGATGTGAAATGGCATTTAAATGGGGTGATCAAGTAGTGTATCAGTTTCAGCTATCAAAAAATTATAACTCTACACCTGTGACTAGAGACTATATTTATCAGTAAATAATTGATAGAATTTGATAATTTTATAAATGAAAA
>CACPJN010000007.1:0-46431 GCA_902634235.1 uncultured Pelagibacteraceae bacterium
TAGTTTGTAGTTTATGAATTTAGTGATTGTAGAAAGTCCTGCTAAAGCTAAAACTATCAACAAATATTTGGGTGATGATTACAAGGTTTTAGCAAGCTATGGTCATATAAGAGACCTTCCTTCCAAAAATGGTTCAGTTGATCCAGATCAGGATTTTAAAATGGAATGGGAAGTTGATAGCTTTTCAAAAAAGTATCTTAAAGAAATTACTGATGCTGCAAAAGATTCTGCTAAAATTATTCTTGCAACTGATCCAGACCGTGAAGGTGAAGCAATAGCATGGCATGTAAAAGAATATCTCAATGAAAAAAAACTATTAAAAGATAAAGAAATTGAAAGAGTGGTTTTTAATGAAATTACAAAAAAAGCGGTCATACATGGTATTGAGAACCCAAGGCAGATAGAACCACTGCTTGTAGATGCGTATATGGCAAGACGAGCGTTGGATTATCTCGTAGGTTTTAATATTTCTCCAATACTTTGGACAAAATTACCAGGATCAAAGTCTGCAGGTAGAGTACAATCTGTAGCTTTAAAATTAATCACAGAAAGAGAGCATGAAATTGAGTCTTTCAAACCAGAGGAATTTTGGACATTAAGTATTAAGTTCAAAGATCAAAAAAATCAAAATATCACAGCTAGTATAAGTCATCTAAACGATAAAAAAATTGAAAAATTTTCGTTTAGAAACAAGGAAGAAATAATTAAAGCTATTTCGAGTATCAATCAAAAAAAATTTAGTATAACCGATATTTCAAGTAAAATGGTAAATCGTAATCCTACAGGCCCATTTACAACATCTACATTACAGCAAACAGCTTCTAGTAGATTGGGTTTTGGTGCGTCTAGAACAATGCAAATTGCCCAAAAACTTTACCAAGGTATAGAGATAGAAGGTGAAACCATAGGTTTGATTACTTATATGAGAACTGATGGTACAAATTTATCTAAAGATGCAATTACAGCATTTAGAGAATATATTAAAAATGAAATTGGTAACGAATATTTACCAAAAGACTCCTTGAATTATTCTGGAAAAAAGGCAAAGAATGCTCAAGAAGCTCATGAAGCAATTAGACCTACAGATATTATCCGAACACCACAAAGTGTAAAAAAATATTTAAGCACAGATCAAAATAAACTTTACGATCTTATTTGGAGTAAAGCTCTATCGTCTCAAATGGAGTCTGCTAAGTTTGACAGGAACACAATAACCATAACATCTGATAATAATGATTGCATTTGCAAAGCTAGTGGCTCAGTTTTAAAATTTGATGGATTTTTGAAGGTTTACAATAATCAAAGTAAAGATGATGATGAGAATATTTTGCCTACTGTATCCAAAGGTCTAATTAATATTGAGTCTTTGATAGATGAACAGCATTTTACTCAACCTCCGCCAAGATATTCAGAAGCTAGCTTAGTTAAAAAACTTGAAGAATTGGGAATAGGTAGACCATCTACATATGCAAGTATCATTTCGACTATTGCAAATAGAGGATATGCAGAAATATTAAATAAAAGATTCTTTCCTACTGACAGAGGAAAATTAATTTCAGCATTTTTAGAGAAGTTATTCTCAAAATATGTAGATTATAATTTTACTGCAGGATTAGAGGATCAACTTGATGAAATTACTACTGGGAAAGAAAGTTGGATAAAAGTTTTGGAACTTTTTTGGAGAGATTTCAATAATAATATTTCTAAAGTTAAAGAAAAAAGGACAAGGGAGGTATTAGATTTACTAAATGAAAGTTTAGGGGACTTAATTTTTGATAAGGATAATCAAGGAAACATAGTCAGAAAATGCCAATTATGTAATTCGGGTACACTAAGTTTAAAGAATAGTTTTAGAGGTGGTGCTTTTATAGGGTGTTCTAATTATCCTGAATGTAAGTTTACTCGACCGCTATCCAAAGCTAAAGCTGCTGCTCAAGCACAATTAGCTGAACCAAAATTCATTGGCAAACATGAAAATGGGAATGACATATATTTAAAAAATGGAAGATTCGGACCTTATCTTCAATATGAAAAAATTCCCTCAGAAATAGAAATTGAAAAAACTAAAAAGCAAAAAAAGAAAACTAAAAAAATTAAATCAGATATCAACGAGCTTTTAAAAAATGTTTCAATACCAAAGGGATTAGAATTAAAAACTATTGATTTAGAAAGAGCTAAATTTTTATGTTCATTACCAAAATCTTTAGGAATAAATCCTGACAATCAAAAAGAAATTACTTTAAACACTGGAAGGTTTGGTCCTTACTTAAAGTGTGAAAATAAATCAGCAAGAATAGAGAATATAGAGGAAATATTTTCAATAGGTTTAAACAGAGCTGTGACTTTAATTGCCGAGGCTAAACCTGGCCGAATGTCTTCGTCAATGATTAAAGATTTAGGAGAACACCCTGAAGATAAAAAACCAGTTAGAGTAATGAAAGGTCAATATGGACCTTATATCAAATACAAGTCACTTAATGCTACTATACCTGAGGAAAAAGATCCTACAGAGTTAACCATGGAGGAAGCTTTAATATTAATTGAGAAAAGAAAAGAATACGATAAAACAAAGAAATCAAAAAAAAGAAAATTAAAATGAGTTATGATGATAAGATAAAAGAACTCAAAATAATCTTGCCAGAAGCAAAACCTCCAGTTGGAAATTATGTTGCAACAAAAATTTCTGGAAAAATATTATTTGTTTCTGGACAAATTTCTGTCGATGAAAATGGTCAATTAATAAAAGGTAAAGTAGGAAAAGATTTAGATACTGAGGCAGGCTACAATGCTGCAAAAAGATGTGCACTGAGTATAATTGCACAAGTTAAAAAAGCTTGTAATAACGATTTATCAAAGATTAAATCATGTATTAAGTTAACAGGTTTTGTAAATTCAACTAACGACTTTACAGATCAACCCAAGGTAATTAATGGTGCATCAGATCTTATAGCTTTAGTTTTTGGAGAGTCCGGCATGCATGCGAGAGCTGCTGTAAGTTCAAACAGTTTACCTTTAGGTGTTTCAGTAGAAGTTGATGCTGTTTTTGAGCTGAAGTAATATTTTATCTTCCCACACTATAATATTTTAAGCCTTGATTTTTCATTTTATCCGCAGAGTAAATATTTCTTAAATCATATATAATTATTTTTTTTCTTTTTGATAACTTACTAAAGTTTATAGATTTAAAATCATTCCATTCTGTATGAATTATAACAAGGTCCGCATCCTCAATTGTTTTTTTTATAGAATTCTCATAATTGACATTTTTAATTTTTGAAAACTCTTTTTTAAAACCAGTAGGATCGTAATACTTAATTAACGCACCTTTTTTAGAAAGTGAGGGTATCATAACTAAACTTGAAGAGTCTCTCATGTCGTCTGTGTTAGCTTTGAATGTTACTCCTAAAAAGGAAATCTTTTTATTTTTAATCTTATTATTTAATATTTTACTTACTCTTTTTAATAAAATATTTGATCTATTCTCGTTTGATTTTATTACTGATTTTATTACTGATAAGTTTGATTGAAATTTATCTGCTGTTGAAATAATTGCCTTTGTATCTTTTGGAAAACAGGATCCTCCATATGCAGGCCCTGCTCTTAAGAAACGACTGCCTATTCTTTTATCCAGGCCCATTCCAATTGATATGTCCTCAATATTTATTCCAGTCTTTTCACACAAATTTGCAATTTCATTAATAAATGTAATTTTTGTAGCTAAAAATGCATTTGATGCATATTTAATTAACTCTGCTGCTCTTCTAGAAGTATTTAGATATTGTGCTCCTTTTGAGATTAAAGGATTGTATAAATTTTTTAAAATTCGATTTGATCTCTTATCATTTGATCCTACAACTATTCTATCAGGATATATAAAATCTCTTATCGCTTCACCTTCTCTTAAAAATTCAGGATTAGAAACTATTGAAAACTTTTTTTTAGAATTTTTTTTGGCAATAATTTTTTCAATTTCATCGCCTGTTGTAACCGGAACTGTTGATTTAGTTATAATTATCTTAAATTTATTAATTGAGGAGCTTATTTCTTTAGCAACATTATAAATTTGACTTAAATCAGCTGAACTGCCGCCTTTTTTAGTTGGTGTACCTACACAAATAAAAATTATATCAGAGTTATTAATAGATTTTTTTAAATTTGTAGAGAATGTTAATCTTTTATTTTT
The DNA here is from genome assembly GCA_902634235.1 of uncultured Pelagibacteraceae bacterium. Classification (GTDB taxonomy): domain Bacteria; phylum Pseudomonadota; class Alphaproteobacteria; order Pelagibacterales; family Pelagibacteraceae; genus Pelagibacter. The sequence continues at coordinate 4,184 of CACPJN010000007.1, forward strand.
GAAATTTTTTAAAACCAATTCCGATAGACCAGGTTCGAAGATAGGAATTTTGCCTTTTTTAAGTGAATCAATTTTATTTTTATCTTTATCTACGCAGATTACATCATTTCCTAAATCAGAAAAACAAACTCCACTGACTAAACCTACATAACCAGTTCCTATCATGCATAATTTCATAACTTAGCTATCTCCTCTGATGATTTTATATAACCATTCATACTTCCACAGTCTAAATATTTTCCAGAAAAATTATGTGCTATAAATTTATTATTTTCCTTTATTAATGATTGAATGGCATCCGTAATGTGTATTTCACCCCCTCTTCCGGGTTTTTGTTTAAGTAATTTTGAAAAAATTTTTTTTGGAAGAATGTATCTTCCAATGACAGCTTTATTAGATGGTGCATTCTTAATTGATGGTTTTTCAATAACATCATTTATTAAATAATTTTTATTATCAATTTTTTTATCTAATTTAAAGATACCCCACCTAGAAATAGTTTTTCTTTCTACATTCATACTAGCCATTACGCTTGACTTAAATTTATTATGAATCTTAATCATAGATTTTGAACAGTTCTCTTTTAATATAAGATCATCGGGTAATAACATTAAAAAATATTTATCTTTAATATATTTTTTCGTTTTGAGAACAGCATCTCCTGTACCAAGAGGTTTATTCTGATAAACAAATTTAATCATTTTTTTATATTTCAATATTTTTTTATATTCATTGGAAATCCTTAAATCTTTTTTTTTGGAAATAATTTTCTTATAAAAATTATCATTGTAGAAATAATTTTTAATCATTATTTTTTTTTTTGAAATTATAAAAATTACTTCTTTTATACCTGCATCAATACATTCATCTAAAATATATTCAATGCCCGGTCTACCATTAATAGGCAAAAGTTCTTTAGCAAAAACACTGGTAAGAGGTAGTAATCTTGTGCCCAAACCAGCCAATGGAATAATTGCTTGTTTAATCATTTAAATGTTTTACTTATTAAAATGTTTTATACAAATGAAAATTTTAATAAATAAAAATGATTTAAATGAGGCATTAAATTCTGTCTCTAATTTAGGTTTTGTACCTACAATGGGTGGTCTTCATCGAGGTCATATCTCGTTAATAGAGCGTTCTAAAAATGAGTGCAATAAAACTCTTGTAAGTATTTTTATAAACCCAACCCAATTTAATAATACAAAAGATTATAATAAATATCCTAGAAATAAAAAAAAAGATTTGTCAATTTTAAGAAAGTTAAAAGTAGATTTTGTTTTTTTACCTAATAATAAAGATATTTATGACTCTAAAAGAAAAATTAAAATCAAAATTCCTAAAAAAGACAAGATTTTATGTGCTAAATATAGAAAGGGACATTTCGAAGGTGTGATAGATGTTATGGATCGATTAACAAGAATGATCAAACCTAAAAAAATATTTATGGGGGAGAAAGATTTTCAACAATTATATTTAATTAAAAATTATTTTAAAAAAAAAATTAAAAGTAAAATAATTTCATGTAAAACAATTAGAGATAATCATAAGTTGGCTCTTTCCTCAAGGAATATACTTTTAGATGAAAAAGGATTATTTATTGCAAGATCTATTTCTAAAAATTTAATTTCCTTTAAACAAAAAATATCTACTGGAGGAAATATTAAAAAGAAAATAGCTTTAAAGAAAAAAGAATTAAACCTTTTTGATAACATCAAAATTGAATATCTTGAACTTAGAAATAAATTCGATTTAAAAAAAACTCTTAAGATTAAAAATTCTAAAATTTTTATTGGTTATTATGTAAATGATGTAAGACTGATAGATAATTTTTAATATTTACAAGAAGTAAGCTCCTACACCTAAGAAAGAAACGAAGCCAATTACGTCTGTTATAGTCGTTACAAAAACACTTGAAGCAATAGCAGGATCTATATTCATTTTTTTTAATGTGACAGGAACTAAAATTCCAAATAAACCAGCTACAACCATAGTTAATATCATAGATATTGATATTATTAGAGATAGTTGAAAATCTTGAAACCATAGCTGAACTATTAAAGAACTTATTACAGCAAAAATGATTCCATTTAAAATACCAATATTAAATTCTTTTAAAATATTTTGATTAAAATTATTTTTTGTAAGATCATTAGTGGCTAATGTTCTCACCGTAACAGCAAGTGTTTGCATTCCTGCATTACCACCCATAGAAGCTACAATTGGCATTAAAAAAGCTAAAACAACCATTTGCTCAATAGTTGCTCCAAACAAACTTATACAATATGTTGCTAGAAAGGCTGTAAAAAGATTTAACAATAACCAGTTAAATCTTCTTTTGGTTTTGGTTATTACACCATCTGTAATTTCTTCATCACCTACTCCAGCTAATCTCAAAGCATCTTCTTCTGCTTCTTCTTTTAAAACGGTTAAAACGTCATCTGAAGTTATCATTCCAACTAATTTATTATTTTTGTCAACTACACAAGCAGAATTTAAATTATAATTCTCAAATAAATTTCCCACTTCCTCCCTATCCATATCAACAGGCACTAAAAAGGTTGAGTCTTCCATTATTGATGACATTTTAGACTCTCTTGGGGTTCTTAACACTTTTGAAGAAGGTACAGTTCCAACTGGTTTAAAATTTTCATCAACTATGAAGATTTCTAAAAATTGCTCTGGTAAATCTTTATTTTCCCTTAAATAGTCAATCGTTTGACCAACAGACCAATTACTAGGAATTGCGGTAAATTCTCTCTGCATAATTCTAGCAGCACTATCTTCTGGATAACTTAATCCCTCCAACAAAGCAAACCGATCTTTGGGTGGTAATAAACTTAATATTGAATTTTTATCTTTTTCCTCAACATTTTCTAAAATAGCAATTGCATCATCAGACTCTAAATTTTTAAGTATACCTACAATTGACTCAGAAGACAGGTATTTAATTATTTCAGTTTGAACGGACTCATTTAGCTCTATAAAAACCTCTGGTTCAATTTTGAAGTTATTAAGTTTGATAAGATTTTCTCTGTTATTTTGGCTTAAATGTTCAATTATATCTGCTGCATCAGCAGGGTGCATTTCTTTAAAAGAATTTGTTATAAATAGAGCATCATTAGAACTTATTTTGTCTGTGACAACTTTTATGTATTCTTTATTAAATTCAAAATTGACTTTTTTATCTTTGATTTTTTTTATTAAAGACATAAATATTCCTATTATTCAGACGGAACTTTTAATACAAAATATAAAGATTACAATTTTTAAATGAATATTGAGATCAAAAAGTCAAAAAAACCGGTAAAATATGAATATGCCATAAAATTTATGGAAGAAAGACTAATCAATATACATGAGGGTAATGCTAGAGAATTAATTTGGATTTTGGAACATGAAAATATTTTTACTGCAGGAACTAGCTATAAAAAAACAGAAATTTTAGATAAGTCTATCAAAATTTTAGAAACCAATCGAGGTGGAAAAATTACTTATCATGGGCCAGGTCAATTAATTTGTTATTTTGTTATTGATTTAAAAAAAAGAAAAAAAGATATAAGAAAATTTATATCCACAATTGAAAAAACTATTATTGATACACTTAAATTTTACAAAATCAAAACTTTTGCTGATAAAAAAAATATTGGTATTTGGTTTCAAGATGAATTTGAAATAAAGAAAGTTGCAGCAATAGGGGTTAGGGTGAGTAAGTGGATTGCATATCATGGTTTTTCTTTAAATATTGAAAATGATTTAAAAGGATATGATTCTATTATACCATGTGGTATCAAAGATAGAGGTGTGACTAATCTAAAAAAAATAATTAATCAAAATTATAAAGATATAGGAAGTAAATTAATTCAAAATTTTATTTCTAGTTTGGAATATTAAGTCTTTTAGTTTTTAAGAGTTTTTTAAAATATTCTGGTAACAATGCTTTAAAAGTATATTTTTTATCTTTAAAGATAAATTTTATCTTATAAGAATGTAGCATTAAATTTTTATTAATGCCTTTAGATACATTATTCGACCTATATTTTTGATCACCGTAAATTGAATTACCTACATTCAATAGTTGCTTTCTTAATTGATGCTTTCTTCCTGTTATCGGTTTCATTTCAATCAAACTTGCGTTAAAATTTTTATCTAAAACTTTAAATAAAGTTTTAGATTTTTCTGTTACTTTTTTTCCATTGTCATATCTTGTTAAATCGTCATTCCATTCTCCTACATCCTTTTCTAATTCTCCGTGGCATATTGCTAAATATGTTTTGTGAACTTTTCTTAGTCTAAAAAGTGATGTTAATATTTGAGCTGTTTCTCTATTTTTAGCAATAATGAAAACACCTGATGTATCTTTGTCTAATCTATGTACAGAATAAGGTTTTGTTCCCTCGAAAATTCTACTTTTAGAAAAGATATCAATTAAATTTTTTTTGGATTTTGTCCCTCCCTGAACAGAAACTCCAGAACTTTTATTTAATACAATAAAATTATCATTATTATCTATAATCAAATTTTCATTTGACTTAATAATTTCATTTGATGGAATAAATTTATTTTTTTTTTGAACTATTTCTTCTTTGAATTTGAAGTCGAAAAGTTCAATTTTATCATTAGTAAAAACTTTATGTGAACTTTTAACCTTTTTTTTGTTCAGTTTTATTTTTCCATTTCTCAAGCTTTTTTCAATAAGTCCTTGAGGAATTTTGCCTATTTTCACTCTTAATAAACGATCAATACGCATATTATTATTTTTTGACTCAACAATTATGCTTTTGATCATGTTGTTTTGAAATCTAAGGTATAAAGTGTCAAGAAGTTGCTAATTTTTTTTCAGCTTCTTTTTCAGGTTTTTTTTCGGGATCTTTTTTCTTTTTATCAACTCTTTTAGCTTCAATGTTTCTATCTACGAACTCAATTATTGCCATAGGTGCATTATCACCATATCTAAATCCAGCTTTTATTATTCTAGTGTACCCACCTTTTCTTTTTTCATATCTTTTTGAAAGTGTTTTTTTTACTTTATTTGCAGACTTAGTATCTTGTAATTTTGAAACCAAAATTTTTGTTGTTTGCAAAGTATCTTTTTTTCCTAGTGTAATTATTTTATCTGCTTGTGGTTTTAGAAATTTAGCCTTAGGCAAAGTTGTTTTAATTTGTTCATATTTAATCAGTGAATTAAGCATATTTTTTAACAAAGCTTTTCTATGCTCGGAGGCTCTATTCAATTTCTTATTTGCCATAGCATGTCTCATTAGATCGCTTCCTCAAGTTTTTTAGACATTTCTGCTATATTATCTGGAGGCCAATTAGGTATTTCCATACCTAAATAAAGTGACATTCCAGTTAAGACTTCTTTTATTTCATTTAAAGATTTTCTTCCAAAGTTGGGTGTTCTCAACATTTCTCCCTCGGATTTTTGAACTAAATCTCCTATATAAATTATATTATCGTTTTTAAGACAATTCATCGATCTCACAGAAAGCTCAAGTTCATCAACCTTTCTTAATAAATTTTTATTAAATTCTGGTTCGGTAGAAACCTCTTTAATTGGAGCTTCAACTGGTTCATCAAAATTGATAAACATCTTTAACTGATCTTGAAAAATTCTTGCAGAATAAGCTACTGCATCTTCTGCTGATATTGATCCATTTGTTTCTACTTCCATTGTAAGTTTGTCATAATCAAGTGCTTTACCTTCTCGGGCAGTGCTTACCGAGTAAGATACTTTTTTTACTGGACTATATAAAGAATCTATAGCAATTAAGCCTAAAGGGGGCTCCTCAGGTTTATTTAATTCAGCAGGAACATAACCTTTACCTGTGTTAATATTCATTTCCATATGAAAATTTGTGTTTTCATCTAAGTTACATATTACTAAATCTGGATTAAGTATTTCAACATCTGCAATAGAAGTAATATTTGATGCTTTGATTTCTCCAGGACCTTTAGCGTCTAACACTAATTTTTTTGTTCCTTCAGATGAACATTTTAATGCTAAAGATTTTACATTTAAAACTATATCTGTAACATCCTCTCTAACACCTTTTATAGATGTGAATTCATGTAAAACTCCATCAATTTGAATAGAAGTAACAGCAGCACCTCTTATGGATGATAAAAGTATTCTTCTTAAAGAATTTCCTAATGTTAATCCATAACCTTTTTCTAATGGTTCGGCAACAATAGTTGCGTGTGTGAGGTCATCGCTAATTTTAACATCTAGCTTAGCTGGTTTAATTAAAGATTTCCAATTTTTTACATTTACATTCTCAGTTTCCATTAAACTCTCCTTTTTTTTGGTGGTCTACTTCCGTTATGAGGCATTGGTGTTGTATCTTTGATAGATAGAATCTTAAAACCTCTTGCCTGTAACGCTCTTAAAGCTGTCTCTCGTCCAGATCCTGGTCCTTTAACCTCTACTGATAAAGTTTTCATTCCAAATTCTAGAGCCTTTGATGCTGCAGCATCCGCAGCAACTTGTGCAGCGTACGGAGTTGATTTTCTTGAACCCTTAAATCCTTTTTGACCAGCAGATGCCCAAGAAATAACGTTTCCATTCGTATCGGCAATTGAGATTATTGTATTATTAAAAGTAGACTGAACAAAAGCAATTCCATTTAAAATATTTTTTTTAGTTTTTTTTTTCTTAGAGTAAGAGCTTTTATTGACTTTTTTTGTGGGTTTGTCAGTTTTTAAATCTTTTTTCTCAGCTTTTTCTAATTTTGCCATAATTATTTTTTTAGTGGAGTTAATTTTTTTCCTGCTATTGCTATAGCCTTACCTTTTCTAGTCCTAGCATTACATCTAGTTCTTTGTCCCCTTACTGGCAATTTCTTTCTATGTCTCGAGCCTCTATAACAAGCAAGGTCTATTAATCTTTTTATGCTCAAAGAATAATCTCTTCTTAAGTCTCCCTCTACTTTAAAGTTTTGGTCTATAAATTCTCTAATTTTTAATATTTCATCATCTGTAAGTTGATTTACCCTTTTATCTCTAGGAATTGCCAGAGACCTACAAATTTTACCTGAAAATTTTTCACCTATTCCATATATATAAGTTAACCCAACATGAACTAATTTATTTTGTGGAATGTTAATACCTGCAATACGAGCCATAATTATGTGATAAATTTTAGCCTTTTATATAAGAAGATCTTTTAAAGTCAATGTCTTAAACATTGAGAAATGCTTCTATTTTAGTGGTTATTTCACCAATTTCTAAAGTGCCATCAATTTCATAAAAATTTGGATTTTTGTTATAGAAATCTAAAACAGGCTTAGTTGTTTCCATATAAGTGTCATACCTTTTAAGAATAGTTTCTGTGTCATCATCTGTTCTTTTTTCTAAAGTTTTTCTTTTTTCGATTCTTTTTATTATTACATCTTTATTTACGTTAAGAAAAAATATGAAATCTAATTTTTGATCAGAATTTTGCAACAACAAGTCCAAGTTCTTAGCCTGAGTGAGCGACCTAGGGTATCCATCAAATATCAATCTATTTTTATTCTTTGGATCGAATATTACATCCTTAATTAGTTTGTTGACTATCCCATCTTTGACAAATTTTCCATCATTCATATCTTCAATAATCATTTTACCAATCTCTGAATTTTTTTTTATTTCATTTCTTAAAATTTCTCCTGTAGATACCTGAAAACCATTAAATTTATCAACTAAATATTTAGCTTGTGTTCCTTTGCCAGCTCCTGGAGGTCCAAATAATATTAAATTCACTTTTTTTTATCTACCAAACTTTGTTTTTTTTATTAGTTGTTCATACTGTGAACTCATTAATCTCGTTTGTATTTGTGTAACAGTATCAATAGCAACTACAACAACAATTAAAATTGAAGTTCCTCCTAAATAAAAAGGTATAGGATAATTAGCAATTAAAAATTCAGGCATCAAACATACTAACGTTAGATACGAGGCACCAATTGTTGTTAGTTTTGTTAAAATATTCTCTATATATAATGCTGTACTTTCTCCTGGTCTTATTCCTGGAATAAAACCGCCATATTTTCTTAAATTATCTGCGGTTTCATTTGGATTAAAAGTTATAGAGGTATAGAAAAAAGTAAAAAATATTATTCCTGATGCATATAACAACATATAAAGTGGTTGTCCTTGAGTAAAATAAGAACTTAAATTTAAAAATGTTTCATTATCAGAAAAATTAAAATTTGAAAATGTTACAGGTAAAAGTAATAAAGCTGAAGCGAATATTGCAGGTATTACTCCTGCTTGGTTGATCTTGAGAGGTAAATGAGAGGACTCTCCACCATACATTTTGTTTCCCATTTGTCTTTTAGGATAATTTATAAGTATTTTTCTTAAAGCTCTTTCCATGAAAACGATAAACAAAATAGTAATGATTAATAAAACAAATATTCCTATTATCATTAATGTTGATATTGCACCTGTTCTTCCTAATTCAAATGTCGTTACTAATGCTCTTGGAATTTCAGCAACAATACCAGCAAAAATAATTAAAGAAATCCCATTTCCAATTCCTCTCTGAGTAATTTGTTCACCTAGCCACATTAAAAAAATTGTTCCTGCAACTATTGTAGTTACAGTAGAAACCTTAAAAAAAATACCTGGATTAATCACTAGATCCGCCGAAGACTCCAGACCAATCGCTAATCCATAACCTTGTACTGTAGCTAGTAATACTGTTCCATACCTTGTTATTTGTGTGATCTTAGACCTACCAGTCTCTCCTTGAGCCTTTAAATTTTTAAAATAATCAGAAACTCCAGTTAAAAGTTGAACGATAATTGAAGAGGAAATATAAGGCATTATTCCTAAAGCAAATATAGCCATTCTACTAACTGCTCCACCTGCAAAAACATTGAACATTCCTAACAATCCCTTTTGATTACCTTCCATCATTATTTTTAATTGTTCAGGATCTACTCCAGGTAATGGAACAAATGTCCCAAATCTGTAAACAGCTAAAATAGCTATAGTAAATATTATTCTATTTCTTAAATCATTACTTGATGATGATGAGCTCATTTGGATAAAAATTATTTTTTAATTTGTATAGATCCACCCGCTTTCTCAAGTTTTTCTATAGCTGATTTTGATGCGAGATCTGCTTCAATATTTATTTTATCTTTAATATTTCCCGTTCCCAAAATTTTTAATTTAATTGAATTTTTGTTTATCAATTTAAGCTTTTTTAAAAGATCAGAATTTAAAGTTTCACTTATCTTTATACTTTTCTTATCAATATAAGATTGAATCTTATCTAAATTTAAAATTGCGATATTTAATTTAGTTATAGGATTAAAACCTCTTTTTGGTAACCTTCTGTATAGAGGCATTTGACCACCCTCAAAACTTTTTATTGCAACACCAGATCTAGATTTTTGACCTTTAACTCCTCTTCCAGATGTCTTACCTTTTCCAGAGCCGATTCCTCTTCCAACTCTGATTTTAGTTTTGTTAATTTTTTTTCTGTTATTTAGTCTAATCATTATCCTCTTTTCTCTATAATTTCTGATATTTTTTTATTTCTTATACTAGATATTTGTTTTGGTGAATTTTGCTTTAATAATGCTTTCATAGTAGCTCTTATAACATTATGGGCATTAGATGTGCCCATTGATTTTGCTACAATATCTTTAACACCTAAAACCTCGCAAACAGCTCTGACAGGACCACCAGCAATAATACCTGTTCCCTTTGATGCCGCTCTTAATATAATTCTACCAGATCCATCTTTAGCTTTCACATCATGATGAATAGTTCTACCTTCTCTTAATGGAATATGAACTAACTTTCTTCTTGCCATTTCATTAGCCTTTTTAATAGCATCAGGAACTTGTTTAGCTTTTGCGTGTGCTATTCCAATTTTTCCTGCTTGATTACCTACAACAACCAAAGCTGAGAAGCCAAACCTTCTACCTCCTTTAACAACCTTAGTAATACGATTGATGTGAACTAATTTTTCTAATATATCATCTGTTTTTTTATTTTTAACATTTTCCATAATTAAAATTTCATCCCATTTTCACGAAGTGTCTCAGCAAATATTTTTACTCTTCCATGATATTTATAAAGACCTCTATCAAAAAAAATTTTTGTTATTTTTTTTTCTAGTGCTTTTTTTGCCAATTTTTGAGCTACCAGCTTAGATAATTCAGATTTATTAGCTTTAGATCCCTTTTTAAAATCCTTTTCAACAGAAGATGCTGAAATTAAAGTAATATTTTTACTGTCATCAATTATTTGAGCTGAAATATTTCTTGATGATCTAGAAATACTTAATCTAAATCTGTCATTTGGAGCAACTTTTTTAAGTTTATTACTTACCCTGAATTTTTTTCTTTTACTGGTATTTAATTTCATTATTTTTTCTTTCCTTCTTTTTTAAGCACATATTGTCCCTTTTCTCTAACTCCTTTACCTTTATAAGGCTCAATTTTTCTAAAAGTTTTAAGTTTTGACGCCACTGCTCCTACTTGTTGTTTGTCGACACCAGTGATTTTTAATGTTGTTTGTTTTTCAACAGAAATTTTTATTCCCTCTGGAATATTAAAGTTTATATCATGACTGTATCCAAGCTGTAGGTTTAATTGATTTCCTTTTAATTGTGCCCTATACCCAACTCCAATTAATTCAAGAGTTTTTTCATATCCTTTGCTGGAACCTATAACTGCATTATTAATTAAGCTTCTATTCATACCCCATAATCTTTTAATTTCTTGATCAACTTTTTTAGGTTTAATAGAAATTTCCTTGCCATCTTTAATGTCCAAATTGAATATTTCTAAATCAATATTTAGAGATTTTTTTCCTAAAGGGCCTTCAATATTTAAAATATTACCTGCCAAAGCTACTTTTACTTTATCAGGAATAGTAATATTCATTTTACCTATTTTTGACATTTAAAATACCTTGCAGATTATTTCACCACCAATATGCTGTTTTCTTGCATCTATATCGGTCATTACACCTTTTGGTGTTGAAATTATTGCTATGCCTAAGCCATTGTTAATCTTTGGCAAACTATCAGCGCTTGAGAAAATTCTTCTTCCTGGTTTTGATACTCTTTCAAATGCACTTATAACTGGATTGCCTGAATGATACTTTAACTCTAAAGAGAGAACAGATTTGTTTGTCTCAGAATTCACTTTAAAATCTTTAATAAAACCCTCATTCTTTAGAATATCAGCAATTTTAACTTTAAAATTAGATGATGGTAATTCAACTTTTTTATGATTTCTTGCTTGAGCATTCTTCACTCTTGCTATCATATCTCCTATAGGGTCGCTTAAACTCATAATTTCCTTTCTACCAACTTGATTTGATTAATCCTGGTATCTTTCCTTGCAATCCTAGTTGTCTTAATGCAATTCTAGATATTTTCAATTTTCTATATACTCCATGAGGTCTTCCGGTAATTTGACATCTATTCATTACTCTTACTTTTGCAGAGTTCCTTGGTAACTTTGATAATTTTTGTTGTGCTTTAAACCTTTCCTCTAAAGAAAGTTTTTTATTCATAATCATTTTTTTCAACTTCATTCTTTTTTGATAAAATCTATCAGATAATTTAATTCTTCTATTATTCTTATTAATCGAACTTAACTTGGCCATTTTTAATTATCTCCTTTTTTAATAAATGGAAAATTCATTTTTTCTAACAAAGCAAGACTGTGTTCTTTATTTCTTGAGGAAATAACTATAATTATATCCAATCCTCTAACTTTATCTGCTCTGTCAAAACTAACTTCCGGGAAAATAATATGTTCTTTAACTCCAAAAGTATAATTTCCAAATTTATCAAAACCATTTATTGATAGTCCTCTAAAATCCTTAATTCTTGGTAATGCAATGTTCACAAGCCTATCTAAAAACTCATACATCTTATCTTTTCTTAAAGTGACCTTTAAACCAGCATTTGATCCCTTACGAGTTTTGAAATTAGCTACAGATTTTTTAAACTTAGTAACAACAGGTTTTTGACCAGTTATTTTTGCTAAATCTTCCTCACAAGATTTTAATATTTTATTATCGTTACCATCCACCCCTAATCCCATATTTAAAACTATTTTCTCAATTTTTGGACCCATGTATAAATTTTTTAGTCCAAATTGCGATTTTAACTTAGGTTGAATTTCTTTTAAATAAAGTTCTTTGAGTCTTGGTGTCATTATTTTTTAACCTCAGTTTTTTTGTTTTTAATTTTCGCTTCTACTAACTTTAGATTTGAAAGATGTATAAAATTTTCTTTTGATACTATTCCACCTTTTTTTTCTTTAGTAGTTTTTACATGTTTTTTTACCATATTAATTTCTTTAACTTTTGCTCTATTATTTTGTCTATCAATTTCAATTACTTCTCCCTCTTTAGCTTTATCTTTTCCTGCTAAAACTTTTACTTTTAATCCTTTTTTAATCATTACAGAACCTCTGGTGCTAGTGAAATTATTTTCATTTGACCCCTGTTCCTAAGCTCTCTTGTAACTGGTCCAAATATTCTAGTACCAACTGGCTCACCTTTATCATCAACTAAAACAGCTGCATTATTATCAAATTTTACTTTTGAGCCATCATCTCTATGTATGCCTTTTTTAACTCTTACCACTACAGCTTTGTGAACCGATCCTTTTTTAACTTTTCCTTTTGGTATAGCCTCTTTTACAGCAATAACAATCGTATCACCAATACTCGCGTATCTTCTTTTTGAGCCACCCAAGACTTTAATACATTCAATTTTTTTAGCTCCTGTATTATCTGCTACGTTTAATTCTGTTTGAACCTGTATCATTACTTTATATTCTCCATTACCTGAAATCGTTTATTCTTTGAAAATGGTTTGCTCTCAATTATTGATACTTTATCACCTTTTTTAAACTTATTATTTTCATCATGTGCATTATATTTTTTTTTAACTTTTACAACTTTCTTTAATAGAGGATGAGAATATTTACGCTCAACAATAACAGTTATTGTTTTGTTTGGTTTGTCACTAATTACAAAACCTGTCAAAATTTTTTTAGGCATTTTGTTTTTCCCTCAAAATTGTTTTTAATCTTGCAATAGTTTTTTTTGTTTCACCAATTTTCGCTGGATTCGTAACTTGTGAGTTTATCTTTTGAAATCTAAAGTTAAATAAATCTTTTTTAGATTTATCAATATTTTTTAAAATTTCACTCTTAGTAAGTTTTTTAATTTCTTTTTTTTTCATTATGTAAATCTCTTTATAGTTTTTGTTTTTATTGGAAGTTTAGCTGAAGCTTTGTATAAAGCTTCTTTTGCTATTTCTTCTGATACACCGTCTACCTCAAATAGTATTCTTCCTGGCTTAACTCTGCATGCATAAAATTCAGGTGACCCTTTTCCTTTACCCATCCGAACCTCAATCGGTTTCTTGGACACAGGAATGTTTGGAAAAATTCTTGTCCAAACCCTTCCCTGTCTTTTCATATGTCTTGTAAGAGCTACCCTGGCTGCCTCAATTTGTTTTCCAGTAACTCTATCTGGTGATAATGCTTTTAATGCATAAGCACCGTAATTAATAAAATTTGCTCTCGAAGCATTTCCATGAATACGACCCTTATGTGCTTTTCTCCATTTAGTTCTGACTGGTTGCAACATTTTACTCCTTTATTTTCTTTGAGTTACTTTATTTGTCTCCTGACTAAATTCTTTCGCAAAAACTTCTCCTTTATAAATCCAAACTTTTATTCCTATAATTCCATAAGTTGTTAATGCTTCAGCTTCAGCATAATCTATATCAGCTCTCAATGTATGAGATGGTATACTTCCTTCTCTGAGCCACTCAGTCCTTGCTATTTCATTTCCACCCAATCTTCCACTTATAGAAACTTTTATTCCTTTTGCTCCTAGTCTTAAACAAGATTGCATAGATCTTTTCATTGCTCTTCTGTAAGAAATTCTTTTTACTAATTGTTGAGCAATATTTTCTGCAACCAAATAAGCATTTGTCTCAGGTTTTTTGACCTCTTTAATGTTTAATGTAACTTCATTGGAAGTAAATTTTGATAAATTGTTCTTAATTTTATCTATATCACTTCCCTTTTTTCCAATTACAAAACCTGGTCTTGAAGTATAAATTGTTACATAACATTTGTTGGCTGTTCTTTCGATCATTACCTTTGAAACACCAGAATTAATAACATTTTTTTTCACATATTCTCTTATTTTAAAATCCTCAATTAAATAATTCCCAAAGTCTTTTTTCTTAGCATACCAAACAGAGTCCCAACCTCTGTTAACTCCCAACCTAAAACCAACAGGATTAACTTTTTGTCCCATGACTCTCCATTTTCTTAATTTCTGATAAAATTATTGTTACACTTGAATAAGGTTTTAGTATTGGTGCCGCTCTACCTTTAGCTCTAGGTCTAAATCTTTTCATGATAATTTTTTTTCCACAGTAAGCTTCCTTGACAATCAACTTATCTATATCATACTGAAAATTATTTTCTGCATTTGCGACTGCTGAATTAATAGTTTTTCTTATGTCTTTGGTAATTCTTTTTTCTGAAAATTGTAAATCTCTAATAGCAACATCTACTTTTTTGCCAACAATACCTCTTAAAATTGGGTTAAGTTTTCTTACACTAGATCTAATATTATTATTGATAGATTTGACTGTTTTAGTCTTATTTTTATCAATTTTCTTTTTTTTACTCATAATAAGTTACTTTTTAGTTTCTGCCTCAGCAGGTTTTGCTTTTTTGTCAGCTGGAGTATGCCCGAAAAATGTTCTAGTAGGGGCAAACTCACCCAATTTATGCCCAACCATATCCTCAGAAACAGTTATAGGTATAAATTTTTTTCCATTATAAATTAAAAAACTTACTCCTACAAAATCAGGAATAATAGTAGACTTTCTAGACCATGTTTTTACAGGTATTTTTTTTGGATCAGTTTTATATTTATCAACTTTTTTCATTAAACTTTCTTCAACAAAAGGTCCTTTCCATACAGCCCTAGCCATTACTTTGTATCCTTTCTCTTGTTTCTTCTTCTTAAAATAAACTTATCTGTTCTCTTGTTATCTCTTGTTTTTAGACCTTTAGCAGATTGACCAGTTGGAGAGACTGGGTGTCTTCCCCCTGCTGATTTTCCTTCACCCCCTCCATGAGGATGATCTACTGGATTCTTCACTACTCCTCTAGTATGGGGTCTTCTTCCAAGCCATCTTGATCTTCCAGCTTTCCCAATTTTAATATTCTTTTGATCCGGATTACTTAAAACACCAATAGTAGCTAAAGATCTAGAATCAATTTTTCTCACCTCACCAGAAGCGAGTTTTATAAGACTATAATTTCCGTCTAACCCACTGATCGTTACGGATGTACCTGCTGACCTAGCTATCTTACCTCCACCGCCTGGTTGAATTTCAACATTATGAATATTTATTCCAACTGGAATATCCTGTAATGGCATGCAATTTCCGATTTTTATTTCTTTTTTTGATCCATTTTCAATCTTATCTCCAACTTTTATTTTCTGTGGAGCTAAATAATATGCATGCGTGTTATCCTCAAATTTGACCAGCATTATATAACATGATCTATTTGGGTCGTACTCTATTCTTTCAACAACAGCAACCATGTCAAATTTTTTTCTATAAAAATCAATATGTCTATACATTTTTTTATGTCCACCTGCTCTATTGATAGAAGTTATATGACCATTGTTATTTCTACCTTTCATAGATTTTTTTGGTGATACTAAAGACTTAAAAGGTTTACCTTTCCAAAGCCCAGTTCTATCAACTAATATTGTTCCTCGAGTTGATTTTGTATAAGGTTTAAATGTTTTTAAAGCCATATTATATTCCTGTTGTCAAATCAATGCTTTGACCCTTTTTTAAAGTTATAATTGCTTTTTTATAACCTGAAACTTTTATTTTTTTTCCTCTTGTTAACTTAGTTCTATTTTGTTTATTAATAATGTTAATTTTTGTTACCGTTACTTTAAAAATTTTTTCTATATTACTTTTTAAATTATCTTTGTTCGCATTTGACGGAACCTTAAATACAATTTTATTCTGCTCAGACAAATTAGTGGACTTCTCAGTCACTATTGGCGATATGATCTTATCGTATAAGTGTAATTTATTCATTATGAATACCTCTTTTCTAATTCCTTCACAGAGGTTTCTGTAAAAACTATTTTCTTAAATTTTACTATGTCAAATGCACTAAAGTGATTTACATCTGTAACTTTTAAAGTTGGTATATTTCTAATTGATCTTTCAATTTTATCTTTTGAAGATTTGTCTAATATGATTAAAGAGTTAGTAAGATCAAATTTTTTAATAATTTGAAAAATTTCCTTGGTTTTCTTTATTTCTTTAACAAAATCACTAAACACTAGCAGATTATTATTTTTATTTTTTTCACTTATTAAAGATGCAACACTATTTTTCTTTTCACTTTTATTTAACTTTCTTGTTTTATAGGCTAATTGACCTTTAGGGCCATGAGCTATTCCACCACCAACAAATATAGGTGCCTTTTTACTAGCATGTCTTGCGTTCCCTGTTCCTTTTTGCGCATAAATTTTAGATGTTGGACCAGACACTTCGTTTTGTTGTTTTGTTTTAGCTCTTCTTCCTTTATAATTAGCATTGGTTTTATACAACACAGCACTAACAAGTTTGTTATTTATTTTTGCTGAAAAAATTTTATCTAAAACTTCCATTGAGCTTTTCTTTCCATCCAAATTTAATTTATCAATTTTCATTATTTTTTCTTTTTATCTGGGGTTTTTTTTGCTTGTTCAGCAACTTTAATTTTTTCTTCAATTGTCATTTTTTGGATATTTTTGACAGATCCCTTTACGATTACTTCAGAGTTTCTTGAGCCTGGAATAGATCCTTTTAAATAAAGTAATTCATTTTCTAAATCAGTCTTAATTATTTCAATATTCTGCATAGTTCTTAATTTATCTCCCATGTGTCCAGCCATTTTTTTTCCTTTAAATACTTTTCCTGGATCTTGTCTTTGGCCAGTTGAACCATGAGATCTATGAGAAATTGAGACACCATGAGACGCTCTAAGACCTCCAAAATTATGTCTTTTCATAACACCGGCAAATCCTTTACCAATTGTTCTTGACTTTGTATCTACGAATTTTACATCTTTAAAAATTTCAAGACCAAATTCATTTCCTTCCTTGTAGTTTTCTAAATTTTTTACTCTGTATTCTTTAAGTTTTTTTTTGGCCTCTGTATTTTTTTTAGCGAAATAACCTTTCATGGCTTTTGTAAGTTTTGAATTTTTAATTTTTCCATACCCAAGCTGGACTGCTTTATAGCCTCTTTTTTCTTCCTCTATGACTTGAATAACTCTTGCTTTCTCCATTTTTAAAACAGTGACAGGCACTAATTGTCCTGACTTATAAAATTCTCTAGTCATACCAATTTTTTTTCCAATTAATGCAATTTCACTCATAATTAAATCTTTATCTCCACATCAACTCCTGAAGCTAAATCTAGTTTCATTAACGCTTCAACTGTTTGCGGTGTTGGCTCAATAATATCAATTAATCTTTTATGTGTTCTTGATTCAAATTGTTCTCTACTTTTCTTATCAATATGTGGTGATCTTAAAACTGTATATCGTTCTATCCTTGTAGGCAAAGGGATAGGTCCCTTGATAGTAGCTCCAGTTCTTTTAACTGTGTTTACTATTTCTTCTGTTGATGCATCTAAGATTTTGTTATCATATGCTCTCAATTTAATTCTAATATTTTGTTTTTCCATATTAGCCTGCAATCTTTTTAGTTACTTCGTCTTGAACATTTTGTGGTACTTTAGAGTAATGATCAAAGAACATTGAGTATTGAGCTCTTCCTTGAGACATAGATCTCAAATTATTAATATAACCATACATGTTTGCTAGAGGCACCATAGCCGTTATTACTGTTGCATTTCCTCTCTGCTCTTGAGTGCTTATTTGACCTCTTCTGCTATTCAAATCCCCAATTACATCGCCCATGTAGTCTTCAGGAGTGACAACCTCAACCCTCATAACTGGTTCTAATAGTTTAAGACCACCCTTAGTGCATGCTTCTTTGAAACATGCTCTGCTAGCAAGTTCAAATGCTAAAACACTTGAGTCTACATCATGATGCAACCCATCAAGAATAGTTACTTTATAATCAATTAGAGGGAAACCAGCCAAAATTCCTCCATCAGAGACTGTCTCAATACCCTTTTCAACACCAGGAATAAATTCTTTTGGAATCGCACCACCTTTAATCTTACTTTCAACCTCTCTACCTTTACCTGCCTCTTGTGGCTCCACTAATAATTTAACTTTTGCAAATTGACCAGCTCCTCCACTTTGTTTTTTATGTGTATATTCAACCTCTGAAGAATTTTCTACTGTCTCTCTGTAAGCAACTTGAGGAGCACCAACATTTGCTTCAACTTTAAATTCTCTCTTCATTCTGTCTACAATAATATCTAAATGTAGTTCACCCATTCCTTTGATAATTGTTTGACCAGACTCTTCATCCGAAGTGACTCTAAACGATGGATCTTCCTTTGCTAATCTTCCAAGGGCTTCTCCCATTTTTTCTTGATCAGCTTTTGTCTTTGGTTCAACTGCTATTTCAATTACGGGGTCAGGAAATTCCATAGGTTCTAAAAGAACTGCATTATCCTTATCACATAATGTATGACCAGTTATTGTATTTTTTAAACCTGCTAAAGCCACAATATCTCCTGCATTAGCTTCTTTGATATCTTCTCTCGAATTAGCATGCATTAAAAGCATCCTTCCAACTCTCTCTTCTTTTTCTTTAGATGAATTGTACACAGCTGTTCCCGTTTTAATTGTTCCAGAATAGACCCTTATGAAAGTTAAAGAACCAACGAATGGGTCATTAGCTACTTTAAAAGCTAAGGCAGAAAAAGGAACGTTATCATCAAATTTCATCTCAATTTCATCTTCACTGCCTAATTTAGTTCCTTTTATAGAGCTAATATCTACAGGACTTGGTAAATAATTTACAACAGCATCAAGTAAAGGTTGAACACCTTTATTTTTGAAAGCAGAACCAGTTAAAACTGGTACAAAATCAAAATTTAATGTTCCTTTTCGAATACATTTTATTAAATCTTCTTCTTTAATTTCATCTCCATTTAAGTAAGCTTCCATTAATTTTTCATCTTGTTCAACAGCCATTTCGACTAGTTCTGTTCTATATTTTTGAGAGATTTCCTTTAAGTCATCAGGAATATCTTTATATTCCCATTCTGCACCTAGAGCTTCATTCTTCCAAACTTGTGCTTTCATTTTTACTAAATCAACAATTCCTGTTAGAGATGCCTCAATACCTATTGGAACTTGAACAACAAGGGGTTTTGCACCTAACCTATCTCGAATCATATCCACACATCTAAAAAAATCAGCACCAGTCCTATCAAGTTTATTTACAAAACAGATTCTTGGGACTTTATATTTGTCTGCTTGTCTCCAAACAGTTTCAGATTGAGGTTCGACACCTGCAACTCCATCAAATACTGCAACTGCTCCATCTAAAACTTTAAGAGATCTTTCAACTTCAATAGTAAAGTCTACGTGACCTGGAGTATCGATAATATTTATTCTATGATCTTGCCAAAAACATGTTGTAGCTGCAGAGGTAATGGTTATGCCTCTTTCCTGCTCTTGCTCCATCCAATCCATTGTAGCTGCACCATCATGAACTTCTCCAATTTTATGACTTTTACCTGTATAGTATAGAACTCTTTCTGTTGTAGTGGTTTTTCCAGCATCAATGTGTGCCATGATACCAATATTTCTATATTTATCTAATGAGTGCGTTCTAGCCATGATTTTTACCACCTAAAATGTGCAAATGCTTTATTAGACTCTGCCATTTTATGTACATCCTCTCTTTTTTTAACAGCTGCACCTTTCTTTTCATATGCATCATAAAGTTCATTAAAAATTTTATCAGACATATGTTTGTCTTTTCTTTTTCTTGCTGAGTCAACTAACCATCTTATTGCTAGAGCTTGAGCTCTCTTGCTTTTCACCTCTACTGGTACTTGATATGTTGCACCACCTACTCTCCTTGACCTAACTTCTACAGTGGGTTTAATATTATTTATTGCTTCATTAAAAATGTTAATTGGTTCTTCTTTAGATTTTGTCTTAATTTTTTCTATCGCATCATAAACTATCTTGGCTGCAATACCTCTTTTACCATCATACATGATGTTATTTATTAGTTTAGGAATAATAGTAGAATTGAATTTCGGATCAGGAACAATATTTTTTTTAGGTTGAGTTTTTTTTCTAGACATTTTTATTTACCTTTTTTAGTCCCATATAACGATCTTCTTTTTTTTCTATTAGCAACGCCTTGCGTATCTAGATTGCCCCTTAATATGTGGTATCTTACTCCAGGAAGATCTTTAACTCTGCCTCCTCTAATCATAACGACTGAGTGTTCTTGAAGATTATGGCCTTCTCCGGGAATGTATGCAGTTACTTCAAAACCATTTGATAATCTCACTCTTGCAACTTTTCTTAAAGCTGAGTTAGGTTTTTTTGGAGTTGTTGTATAAACTTTTACGCAAACACCTCTCTTCAAAGGTTGCTTTTCTAAAGCAGGTACTTTGTTACGCGTAATTTGTTTAACTCTCTTTTTTTTTAACAACTGATTAATAGTCGGCATAATTATAAAAATTTTAAATTAGTATATTTTTGAGTGAAATAACTGACAGGTTATTCATGGCAGCGTTTAACACTTAAAATGGTGTTACATTCCAACCAAAAATATCGCCAAAATACTAATTAATTAGACTTTGTCAAACTAAAACTATTAATCAGATAAGTTTTTTTTATTGATTTGATTGACTTTCTGAGGGTTCAATTTTCTCTTGTTCAGATAAAAATTTATTGTCATCTTCAATGGCTTTTTTGTTCCATTTATTCTTTATATTACCGGTTCCAGCAGGAACTAATCTTCCAACAATAACGTTTTCTTTTAAACCATTCAATGGATCTACTTTACCTTTTATTGCTGCATCAGTAAGAACTCTAGTTGTTTCCTGAAAAGATGCTGCAGAAATAAATGACTCAGTCTGTAGAGAAGCTTTTGTGATACCCATCAATACTCTCTCAGCTACAGCAGGTTTTTTACCCTCTGCTTTAAGTTTTTCATTAACTATATCAAACTTAATTCTATCAATTATCTCACCTGGTAAATATGTTGAGTCCCCAGTGCTTTTGACTTCAACTTTTTTAAGCATCTGCCTTAAAATAGTTTCAATATGTTTATCGTTAATTATCACACCTTGAAGTCTATAAACTTCTTGTACTTGGTTAACAAAATATTCTGTTAAATCTTTTATTCCCATAATTCTTAAAATATCATGTGGTAAAGGTTGACCATCTAGTAAATATTCTCCTTTTTTAATTTTTTCACCTTGATTAAAATTGATATGTTTACCTTTTGGAATTAAGTAATTTGAAGGCTCTGATCCATCCTCAGGAACTATTGATACTCTTTGTTTTCCTCTAACCTCTTTTCCAAAAACAACTTGACCATCATTCTCGGCAATAATTGCACTATCTTTTGCTTTTCTAGCTTCAAACAATTCTGCAACTCTTGGTAAACCACCAGTTATATCTTTTGTTTTAGTCGTTTCTTTTGGAAGTCTTGCAATTACATCTCCTGCAGAAACTTTTTGACCATCCTTTACTGACAGAATTGAGTCTGGAACTAAATAATATCTAGCCTCGTTATCATCAGCTTTTTTGATTACATTACCCTTTTCATCTCTCAACGTAATTCTTGGTTTTAAATCAGAGCTTTTAGACTGTGATCTCCAATCGACAACTGACTTTGATGAAATACCCGTAGCATCATCTGTTGTTTCTTGAATTGTTACCCCATCAATTAAATCAACATAGCTAGTTATTCCACTTTTTTCTGCTATCACTGGTGTAGTATAAGGGTCCCATTCACAAATTTTTGTGTTTGCTTTTACTTTTTCACCGTTTTTAAAAAACAGCTTTGAACCATAAGCAACTTTATATATCGCGACCTGAATTCCATTATCATCTTCAATTGATAATTGGGTATTTCTTCCCATCACAATCAAATTCTTTTTTGAATCCTCTAATATATTTGAATTTATGATTTTTAAAGTACCATCGTTCTTTGTTATTATTTGAGAATCTTGTTTTACGGATGCAGTTCCACCAACATGGAAGGTTCTCATTGTTAATTGAGTACCTGGTTCACCAATAGATTGGGCAGATATCATTCCAATAGCTTCACCAACATGAACCATTTTTCCTCTTGATAAATCTCTACCGTATGAAATTGCACAAACACCTTCTTTTGATCCACAGGTCATTACAGAATAAACTTTAACTGACTTTATTCCAGCCGCATCAATCTTATCACACCCAGTTTCGTCTATCATGGTTGTTTTTTTAATTACAACTTCTCCAGTTATTGGATGCTTAACATCGTCAAAGGTTATTCTTCCTAGTGCTCTCTCCGATAAGCTGACTACAACATTTCCACCCTCTAAAATTTCAGTAAGTTCAATAAACCCAGGATTTTTGCAATCACATTCTTTTTTAGTTATAGTCAAATCTTGTGCTACATCGCAAAGTCTTCTAGTAAGATAACCTGAGCTTGCGGTTTTAAGAGCGGTATCAGCTAAACCTTTTCTAGCTCCATGTGTAGAATTAAAATATTCAAGAGCTGTTAATCCCTCTTTAAAATTTGAGGTAATTGGACTTTCAATGATCTCTCCCGAAGGCTTAGCTATTAAGCCCCTCATCCCAGCTAATTGCTTCATTTGTGCAGCTGATCCTCGTGCTCCACTGTCGGCCATCATAAAAACTGAATTAATTTTTAGCCCTTCAGAAGTTTTCTCAGTAGCCGAAATACCCTTCATCATTTCTCCAGCGACCTTATCAGTGCATTTAGACCAAGCATCTACAACTTTATTATATTTTTCCCCTCTGGTAATTAACCCTTCAGCATATTGAGTTTCATAATCTGCAATTAATTTCTTAGTATCGTCTATTAGCTGAGTTTTATTCTTTGGTATTACTAAATCGTCCTTACCGAAAGATATTCCTGCTTTAAACGCGTGTTTAAAACCTAGATCTTTTAATTTATCACAGAAAATAACTGTTGTTTTTTGTCCACAAAATCTGAAGACAATGTCGATTATTTCTGAAACAGTTTTTTTAGGTAACAATCTATCTATTAATGAAAATTTAATATTTGAATTTTTTGGGAGTAAATTTGCTAATAAAAATCTACCTGCTGTAGAAGTATATTTTTCAAATTTCTGATTTCCCTTTTCATCTTTTGTCTCAAAACGCGATATAATAGTACTATGAACTTTGATTTGTCCAGATGATAAGGCAAACTCAATTTGATCTGCATCTAGAAAGTATCCTTTTGGTTTATCACTTATTGGCTCTTGAGATAAATAATAAATACCTAAAATCATATCCTGACTTGGAACAATAATTGGTTTACCATTAGATGGTGATAGAATATTATTTGTTGAAAGCATTAGTATTCTTGCCTCTAATTGAGCTTCTAGACTTAATGGAACATGAACAGCCATTTGATCACCATCAAAGTCGGCATTAAAAGCTGCACAAGTAAGCGGATGCAATTCAATAGCATCCCCTTCGATTAATTTTGGTTCAAATGCTTGAACACCTAACCTATGAAGTGTAGGTGCTCTATTCAGAAGAACTGGATGTTCTCTAACAATTAATTCAAGAGCATCCCATACAGCATTTGTTTCTTTTTCGACTAATTTTTTAGCTTGTTTAATAGTTGAAGCTAAACCAAGTTTATTTAATCTAGCGTACAAAAATGGTTTAAATAACTCCAAAGCCATTTTTTTTGGTAAACCACATTCATGTAATTTTAAATCAGGTCCAACAACAATCACTGATCGACCAGAATAATCAACTCTTTTACCAAGAAGATTTTGTCTAAATCTTCCTTGTTTACCCTTAAGCATTTCAGCAAGAGATTTAAGAGGTCTTTTGCCGGTACCTGTGATTACTCTTCCACGTCTGCCATTGTCAAACAAAGCATCAACTGACTCTTGAAGCATACGTTTTTCATTTCGTACAATAATATCTGGAGCTTTTAGATCCATAAGTCTTTTTAATCTATTGTTTCTATTGATAACTCTTCGATAAAGATCGTTTAAGTCCGAAGTAGCAAACCTTCCTCCATCTAAGGGTACAAGCGGTCTTAATTCTGGAGGTATAACCGGAACAACAGTCATAATCATCCACTCAGGCTTTTGCCCGGTTTCTATAAATGACTCTATTAATTTTAATCTTTTAATAGCTCTTTCCTCATTTACCTTAGATTTTGTCTCTTTGATGTAGTTTGATAAATTTTTTCTCTCGTTTTCTAAATCTAAATTTTTGAGCATCTCAAGAACAGCTTCTGCTCCTATTCCTGCTGTGAATGCTTCCTCGCCATATTCATCTTGATATTTTGCCAGTTCTTCCTCATTTAAAAGTTGATTTTTTTGTAAACCTGTCAAACCTGGCTCAACAACTATAAAGTTTTCAAAATATAAAACTCTTTCTATTTCTTTGAGCTTCATGTCTACTGCTAAAGCAATTCTACTCGGTAAAGATTTCAAAAACCATATATGTGCTACAGGAGTTGCTAAGTTTATATGGCCCATTCTTTCTCTTCTCACATTTGATTTGGTAACCTCAACTCCACATTTTTCACAAATTATGCCCCTGAACTTCATTCTCTTATATTTTCCACACAAACATTCATAATCTTTGATTGGACCAAATATTCTTGCACAAAAAAGACCATCTTTTTCTGGTCTAAAAGTTCTATAATTAATTGTTTCTGGCTTTTTAATTTCTCCGTATGTCCAAGATTTTATTTTTTCAGGACTCGCGAGTGATATCTTTATACTATTAAAATTTTGAGCTTCTGAAATTTCTGAATTTTTAAATAAATCTGTAAGTTCTTTTTTCATAATTAATTTAATTCAACGTTGAGTGCTAGTGATTTTATCTCTTTAACAAGCACATTAAATGACTCTGGGATACCAGACTCAAAGTTTTCCTCACCTTTAACTATGGTTTCGTATACTTTGACTCTTCCAGCTACATCATCTGATTTTACAGTCAAAATCTCTTGCAACGTATATGAAGCTCCATATGCTTCCAGCGCCCATACTTCCATCTCACCAAACCTTTGTCCACCAAGTTGAGCTTTTCCACCTAATGGTTGTTGAGTAACTAAACTATAAGGTCCTGTGGATCTAGCATGAATTTTATCTTCCACTAAATGGTGAAGTTTTAACATATAAATAATACCAACTGTAACCGGTCTATCAAATTTTTCACCAGTTCTTCCATCCCATAAATAAGTCTGACCAGATTTAGGTAACTTAGCTAATTCAAGCATTTCAGTAACATTTTTTTCTTTAGCTCCATCAAAAACTGGAGTTGAAATAGCTATACCATTTTGTAAATTTTCACATAAGTCTTTGAACTCAATTTTATTAAGTTTATCTACTTTTTCATTAAATATTTCTTCCCCATAAACAGATTTTAAAAAACTCGATATTTTCTCTGTTTTTTCAATTTTCTTATTGTTTTCATTTACAAGTCTGCTGACCTCTTGACCAAATTCTTTACATGCCCAACCTAGGTGAGTTTCTAAGATTTGACCAACATTCATCCTGCTTGGAACTCCCAATGGATTTAAAACAATATCGACAGGTCTTCCATCTTCTCTGTAAGGCATATCCTCAACTGGAACAATTTTACTAACTACGCCCTTATTTCCATGTCTACCTGACATTTTATCACCTGGCCTTAATCTTCTTTTAATCGCTACAAATACCTTTACCATTTTCATAACACTTGGTAATAAATCATCACCACTTCTTATTTTCAAAACTTTATCCTCAAATCTTTCGGTAATATCTTGTTTGGCTTTATTATACTGGTCTTTAAGTTGTGTTAGGGCGTTTTCATCTTTTGTATCTCCAGTGGATATTTTAAACACATCGTTGATATTTAGTTCATTAATATTATCAAAAGTTAGTTTTACCCCTGATTCTAAATCTTTAACTTTCTTGTTTAATGATGAACCCTCTAAAATTTGTGATGCTCTTTGTTTTATACTTCTTTCTAAAATTTCTTCCTCAACTATCTTATCTTGTTGAACTTCCTCTATTTCAGCTCTTTCAATTGTTATTGATCTTTCATCTTTTTCAATTCCATGTCTATTAAAAACTCGAACATCAACAACTGTTCCACTACTTCCCCTGGACATTCTTAAAGATGTATCAGTGACATCTATAGCTTTTTCTCCAAAGATAGATCTTAATAATTTTTCCTCAGGTCCTGATGCAGAGTCACCTTTAGGAGTAACTTTACCAACTAATATATCACCAGCATTTACTTCTGCACCAATATAAACCACTCCAGACTCATCTAAATTTTTAAGTGACTCCTCATTTACATTAGGAATATCCCTTGTTATTTCTTCCTCTCCAAGTTTTGTGTCTCTGGCCATAATCTCGTACTCAACTATATGTACTGATGTGAATACATCGTCAGTTACACACCTTTCAGATATCAGGATAGAGTCTTCAAAATTATATCCTTGCCATGGCATAAAAGCGACTGTTACATTCTTACCTAGAGCTAACTCACCTATTTTTGTTGAAGGTCCATCTGCAATAATATCTCCAGACTTAACTTTATCTCCAACTCTAACAAGAGGTCTCTGGTTGATACAAGTATTTTGATTTGATCTTTTAAATTTTTGGAGGTTGTAGATATCTACACCAGACTTTGAAAAGTCAGTTTCCTCTGTTACCTTTATAACAATTCTTTTACCATCAATTTTATCAACTATACCATCCCTCTTAGCTACAATAGTTACACCTGAATCTAAGGCTACATCACTTTCAATTCCTGTACCCACTAATGGTGCTTCAGGTTTTAGAAGAGGCACAGCTTGTCTCATCATATTTGATCCCATTAATGCTCTGTTAGCATCATCATTTTCTAAAAAAGGAATTAAGGATGCAGCTACTGAAACTAATTGTTTTGGTGATACGTCTATATAATCGATAGTTTCCGGTTTAGATAAAAGAAAATTTAAATTCTGCCTACAAGATACTAATTCTTCAATAATTTTTCCTTTTTTATCAATTTTGGTATTAGCCTGTGCGATGGTAAATTTTGTTTCTTCCATTGCAGATAAATATTCAACTTTATCTTGCACAACACCATCTTTTACTCTTTTGTATGGACTTTCAATGAAACCATATTTATTTATCTTAGCATAGGTTGATAAACTATTTATTAGACCAATATTTGGTCCTTCTGGAGTTTCGATTGGACAAATTCTTCCATAATGTGTTGGGTGGACATCTCTGACTTCAAATCCAGCCCGTTCCCTTGTTAACCCTCCTGGACCTAGTGCAGAAACTCTTCTTTTGTGTGTTATTTCGGACAATGGATTAGTTTGATCCATGAACTGAGATAACTGAGAACTAGCAAAAAAATCTTTTAGTGAAACAGTCAAAGGTTTAGCATTAATTAGATCCTGGGGCATTGCTGACTCTACATCTAAAGTAGTCATTTTTTCTTTAATAGCTCTTTCCATTCTGTAAACACCAATACGTGCTTGATTTTCAACTAACTCTCCTACCGATCTAACTCTCCTATTGCCTAAATGATCGATGTCATCCACCTCATCTTTACCATCTCTTAAATCAAGCATCTTATGAATTATTGCAATAATATCATCATTTCTTAAAATTGTAATTTTATCTGAGCACTCAAGATTTAATCTTGAATTCATTTTAACTCTACCAACATCAGATAAGTCATATCTATCTGAACTGAAAAATAAATTATTAAAAATTTGAGTAGCAATTTCTATAGTTGGTGGTTCACCAGGTCTTAACATCTTATAAATTTCTGTTATAGCCTCATCCTTAGTATTATTTTTGTCATTGAGTATTGTAAGAAGTAAGTAGGGACCCTTATTTATAGAATTTGTAACGGAGACATTTATAGTGGTAATATTTGCATCAAGAATTTGTTGAATGATTGTATCATTTAACTCTGTACCAATTTTAAATATACCACCTTCCTCGTCACTTACTTTTAAGTCATTATGTAAAAATTTACCAAATAATGACTCTCGTGACACTAAAATATCTTTTAAACCATCATTAGATAGTTTTTTTGCATTCAAATAATTTATTTTATCTCCAAGCTTAATGATAGTTTTACCAGATTTTGCATCAATAACTTCTTCAGAAAAATTTTTTGCTTTATAATTTTCAGGATTAAACTTTGTTTTCCATCTTTGACTTTTAGAGTCATAGGTATATTGTTCAGAATCATAAAATTCATTTACAATATCTGATTTAGAAAATCCTAAAGCTAATAGTAATGTTGATGTTAATATTTTCTTTTTTCTATCAATTTTGAAATATAGTAAATCTTTTACATCATACTCAAAATCTAACCATGATCCTCTATTTGGTATGACTCTACAATTAAAAAGAAGTTTTCCACTAGCGTGTGTTTTTCCTTTGTCATGATCAAAAAAAACACCAGGGCTTCTATGCATCTGATTTACTACTACTCTTTGAACTCCGTTTGTTATAAATGTTCCACTATTTGTCATCATGGGAACTTCACCCATATAAACTTCTTGCTCTTTTGCAGATAAAATATCTTTAGTATTATTTTCCTGATCTATCTCATACACAACTAGTCTAAGAGTGCACTTAAGAGCTGAGGAGTAAGTTAAGCCACGAGCAATACACTCTTCAACGTCAAATTTTGGTTTATCTAATTTATATGAAACATATTCTAATGTTGCTTTATCGTTTATATCTTCAATAGGAAAAATACTTTTAAAGACTCTATCAAAACCCTTTGATATTTCACTTTGGTTTGAATTAAAATCAGTAAGCTCTTTATAAGAATTTTTTTGCACTTCAATTAAGTTTGGAATAGATAAACTTTCTTTAAGTTTACCAAAACTTTTTCGAATGTTTTTCTTTTCAGTAAAAGATATTTGCATTTATGTATCAATACTGATTACTAATAATCAGCACCAAAAAATTTCCTATTAATTTACTTAAGTTCTACTTTAGCGCCAGCAGCTTCTAACTTGGCTTTAATTTCTTCAGCCTCTTTTTTTGGCACACCTGTTTTTACTTCTTTAGGGGCACCTTCAACTAAATCTTTAGCTTCTTTTAGACCTAATGATGTCGCTGCTCTTACTTCTTTTATAACGTTAATTTTTTTGTCCCCAGCGGAAACTAGCATGATAGTAAAGTCATCTTTATCTTCTGCTGCTGCGGCTGCTCCACCCGCTGCTGGGGCTGCTGCTGCCATAGGAGTCACCCCCCATTTTTCTTCTAATTGTTTAGAAAGATCTGCTGCTTCAGCAACAGTCAAACTAGATAAATCTTCTATAATTTTATTAAGGTCAGGCATATAATCTACTCTTTAGGTTGTGTTTCAGAATTTTCTGTGGGTAAACTACCCATTTTTTCCGATCGTGCAAGTAAAATACTCACTAATTTTGAAGCAGATGCATTCAAAATTCCCACGATATTTGCTCTTGCTTCATCTAATGTTGGTAGATTTGCCACATTTTGAACTCCTGCTTGATCCAAAATTTCGTTATCCATTATTCCACCAAGTAATTTTAGATTCTCATTATCTTTTGCAAATTTTGACAAAATTCTAGCTGACATTATAGCGTCTTCTCCAAAAGCTACCGCCGTAGGACCAGTAAATAAATTTGATAATTCTTTGCATTTAGTTTTTTCTAAAGCTAATTTTGTAATTCTGTTTTTAGTGATTTTAAATACTATGCCGTGCTCTCTCATTTTAGATCTTAATTCATCAAGTTGTGTCATAGTTAAACCTTGATAATGAGTAACCATAATTGCTTTACTATTCTCAAACTGATTAGTCATTTCAGTAATATAATTTTGTTTTTGCTCCTTGCTCATCATAATTATAAATTTTTTCCTAATTTTAGTTTATACGAAACACCCATAGTAGATGTTATAAAAGCAGATTTTATCAAATCACCTTTTAAAGTATTATTAGATTTTTCTTTTTCTAAAGACTCTAAAATTGCTTCATAGTTTTTTACTAATTTTTTGTCATCGAATGATTTTTTTCCAATACTTACACCAATATTTCCATCTTTGTCATTTCTTATTTCCACTTGTCCCGACTTTGCACTAGTGATTGCATCTTTTAAATTTTCTGTAACTGAACCCAATTTTGGATTGGGCATTAACCCTTTTGGTCCAAGGACTTTACCTAATTTAGAAAGTTTTATCATCATAGTAGGAGTACAAATCAACTTTTCAAAATTAATTTCACCAGCTTTTATTTTATCTATAAAATCATCTCCACCCACTATATCAGCACCTGCTGATTTTGCTTCTATAGATTTAGAATCTTCACAAACAACTGCAACTTTGACATTTTTTCCTGTTCCTCCCGGTAAATTTACAACTGTCCTTATATTTATCTCATTCTTTTTTTGTTTGTTATTTATTTGAAAATTCAAATCAATTGACTCATCAAATTTTGTTGTGCAATTCTTTTTTACAGAAGCTAAAACTTTATCTATACTTTCAGCAGGTAAAGTGTTTGTTTTTTCTGGTAATTTTTTAAATCTTTTTGATGGCATTACTCTTTTACCTCTATTCCCATAGATCTCGCCGACCCAGCAATTATTTTCACAGCTTGATCCAAATCAATCGCATTTAAATCTTTCATTTTTTGTTTTGCAATTTCTTCAGCTTGTTTTTTCGTAATTGAAGCAACAATATTTCTACCAGGCTCTTTTGAACCACTTTTTAATTTCGCTGCTTCTCTAATATAAAATGATGCTGGTGGAGATTTTATCTTAAAATCAAATTTTTTATCTTTATAAACAGTAATTTCAACAGGAACTGGTTTTCCAGCTAATGATTTCGTTTTATCATTAAATGCTTTACAAAATTCCATTATGTTCACACCACGTTGACCTAATGCAGGACCAACTGGTGGAGCAGGATTAGCTTGACCACCTTTAATCTGTAATTTTATAAATCCACTTATTTCTTTTTTTGCAGCCATTAACTTGCTTTCTCCACTTGGTTATATTCTAACTCAACAGGTGTTGGTCTTCCAAAGATGGAAACTGAAACTTTAAGTCTAGATTTATCTTCATCTATCTCTTCAACCATTCCATTAAATGAAGCAAAAGGTCCATCAATAACCTGAACCTTTTCACCAACGCTGTATTCTATACCAGATTTTGGCTGAGCTACACCATCTTTTATTTGGCCTAGAATTTTCTCAATTTCTTTATCTGATACTGGAACTGGCATACCTTTTGTGCCTAAAAAACCGCTGACCTTCTTTATGCCTTTAATCATATGATAAATATTATTATCCATTTCACTCTTTATTAATACGTAACCAGGAAAATATTTCTTTTTTCTTTGTATTCTTTTACCTCTTTTAACCTCAGTAACTTCATGAGTTGGAACAATTATTTCCTCGAATTTGTCGGAGATTTTTGCCTTGTTAGCCTCTTCTTTAATAAGACCAGCTACTTTATTTTCAAAACTTGAGTGTGATTGAACTATGTACCAATTTTTCATTAAATGCTTACCTTAAGAAGTATTTCTAAAAAAAACTTTAAAACTTGATCCAAAAGCAAAAAAAACAATGACATTACAACTGCCATTGCAAAAACCATCAACGCACCTTGCAGAGTTTCTTTCCAAGTAGGCCAAGTTACTTTAAATGCTTCTTGTTTTACTTCCTGAATAAATTTAATTGGGTTTTTCATAATTTTTTTTTCAGTTTAATTGGCAGGAGCGGAGGGACTCGAACCCTCAGCCTCCGGTTTTGGAGACCGGCGCTCTACCAATTGAGCTACACTCCTATATAGAGTTTACTCTATAATTTTAGTTACTACTCCAGCTCCAACAGTTCTTCCACCTTCACGAATTGCAAAATTTAATTTTTCTGACATCGCGATTGGTGTGATTAGTTTCACTGTAAATTTAGCATCATCACCTGGCATAACCATTTCAGTTCCAGATGGCAATTCTACTTCTCCAGTTACGTCTGTTGTTCTAAAATAAAACTGCGGTCTATACTTTGTAAAGAAAGGAGTGTGTCTTCCACCCTCTTCTTTCTTAAGTACGTAAGCTTGAGCCTCAAATTTAGTATGTGGTGTTACTGATCCAGGTTTACAAAGAACTTGTCCTCTTTCGATATCTGTTCTTTCAACACCTCTTAACAATACACCAACATTATCACCTGCTTCACCAGAGTCTAAAAGTTTTCTAAACATTTCAACTCCTGTACAAACTGATTTTTTAGTTTCTCTGATACCGACTATCTCTAACTCGTCTCCAGTTTTAAGAACACCTGACTCTACTCTACCAGTTGCAACAGTACCTCTTCCAGAAATTGAAAATACATCTTCAACTGGCATTAAAAAGTCTTTATCTTTTGGTCTGTCTGGCTGTGGAATGAACTCATCGACATTTTTCATTAATTCTAAAATTGAATTCTTTCCGATTTCATCATCTCTTCCTTCAACCGCAGCTAATGCAGAACCCTTTGCGATAGGTGTTTTGTCACCTGGAAATTTATAAGATGTTAATAATTCTTTTATTTCCTCTTCAACTAAATCAATCATCTCTTTATCATCAACTTGGTCAACTTTATTTAAATAAACACAGATTGCTGGTACTCCAACTTGTCTAGCCAAAAGAATATGCTCTCTTGTTTGTGGCATTGGCCCGTCTGCAGCATTAACTACCAATATGGCTCCATCCATTTGAGCAGCGCCAGTAATCATATTTTTAACGTAATCGGCGTGACCGGGACAGTCGACATGCGCGTAGTGTCTTTTTTCTGTTTCATATTCAACATGCGCAGTAGATATAGTAATCCCTCTTTCTTTTTCTTCAGGGGCTTTATCAATTTGATCGTATGCTACAGCTTTCGCTCCACCTGTTTCAGATAAAACCTTAGTGATAGCAGCGGTTAAAGTTGTTTTACCATGGTCAACATGTCCGATTGTTCCAATGTTACAATGCGGTTTATTCCTAACAAATTTTTCTTTCGACATTACTTATATTCCTCACATTTCTTTTTTTATAATTTTATTTCTTGGAGCGGGTAAAGGGAATCGAACCCTTACATCCAGCTTGGAAGGCTAGCGTTCTACCATTGAACTACACCCGCACAACCCCAAGAGTATCACTCCAGTATTATTTAAAATTTATTGAATGGTGGAGGGGGAAAGATTCGAACTTTCGAAGACCGAAGTCAACGGGTTTACAGCCCGCCCCATTTGACCGCTCTGGAACCCCTCCCTTAGGGGAAGTGTCCCCTTGTTCAATAAAGCTTCAAACAACAAGCGTTTTATATATTTTATTTATGCAATTGCAACACGTGATTTAGTGATAAAATATTCAAAAAAACGTGTAAAACTATGTGAATTTTATGAATAAATCGTCATTTTTTATCATCGGGCGACATGCAGTCTTAGAGGCTCTTAAAAACCCCAAAAGAAAAGTTTTAAAGGTTTTTTTAACTGAAGAAAGTAAAAAAAATATTCACAGAAAAAGTCCAAATAAAAATTTATTGGATGACGTAAAGGTTTACTACAAAACGAAAAAGGAATTAGACAAATATAGCACCAAGGAAAATTTATTACATCAGGGTTACGTAGCTGAAATAGAGCATCTTGAAAAACCAATTTTAAAAGATTTCATTAGAGAAAAAAATAACTCTACCTTGGTTTGTTTAGACGGTGTTACCGACCCAAGAAATATTGGTGCACTAATTAGAAGTGCTGCATCTTTCAATATTGATGGAATAATTATTAAAGAGAGAAATTTTCCAAGTGAAAGTAAACTAATGTATAAAGCCTCAAGTGGAGCAATTGAGTATATAAATATTTTTGAAGTATCAAATATCAATTCAACTTTAAAAAATTTGAAAGACAAAAGCTTTTGGGTTTATGGATTTGATGGCAATGGTAAAAAGAATTTTACTGATATAAAATGGGAAGGAAATAACATTTTATTATTTGGGTCAGAGGGCTCTGGTATGCATAAACATACCTCTAAATATGCTGATTTTTTAGTTAAAATTGACATAAACGAAAATGTTGAAAGTCTTAATATATCAAATAGTGCCGCAATAGTATTTCATCATCTTAGTTTTTTAAAAAAAAAGAGTTGATTAATTTTTAAATACAAAATAATTATTGCGCATGCCCTTGTAGCTCAGCTGGTAGAGCAATTGATTTGTAATCAATAGGTCCGCGGTTCGAATCCGTGCGGGGGCACCACTAAGATGTTTCTCTTCTTAATTGTTCAATTTTAATTTTCTTTTGAAGACTTCTATTTTGGTCATACAAAAGATTAAACTTAATCTTTTGATTTGTCTTTACAATAATATTTTTTGCATTTCTCACCTCAATGTTATCAGCAACTGCACTAATTGGTCTTTTTTTTGGATTTAAATTTCTTATTTCTATTTTCGATCTATCACTAACGATCTTTCCTTTCCATCTTCTTGGTCTAAAAGGACTAATTGGTGAAATTGATAATTTTTTTGAATTCAAACTTAAAATTGGTCCATGAACAGATAAATTATAAGCAGTGCTTCCTGCAGGAGTAGACACAAGTACACCATCTGAAACTAACTCTTTAATAATTTGTTTGGAACCGTGGCTTATTGATAATGAAGCAGCTTGTCTACTTTGTCTCAAAATTGATACTTCATTTATAGCTAAATGTTTATTTGTAATATTTTTATTATTTTTTACAGTCATTTCTAGAGGTGAAATTGAAACTATTTTTGATTTAGTAAAATTTTTAATAAAATTTTTGGATGAAAATTTATTCATTAGAAAACCATAGTTACCTGAATTTACACCATAAAATAATCCTTTAGATTTTTTATTTCTTTTTAATGTTTGAAGCATAAAGCCGTCTCCACCAATAACTATAATTCTATTAGACTTTTTAAATTTTATTTTTTTTAAAATGTTTAATAAAGTTTTTTTAATCCTTAATGATCTTAAATTTTTATCAGAAATAATTTGAATATTTTTCATTTCAGTGGTGCCCTCGGCCAGACTCGAACTGGCACTCCGCAAGCGGCAAGGATTTTAAGTCCTTTGTGTCTACCAATTTCACCACGAGGGCATGAGTTATTTTCATGAGTGTTTAAGCCAATATTTATAATTCAACTAGTCTAATAAGTAAATTTTTTTTATTTTATCTCTCAAAGTGCTGGTCTTGTGCTGGTTATCCCACAATCTATAGGATAATAATCCTTAAACCCAGAACCACGATCCCTAAAAGTTTTTGTTTTTTTGTTCTCTACATAGTGAAATTAATTTAAGAATTATTTAATTTTTTTTGGTGTAGGTCCAAACTTATTTTTTCTACTATCAGATTTCTGGGATACATAAACATAAAATATAATTGAAATAAAAATAGTTGAAAAAAATATATACTCAGCATTGGGATAAGCAATATTATATCCTTCTAATGAAGCTAATATAATATAAAAAATAATAGAATAAAAACCTGGTTTTCCAAAATCGTGTAATCTTCTAAATGAGACTGAAATAGATGGTATAATAAAAGGAATTACACTTAATCCAAGTATAATATCAGAATATAAATCAAATTTTTTTCCCCATATCAATTCAAATTGTTTAATGGTTTCTGACTCAGACCAGCTTTCGTTAGCGGCTTTTGTTGTAAATAAATCAAAATCAATTAACAAACTTTTTCCTTGATCAATATAATTCATTTCTATTACATAAAAGATAAGAAGGGGTATTAAGGATATTATAGTAAAAAAAATTGTAAAAATCCAAAATTCTGATCTAGATGCTCTACTTTTAAAATCGAAATATTTTCTAAATGAATTTTTTAAATTGTTTATTATAAATAATAATTTTTTTTTCATTTATTTTATAAAAAATCTAGAACCACGATCTTTAAAAGTTTTTTGATTTTATTTATTCTACCATATGTAATCATTTTATCTATCTCTCTCTCTATGTGCTGGTCTTGTGCTGGTTTGTGCAAATTAATTAGACCTTATTTTCTAATCTTAATTGAAATCTAATTTAAAGTTATGAGATTTTATAGGATATTTTAAACTACATTGGACTACTATGGACTGACTTTAACTTCTATCCCTCGGCTTTTAAGTCCTTTGTGTCTACCAATTTCACCACGAGGGCATTAATGAATTTCATGAGTGTTTATGCCAATATTTATAATTGAACAAGATGAATAAGTAAATTTTTTTTATTTTATCTCTCTGGCTACTAGACTACTACTAGTTATCCCATATTATCCTATAAAGTTTTATTGAATTTACTAAAATGTATTTACAATTTCTAGGGTTGCACCATATTCAGGTATTTGATTCATCAAGCTATAATTCGAACTCATTCTGATATCGAAACCATTTAAATCTCTCTCATAACTCAAAGATGCTTTGTCATTATCTAAAGTCATAGCATATTCAATATCGTCTGTAGGTATATAACTAAATCCTAAATATAAAGTATCGCTATGAGCATTGTCACTTTGATTTCTTTCATAAATAGTCATTATAGAAAAACCATTATCGGTTACTAAATCAAATCCAATATTTGCTCTTAAATTTTTTGAGTCTTGACCAATAGATTTTGTATATTCTGTAGTTTCCGATAAGTAACGATACGTAGCGTCTGATGACGGACTAAAATCTACTCCAAGCTCTAATCCACCATTTGGTTTAAAAGTAAAAGTATTAAAATTTAAAATATCACTTATGGTAAAACCAGCAGATATCATTCCAGTTTCAATTGTTTGAGATTTAAAAACTAGAGCTGCAGGACCTTTTTCTCTATATTTGGATAATTCTGTATAGCTTAAATCAATTCTTAAATTAGGGGTAATATTAAAATCTTCTTTTTTATATGTTGTTAAGTAGTTAAGTGAACCAAATATTTGTGCACCATCTCTCTCTCCTGTTCTTGTGCTTCCTCCCCCTTTTCTAATATGATCAGTTTTTAAAGTGCTCATTCCAATGATGCCTTCTGTAAATCTTTTATCATCATGAATAAAAGTTCCATAATAAGATACACTAAAAGAGTCAGTATCTAAACTAGTCCCAGATGTGCCGACATCAACATCATCATTACCAAATCTAAGAGCATAACCATATAATCTATTTTTGCTTATCTTTTTATCCATGCCAAGTGTAATGCCCTTGGTATTAATTTTTTTAGATGATGAAGAAGATGTATCACCTGTTTTGCCAAAACTCACACTACCTTCGCTCCAAAATGACCAGCTGTCAGATAGCTTGTTTAAAGTATTATTTGATTTTTCCGATATTGGAATAACTTTTGCTAAAGATGCTATTGTTTTATTTGGAAAGTTAAATTTAATGTTTTGATTACTTAATTGATCGCTTGTTCTATGTCTTCTTAACCAATACATACGGTTAAGAACTGGAGTACTTGCTTGAATAGCAATTTGTTTAGCAGTTGCAGTTTGAGACTCGATTGAGCTTAAAATATCTTTACCCTCATCAGAAGTGGTTATTGGATCATCACAAGCACCATCGATTATGCTCCAATTACAAGTTAAATCAAATTCATAAACTTCTGCATCCTCATCAATTACAAACATTTTACTTCCATCAGAATTAAATGCTGTTTCTCTTGCATTTCCTAAGCCGCTGTAGTTAGATAAATTAAGAGTTCCCTCAAGTGATAGAGTGGAGATATCAAAAGCTGTTGTTAATTTATATTGATTAATTTTGTTATCTGCTTCTAGACTGGCAGTTGTATACATTTTAGTGCCGTCGTAATTAAAGACAATTCCGTCTATATAACTGTGATCAGAACTTAGGTCTTCAGTATTAATATGAGTAACTCCTGATGTAATGACAAATGGGGTATCAAGTGTATATTCATTTATTTCACCAACATTGCTATTATTTTTGCCATTTCCAGCAACAAACATTTTAGTTCCATCATTATTAAACGCAACTGAGAGCACTCTTTTTTCTTGCGAGTTTGTGCTATAAAATTGGCCAACTGGAAAAGTAGTACTTGCAGTATCAATGTCATATGGTGTAGTTAACGTCCATTCAATAATAGTTTTATGATGATCAGCAATAAACATTTTTGTACCATCGTTATTGAATACAACTTGCACAGCTCCATGAAGAGCGGTTGATGAGGTTTGATCTTCACCAGATTCGTCTGGATAAGTGTATGTCCCTACATTTATACTGGTGCGTAAGGTTGCAGTAGAAATATTGTAAGCTGTTGTTAAATCATACTCATAAAGCCTATCTTCTGTTGCCCCTGATGCTTTCATCGATGATGTGTACATTTTGGTTCCATCGTTATTAAAAGTTAATGCGTGTGTGTCGAAGGTACTTACATTTTCAACTGCTTTACTTCGTACAAGAGTTGGCTCCGCTATAGCTTTGGGGAAAAATAAAGCTAAAAAAAATACAATGTAAAGAATTTTATAAATATTTTTCACAACAATTAATCATTAATACCTCATAAAAAATAGAAAAATGAGTGTTAAAAATGTTAAAACATTACAATTCAAATGTCTAGGTAGGACAAAATTCATGATGAATATATATCTTTTATAGTTATTATTATTTAATGAAAAGTAATATTGTTAAATCTCACTTAAAAAAGAAATCACAGGCAAAGCTTGCTTTATCAATTAGCCTATTTTTCGTGCTTTTAACTGCAACTGGATACCTCTTTAATTCTAAAGAAGTAATTTTTCTATTTTATATTTTTTGTTTTGTATTTCTCTACAATTTAGTAATCCAATTTTTATTAGAAAGGTTTGATATTAAATCATGATAAAAACACTTATTAAATTAAAGATTTTAAAATTAATAATAATTGGTGGGGTATCAACAGCTTATGCTTTTAAAAAATATTGTGATCAAAAAAATGAAATAAAAAGTAAAAAAGATAAAAAACTTTTAAACTAAAAGA
The DNA here is from genome assembly GCA_902634235.1 of uncultured Pelagibacteraceae bacterium. Taxonomy (GTDB): domain Bacteria; phylum Pseudomonadota; class Alphaproteobacteria; order Pelagibacterales; family Pelagibacteraceae; genus Pelagibacter. The sequence continues at coordinate 43,333 of CACPJN010000007.1, forward strand.
AATACTAAACAAATCATTTGAACAAAATTAATTACTACTGAGATAAAGTGTGAATATTTGAATTTTTTATCCTGTTTTTCATCTCTATATTTATTAATTAACGGCATTAATAAATAGTTTGATATAGCAAATAAAATTGTGATTAATAAGATTAAATAAAAATCAACACCTAATTTACTTAAAAATAAAAAGATTAGTAGGACAACAAAACTAATCATTAAATTCACATTATAATAAAAAGGAAATATTCTTCTTATAAACTTTCGGGCATTATCTTCATCTAGAGTAGTAAATACTACTGGAGCAATCACAAACGAGAAAAATAACATTATCCCTAGAATCATCGCTGTTAAATAAATACTAACTTGTTCAATCATAATTTAGTTTTCTATTGAATTTTCTTCTTTCATCAATATTGGTCTTCCATCATGAGCAGTATTAAGTGGTATAATTTTCTCTTTATACTTTGCATATAAAGTAGGAGCACTTCTAAACTTGTCCCCTAACTAAACCTCTAAATCAACAATAACTAATTTTGCATCATCTAATTCTTTTAATATTTTCATTTTTTCTCCTCTAGTTAAGTTTTATTATATTTTTTTTAATCACTATCATAAGCTTTTTTCTCTCCAAATAGATCTTTTTTCCTCAAGGTGGATATTCTCATCTTTTTTCTTTGTGTGTCTAATATTCGTTTCAAATGATAGAGAGGACGGAGGAAGCTGATAATTCTTATCTATAAAATCTATAATAGAAGAATAAGACGGATAAAAGTCCCCTTGCTCTTTAAAATTAATAAATTTCTTGTATTTTCTTGAAAATAAACCATTGCCATCATCGTAAAATCTTTCTGTGGTTAAACCATATTTTTCATAAGGATAATAATTTAGATCATCTTTATTTATATGATTTACCCAACTGGCATAAGTCCAATATTCACCAAAAGAACCATATATATTTGCAGCTTTTATTACTAACTCAATCCAATTTTGATCTGATTTGAAATGATCTTTAAATTTTAATTTAAGACTTTTTAAATACTTTTTTTTAAAAACCATATGATGTGAAGTAAATGTTCCCCTAATATCTTCGACAGGATTTATTTCCAATACATTGATAATTAAATTTTTCCATGAATTTAAAACATCCTGGTTTCCATATGATTTATCCTGTAATAAAGCAAACTTTTCCTTTTTTTCATCAAGTATAGGCCATGACTTCACAGGTAACAAATCTGCATCCCATATTAAAAAAACATCCTCTAATTCATCTATAATATCACTAGCTCCTAATTTAATAATCTGTTGATACAACCATCCAGGGGAGTAATTGGGTTTATTTTGAGTAATTTGAGAAACGATATCTTTTTTTGTTAAACCATATTTATTTAAAAAAAAATTATCCTCATCCAGCAATGTTAAATTTTCAATATCCCAAGAATTAGATTTATCTTTAAAAATTTTTATCTCATGATCCGATGTTACGACATAAATTTGTTTAGGTTTATATTTTTGAGAAATTCCCTCGAGAACTGATCTTGTACTCCAATTCACATGGTGAATTGGAATTACAAATTGGTACATTTGATTAATTTAATTTGGCTTCTTTATCTATATTATCAACTGATTTAAAAATAGTAACTGGATCTTCAAGTCCTGCATCTGAACAAAGAGGTTCAACACCTAATCCTTTTCTGGGGTATTTTGAAACTATTGTTTTATATTCTTGAATAATTTCTTTTAATTCAGATTTAGTTAAATCATTAATATATTTACACTTTCCAATTGCAATTGGTACTGGAATAGCTAGGTTGCCTCCTCTTTTTTGAAGAATTTTATCAAAACCTTCATTCATGCATTTCTCATCTAACAATATGTCATGCCATAAACTTAATTCATATTCGCTAAATAATTTTAAAATTCTATGCAAATCTTTTTCACTTAACCAACCTCTTTTGTAAGACATAAAAGAACTTAAAGTCATTTCAACACTTATTGCATGACCATGTAACAATCCTGCTTTAAGCTCAAAGTTTGCACTTAGTCCATGGCCAAATGCGTGATCCCTAATGCTGTGAACTTCGTGTAAATTATCATATTCACTCTCAACGTAACTTTTTAAAGATTACAATTAATTGTACCAAAGTGAGTTTTCATTAAATCAATTCCTGTATCTTCAAGTAAAATAAATAATTCCTTATCTCTAATTGCTGCCATCTTATGAATTTCTGCAATCCCGTGTCTAACCCAAGAAGTTTTCAAGCTTTTAAAGAATGATCGATCAGATATATTAAGCACTGGAGCATGAAAAGAGCCTAAAAGGTTTTTAAATCCACCAGCATCACAACACGATCTTGGACTTGGTCCACTATCTATTGCACTTACAACAGAAGTTGACAACATTATATACGGAGTGCTTCGGTGATAAATAGATGCTGCAAAAGCTCCTATATCTCCTATAACTCCTCCTCCAATTATTAAAATGGGTTCATTTCTGTTTACGCCTAATTTTCTAAAATCCTCTACTATCTTTTCAACATTTTTTATATGTTTATCAACTTCCATGGCCCTATAAACCAGTTTTTCTAAAATAATTGAATGATGATTAAAATAATTCTCGATTTCTAATCCATAATTATCTTCAATATTTTGATCCAATAAACAAACACATCGTCCAAACGATTTATACTGATCTCGCAGGAGAAGATTATTAATATCTAATGTGTTTTCTTCTACTTTAATTGAAGTAAAAGTATTTAGATTCATAGTTGCCTCTATCTGTTGATAATCGTTTGAACTTACAACATGACCACATGAATTTCTGTAACTTGAGGTTGGATATAAAGCTAGAGGATTTTTTTGCTCATAATCCAAAATCAGTTGCTTATAAAATAAACTTTTTGAGCTGCTTAGTAAATTTGAAATTAATTTAATATTACCAAAGTTAGAATTACAAACTTTCGAAGATAGAATTCTTAATTCACCTGATAAACGCTTATTAAAAGGTAGCACAAGATATGAAAGCTCTAAAAAAAACCTTTCAGTAGTTAAATTTAATGAAGTTTTTAATATTCTTAAATGAGGTAATACAGAAATAGCG
>CACPJN010000008.1:0-17500 GCA_902634235.1 uncultured Pelagibacteraceae bacterium
TTAGTTGACAGAGTCAAAAATGACAAAATTGAAGAGGTAATACTGGCTACAAGTGCAACAGTGGAAGGTCAAACAACTGCTTACTACATTCAAGACAGTCTTAAAGATACTGACGTTAAAATTACAAAATTAGCTCAGGGGCTGCCTGTTGGAGGAGAAATTGAAAGTCTGGATGATGGGACTTTATTCTCAGCTTTTAAAAACAGATCAAAAATTAATTCAAATACTAAGTAGTTTTTTGGTAATTCTATTAGAATGCAAAAGAGGCTCAGTATAACCAGACGGTTGATCTTTACCTTTAAATATTAAATTACAAGCTGTGTTAAAAGCTAAAGATTTTTCAAAATTATCACTCATTTTAATATAATTTTTATCGCCTTCATTCTGTTTATCCACTACTTTTGCCATTTCTTTCATAATTTCTTTGACTTGTATCTTGGTTGTTATCCCATGATGTATCCAATTTGTAATATGTTGAGAAGAAATTCTTAAAGTAGCTCTATCTTCCATAAGACCAACATTATTTATATCAGGTACTTTTGAACAACCTACACCTTGATCAATCCATCTAACTACATAGCCTAATAAAGTCTGAGCAGAATTACAAATCTCTTTATTTATCTCTTCTACAGACCAATTTGGTCTATCTGCTACTGGAATTGTTAAAAGATCATCGAGTTTTGCTTGATCACGATTATATAATTTTTTTTGTTCATCAAATATATTAATTTGATGATAATGTAGTGCATGCAAAGCCGCAGCTGTTGGAGAAGGAACCCAAGCGCAATTAGCTCCAGCTTTCAAATGTCCGGTTTTTTGGTCCATCATATCTTTCATTTTATCAGGCATTGCCCACATTCCTTTTCCAATTTGTGCTTTACCGGAAAAACCACATTTCAAACCAATGTCTACATTGTTATTTTCATAGGCCAAGATCCATGTAGAAGATTTCATGTCTCCTTTTTTAATCATAGGTCCTGCCTCCATTGATGTATGCATTTCATCTCCGGTCCTATCTAAAAAACCTGTATTAATAAAAAAAACTCTATTTTGAAGTGTTCTAATACATTCCTTAAGGTTGGTTGATGTTCTTCTTTCTTCATCCATTATCCCAATTTTACATGTGTATTTTTTTAATCCTAAAACATCTTCAACCTTTGAAAAAATTAAATCTGTAAAAGCAGTTTCGTCAGGACCGTGCATTTTTGGTTTAACAATGTATATAGATCCAGTTCTGGAATTATTTCGTTTTTTTTGATCATGTAGTGCTGCGGCGGTTGTAAAGAATGCATCCATGATACCCTCAGGTATTTCACTGCCATCACTTAATATAATTGAAGAATTGGTCATCAAATGTCCTACGTTTCTGATAAGTAAAAGACTTCTACCGTGTAATTTTAAACCTTTACCATCCTTGGAGATATAACTTCGATTAGGATTTAATTTTCTCTCAAACAATTTACCATTTTTTTCAAACTCTGATTTTAAATTACCTTTCATCAGACCTAGCCAATTTCTATAGCAAATAATCTTATCTTGTGAGTCAACTGCGGCAACACTGTCCTCGTTATCGCAAATAGTTGAAACTGCAGACTCTAATATTATGTCACTTATGCCCGCATAATCTTGTTGTGCAGCAAAAGCTCTAGAGTCTTTTAAAATTTCGATGTGTAAGTTATTATTTTTTAAAATAATTGCAGATGGATTATCGCTTTCTCCTCTGTGTCCCACAAACTTTTCTTCATTAACTAAATCGAATATATCTGTTCCTTTTAAAGCTTTAAACCTTCCATGTTTTACGGCAAAATTAGTAATTTTTTTCCAACTTAAGCCTGCTAAAGGAAAGTGTTTGTCCAAAAATTCTCTTCCATACTTAATTACCATTTCCCCTCTAAGTGGATCATATCTTTCGGAAACACTGTCCTCAGATTGTTCTATTACATCTGTTCCATAAAGACTGTCGTATAAACTCATCCATCTCGCATTTGCAGCATTCAAAGCATATCTTGCGTTCATAATAGGCACTACAAGTTGTGGTCCAGCAATTTTACTGATTTCTTCGTCAACATCTTTAGTTTGGATTTTGAAATCAGGACCTTCATTTTTTAAATAACCGATTTCTATTAAAAACTTTTTATATTCTTTTAAATCAAATTTTTTATTTTTATTTTTAATATGCCAATTATCAATTTTTTTTTGTAAATCTTCTCTAAATTTGATTAATTCTTTATTTTTAGGTGCGAGCTCATTTAATGTTTTCTCTAAACCCAACCAAAATTTTTCTTTAGATACATTTGTATCTTTAAGTAATTCTTCACTCACAAAATTTGATATGTCTTCAGATACTTTAAGTTTACCAATTTTTATATATTTTTTTTGCATAGCACTTTATAGTATCCCCATCTGTATTTTTGCCTGAGAGTTTTGCTCCTTCGGCGGAAATCAATCTCTTTCCAGAGTGTTATGCTTTTTTCGGTCCTTTTGCCTGAGAGTTTCCGGGGTGGTTGCTCCTTCGGCGCTAAACATAGTCTCTCCCGATAGTAGATTTGTATCTAATAAAAAAATTATGTCAATTAATAACAAATACTTTTAAATAAAATATCATTTTAAGGCCTTTTTTGTTATTTTAAAGTTTATTATAAATTAGATATGAAAAATTACTTAAATTTTGAGACTGAGATTAAAACACTAGAGGAGGAATTAGAGAAATTAAAAGATCCTTATGATCAAAGTGGACTTTCTGAAGTAGACACCAAAAAAATTTCAAAAATGCAAATTGAGTTAGATGAAAAGATTAAATCGATTTATTCAAATCTAGACCCATGGCAGACCACAATGGTAGCGAGGCACGAAGATAGACCCAAATCAAATTTTTTTATTGAAAATTTATTTGATGATTTTATTCCGTTATCAGGGGACAGGTACTATGGTGAGGATAAGTCAGTATTAACTGGATTTGCAAAGTTTAACAATCAGTCAGTATTAGTAATTGGTCAAGAAAAGGGAGATAATTTAGATGATAGAATAAAAAGAAATTTTGGCATGATGAGACCAGAGGGTTATAGAAAAGCCATTCGCTTAATGAAGTTGGCTGATAAGTTTAAAATTCCAATAATTTCATTTATTGATACACCTGGTGCTTACCCTGGTGTAGGAGCGGAGGAAAGAGGTCAAGCGGAGGCGATTGCAAAATCAATTGAATGTTGTATGAGTTTAAAAGTCCCAACTATTGCGATCGTTATAGGTGAAGGTGGCTCTGGAGGTGCCATAGCTTTAGCATCTTCAAGTAAAGTTATTATGTTAGAAAATGCAATTTATTCTGTCATATCTCCAGAGGGATGTGCAACAATTTTATGGAGAGACCCAAAAAAAATGTTAGATGCAGCTAAAGCAATGAAACTTTCTGCTAGGGATTTGTTGGAACTTGAAGTTATTGATGAAATTATTCCTGAGCCTCTTGGAGGTGCTCACAGAGACAAAGATTTAATTTTGAAAAACGTAAAAGACTCAATTATCAGGAATTTAGATAAATTTAAAAATATGACAGAAGAAGAAATTTTTAATGAAAGAAAAAATAAGTATTTAAAAATTGGAAGGAACAAAGGATTTATCGAGAATACTAACGAGCTTAGCTCCCTTAAACCTGATAAAAATAAATTATCTCAAATTATGAGAGAAAAAAAGACTATTTTAGTCTCCTTGACCATAACTCTTATTGCTTTAATATTATTTCTAATTTTATAGAGAACCACAACAATTTTTATATTTTTTTCCAGTTGCCTCACATCTATCGTTTCTAGATATTTTTTCATTTTTTTTTAAAATTAAAAGACACTTTGGGTTACTTACTAAATTAGATTTCTCGCTAAAGCTTTCTTTATTTTTATTTTTTTCTCTTACTTCAAGATTTATTAAGATAGTAATAAAATCTAGTTTTAATTTATTTAGTAGATTTTCAAACAATACAAAAGCTTCTTTTTTATATTCTATAAGTGGATCCCTTTGACCATAGGATCTAAGACCTATTACTTGTCTAAGCTGTTCTAAATATTGAATATGCGACGTCCAATTCATATCAATTGTTTGTAAAAAAATTCTTTTTTCTAATTCTTTAGAGTTGTCTTCTCCTAAAATTTGATTTCTATTTTTTCTGGCTTTTTCAAATTCCTCAATTATTTTATTTCTTAGACTTTTATCATCTAATGATTTAAGATTTTTTATTTCATCAGCTTTAAGCCTTTTTCCAAGTACAAGTTTCAGTTTTTTGTCAAAATTGATATTTTTTATATCTTTTGATTTTTGCGTCTTAAGGTCAACAAGATCATCAATAATATCTTTTAAAAAATCATTAGAATAATCAAATATTTGACTACTATTCATAGCATTTTTCCTTTGTGAAAAAATTACATGTCTTTGATCATTTAAAACATTATCAAATTTTATTAATGTTTTTCGAATATCAAAATTTCTTGCCTCAACTTTTTGTTGAGCTCTTTCCAGGGCTTTATTTATCCAGGGATGGTCTATACTCTCTCCATCTTTAAGGCCTAATTTCTCAAGAATATTATTCATAGACTCCGATCCAAAAATTCTCATTAAATCATCCTCTAGACTTACAAAAAAAATTGACTCTCCCTCATCGCCTTGACGACCAGATCTACCTCTTGCTTGATTGTCTACTCTTCTGGACTCCATTCTTTCTGTACCAATTACAAATAATCCTCCTAATGATTTGATTTTTTCTTTATTTTTTTGGAGCTCACTTTCTTGTATTGAATCTTTTTTTCCACCAAGTTGAATATCAACACCTCTTCCTGAAATACTGGTAGTTATAATCACTGAATTCTCTTTTCCTGCATTTGCAATTATTTCAGCTTCATTCTCATGGTTTTTAGCATTCAAAACTACATGCTTGATATTTTTATTCTTTAAAATAGCTGAATATATTTCAGATTTATTTACGCTCGAAGTAAAAACTAAAAGTGGTTGACCTTTCTTATTACACTTAATGATTTTTTCTATAATTGAATCATTTTTTTCTTTTTCAGTTCTAAAAATTTTATCATTATAATCCTTTCTTATCATTTTTTTATTAGTTGGAATTACTACAACTGGTAATTTATATATTTCAAAAAATTCCTCCGACTCTGTAATCGCAGTACCAGTACAACCAGAAATTTTCTTATAAAGCTTAAAGTAATTTTGATAAGTAATTGATGCTAAAGTTTGATTTTCAGATTGTATCTCCAAGTTTTCTTTAGCCTCAAGTGCCTGATGTAAGCCATCCCCAAATCTTCTACCTTCAAGAATTCTTCCAGTTAGTTCATCTATAATTTTTAAATTATTGTCTTGAATAATATAATCTTTATCTTTTTCAAATAAATGATTGGCCCGTAAAGCCTGATTAACATGATGAACAAGATCTAAATTTTCTGGGTCATAAAAATTATTATTTTTCAATATTCCAGCGTTTGAGAATATTCTTTCAACATTAGTTATTCCATCATTTGTGAGAAGCACATTTTTATCTTTTTCATCAATTTCATAATCAGTTTTATTTAAATTTTTTATTAATTTATTAATAGCAAGATATTTATTAGTTTTGTCTTCAGCAGCCCCAGATATTACTAGAGGTGTTCTTGCTTCGTCTATTAAGCAAGAGTCTATTTCATCTACAATAGAAAAAAAATGTTCTCTTTGAACCATTTCATCTTGGGAATATTTCATATTATCTCGTAAATAATCGAAACCTAACTCGCTATTCGTAGCATAAGTAATATCACAATTATAATTTTTCTTTCTTTCAAAATCATTTTGATCATTATTTATAAAACCAGATTCTATTCCTAAAAACTTATAAATTTTACCCATTTCTTGTGAGTCCCTTTTTGCCAAATAGTCGTTAACAGTTACTATATGCACTCCTCTTTCATGAAGAGAATTTAAATACGCAGCAAGTGTAATTGTTAAAGTTTTCCCTTCTCCAGTCTTCATCTCTGCAATTTTAGACTCATGTAAAACTATTCCACCAATTATTTGCACATCAAAATGTCTTTCATTCCTGACTCTTCTAGAGGCCTCTCTTACAAGTGCGAAAGCTTCTGGCATTATATCATCCAGAGTACTTCCATTTTTTAACCTTTCTTTGAACATCTTAGTTTTTTTTGGAAAATCAGCATCTTCCAACTTTTTAAGAGTTGGCTCTAATGAGTTGATCTTAATCACAATTTTGTTAAGTCTTTCCAATTCTTTTTGGTTGCTTGATTTAATAATTTTAGAGAGAAAGTTAAGGGGATTTAACATTAGTTTTTGATTTATTATTTACTTATATCCTTTAATATAATTATAAAATAAATATTTTAAACAGCATGGGCATTAATTTAACAAACTTTTTATCGTCTAAATCAAAAAACAAGAAAATGAAAGAATTTCAAGATTTAGACCATATTGATGGAGTATCAATATCCTCAGTCAACGCTGATTTATACGATACACAAAGAGATGATTTGGTAATGTTTTATTTTAGAGATGGGGCAAATCATGCATCTGTATACACTCAATCAAAAGTCATTTCTGAAAATATAAAGTGGAATCTTCAAAAAAAGGTAAAAAAAGTATTTTCTTTATTAGTTAATACAAGAAATGCGAATTGTTTTACTGGTAAACAAGGTTTTAAAAGTTTGGAAAAAATAGCTGAGTTAATTGCAGAAAAACTATCAGAAAAACAAAAAAATGATGATGAGAATCCCAAGAAAATTAAAACAAATGAAATTATTTTTGGCTGCACCGGGACAATAGGTGAAACATTTCCAGAGGAAAAAATAAAGAGAAAAATTCCTGATTTAATCAATCAATTAAAATATACCCAAAATAAATATATATGGATGAAAGCTGCCTTAGGAATTATGACAACTGACACACAACCTAAAATGGCTATGGAGGACTGTTATATTGGAAACTCGGAGGTCAAAATTTTTGGGGTTGCAAAAGGATCTGGGATGATACAGCCTAATATGGCAACTACATTAGCATATATCTTTACAGATGCAGAGCTTCCAAACGATATATTAAAGAAACTTTTAAAAAAAAATTTAACATCTACGTTTAATGCAATTAGCTGTGATGGTGACACTAGTACAAATGATATGATTTCAATTTTTTCAACTGGCAAAAGAAAACACTCAAAAATAAAAAATATAAATGATGAAAAGTTAAAAAAATTTGATGAGTCTCTTAATAAGGTATTACTCAATTTAGCAAAAAGGGTGGTCGCTGATGGAGAAGGCGCCTCGAAGTTTATAACTATAAATATTTTTAACTGCAAAACAGAGAGTGATGCAAAAAAAATTGCATTTTCAATTGCAAATTCATCTCTGGTAAAAACTGCAATTGCAGGAGAAGACCCTAACTGGGGGAGAATCATTATGGCCATAGGTAAATCTTATGTCCCCTTAAACTTAGACAAATTATCCATTAAGCTTGGAGATCTTATTGTAGTTCAGAGTGGAAAATTAAATGTTAATTATAATGAGCAAGACGCATCTGAATATATGAAAAATTCTGATATTGAAATAATGGTCGATATCTCAAATGGATCAAAAAATTTTACAGCATATACTATGGATTTTACAAAAAAATATATCGAGATTAATGCAGATTATAGAAGTTAAAAGATTGATTTTTTCTTTAGAGTTACTATTTATTAATCATGATAAAGTATAAATTAATCTGTAAAACTTGTGATATATCTTTCGACAGTTGGTTTGCCTCATCAGGAGAATTTGAAAGATTAAAAAAAAGAAAGTTTTTAAATTGCCATGTATGCAACTCTACTAAAATTGAAAAAACGTTAATGGCACCAAAATTAAATACTAGATCTGATACAAATAAACAAATTTCAAAATATAAGAAAATTAATGATAAGTTACGAGAATATCAAAAATTTATAAAAAATAATTTTGAATATGTAGGTAAAAATTTTGCAAATGAAGCTAGATCAATTCATTATAGAAATAAAAAAAACGAAAAAGGTATCTACGGCATTGCTTCTAAAGAGGAAATAAAGGAACTTAGAGAGGAGGGTATTGATACCGAAACAATACCTTGGGTACAAGATAAGATTAATTAATCTTTATAAATTTTCCAATATAGTTAACTGACTTGTCTGTAGATATTTTCCACTCATCGGTGAGTATATTTAGTTTCATACCGTCAAGACAATCTAATTTAAGATTATATTTTTTTAAAATATTAACTAGATCCTCAGGTTTAACAAACTTTTCCCATTCATGAGTACCAATAGGAAGCCACTTCAGAATGTATTCTGCTCCTACAATAGCAAATAAGTATGATTTAAGTGTTTTATTTAAAGTTGCCACAAACATTATTCCACCCTCTTTTAAAAGTTTAGATGAAGATTTTAAAAAAAAATCTATATCTTCAACATGTTCCACTATTTCCATATTTAGTATCACATCAAATTTTTCTTTTGTAATAAAATTCTCAGGTGAGACACATAGATATTTAATATCTAAATTATTTTTTTTTGAATGTAATTTAGCAATCTTTATATTTTTCTCTGAGGCATCAATTCCGACTACGTCTGCTCCTAATTTTTTCATTGGTTCAGTTAGTAAGCCGCCACCGCATCCAATATCCAAAATTTTCACTTTTTTTAGCGGTTTTTCTTTATTATTTAGTTTTAGGCTCTTGATGATATTATTTTTAATATATGAAATTCTTATCGGGTTGAACTTGTGTAACGGTTTGAATTTACCAGTTGGATCCCACCATTCTTCAGCAATACTAGAAAATTTTTCTATTTCTTTTATATTTATTGTGTTATTTTTCATTGATAATTGACTTTATATTCAACATGTATTTTATCAATATAATTTAATTTAAAGAGATATTTATCATGAAAATTGTAGTTCTGAAATTTGGTGGATCGTCAGTAGGAACAATTCAAAAGATAATAAAAGTTGCCGAAATTATTAAATTTTATAAAAAAAAAAAATATAATGTAATTGTTGTTTCTTCTGCAATGAGTGGTGTGACAAATGAACTTGTTAGGAAATCAAAAGAAATAAGTGAAAATTTTTCAGATGAGGAATATGATGTTCTTGTATCTTCGGGAGAACAAGTCGCTTGTGCATTAATAGCTGGAAGATTAATTCATGAAGGTTTTAAATCAAGGTCATGGTTAGCTTGGCAAATTCCAATTGTTACAAAAGGTTCACACAAAAACTCTAGGATAAGCATAATTAATAAAAAAAAAATTTTGAAATATATTGGTGAAGGGGGAGTTCCAATTATTGCTGGATTTCAAGGAGTTGATGAATATCAAAGAATAACAACAATTGGTAGGGGAGGATCTGATGCCACAGCTATTATAATAGCTAAGTTTTTTAATGCAGAAAAATGTATAATTTATACAGACGTTGAAGGTATTTATACAACTGATCCAAATAAATTAAAAAAAGCAAAAAAAATTAAAACTATTTCTTATGAAGAAATGTTAGAAATGGCCTCACTGGGAGCAAAAGTAATGCAACCCGTGTCAATTCAAGACGCTAGATTAAATAGGATAGATATTGAGGTGAAATCGTCCTTTGTCAAAAAATCTGGCACATTAATTACTAAAAGATCAAATATAATTAATAATAAAATTATCACTGGTATATCTTCGACCCATAATGATGCAAAGGTTAGTCTAATAGGGGTTAAAGACAAACCAGGTGTTGCTGCATCTATTTTCAAACCTTTATCAAAAAAATCTATAAATGTTGATATGGTTGTTCAGAACATTTCACCAAACGGTAGAGAGACAGATTTAACTTTTACGATTAAAAAAGACGATTTAAATAAAACAAAAAAAATCATTTTAGATAATAAAAATATAAAATTTAGGAATTTGATATTTAAAAAGGGTGTAAGTAAGATTTCTATAATTGGTGTTGGCATGGTAACTACTCCTGGTGTTACATTTAGGATGTTTCAAGCATTGGCTTCTCAAAAAATAAATATTCAAGTAATTTCTACCTCAGAAATAAAAATTTCTGTTTTAATTGATCAAAGAGATGCAAAAAAAGCATTGACAGTTTTGCATAAAGAGTTTGAACTACATAAATAATAATGAGCTTACGTCCATTTAGAGATATTAAAAGAAAAAGCACAAAAGTTATTAGTGTTGGAAAAGTTAAAGTTGGAGGAGACAATCCAATATCAGTTCAATCAATGACTAATACTTTAACGACAGATGTGAAAGCTACTATTAAACAAATAAATGCAATTCATGCAGAAGGCGCTGATTTAGTAAGAGTCTCTTGTCCTGACGAATCTTCCTCTAAGGCTTTAAAAGAAATTGTAAAACATGTAGGTATACCTATAATCGCAGATATTCACTTTCATTACAAGCGTGCAATCGAAGCTGCAGAAAATGGTGCCAGTTGTTTAAGAATCAACCCAGGAAATATTGGTGATGTTAAAAAAGTAAAAGATGTACTTAGAGCAGCAAAAGAAAATAATTGCTCGGTAAGAATTGGTGTTAATGCTGGTTCTTTAGAAAAAGATATTCTTGAAAAATTTAAAGAACCCTGTCCAGAGGCTCTAGTTGAAAGTGCTCTCAGAAATATAAAGATTTTGGAAGATCAAGAATTTTTTAATTTTAAGATAAGTGTAAAATCATCGGATGTTTTTTTATCAATAGCAGCTTATCGACAACTATCAAACTTAACTAATTATCCTCTTCATTTAGGTATTACCGAGGCAGGTGGTTTTATTTCTGGAAGCATAAAGTCATCAATTGGAATAGGATCTCTTCTTCTTGACGGAATAGGGGATACAATAAGAATTTCTTTATCAGATGATCCAATTAAGGAGGTAAAAATTGGAAATGAGATATTAAAATCTCTTGGACTAAGGAACAGAGGTGTTAAAATAATTTCATGTCCTTCTTGTGCTAGACAAGGCTTTGAGGTTATAGAAACAGTAAAAACTCTAGAGGAAAGATTATCCCATATCAAAACTCCAATCACCTTATCTATTATAGGATGTGTGGTTAATGGCCCAGGTGAAGCTGCAATGACAGATGTTGGTATTACAGGAGGCAAAAAAGGTAACAATATGTTGTACATATCTGGAGTTCAAAAAGAAAAAATTTTTACTGAAGATATGATCTCTAAGGTGATTGATGAAGTTGAAAAAAAAGCAGCAGAGTTGGAAAACAATTGAGATGATTCCAGATAAGACTATTGAAGATTTACTAAAAAAACATACGACGTTAGAAAAAGATTTATCAACTGGCAATATAGATAAAAAAAATTTTGCTGAAAAATCTAAAGAGTATTCTGATTTAAATGAAATTATAGAGGATGCTAAAAACTACATTTCTTATGAAAAGAATAAATTTGAGTTAGAAAAAATTTTATTAGATAAAAAATCTGATGATGATTTAAAGAAGATGGCAGAAGTAGAATTAAATAATCTAAAGCTTGATCACGAAAAAAATGAAAAAAAACTAAAATTATTTTTAATCCCAAAAGATGAAGCAGATAAAAAAAATGCAATAATAGAAATAAGGGCTGGGACTGGTGGCTTAGAGGCAAGTTTATTTGCGGCTGACTTATTTAAGATGTATGAGAAAGTTAGTAACAAAAAAAAAATGGTTAATAGAATTAATTTCTATTTCTAAAAGTGAGGCTGGAGGGCTCAAAGAGGTAATAGCGTCAATTAAAGGTGCTAATATTTATTCAACTTTAAAATATGAAAGTGGAGTTCATAGGGTTCAAAGGGTTCCAGATACTGAGACACAGGGAAGAGTTCATACTTCTGCAGCCACAGTTGCAGTATTACCTGAGGCAGAAGAGGTAGATTTAAAGATAAAAGAATCTGATTTAAGAATTGATGTTTTTAGAGCTGGAGGGCCTGGGGGGCAGTCGGTGAATACAACAGATAGTGCAGTAAGAATTACTCATATTCCAACGGGACTTTCAGTTTCTCAACAGGATGAAAAGTCTCAACACAAAAATAAGGCAAAAGGGATGAAAATTCTTAGAGCTAGACTTTATGAGTTGGAAAGATCTAGAATTGATAAAGAAAGATCTAAAGAAAGAAAAAATAAGATTGGGACTGGTGATAGATCTGAAAGAATAAGAACTTACAATTTTCCACAGGGAAGAGTGACAGATCATAGAATCAATTTAACTTTACATAAACTTGAGGAATTTCTTGAAGGAGAAATTTTTGATGAAATGATAGAGTCTTTAACCTTAAAAGCTCAAGAGGAGAGTTTAAGCAATTTGTAATTTATGAATATTCGCCAAGCAATTTTTAATGCTTATAAAGTGCTTACAAAAAATCAAATTAAATCTGCAGGATTGGATTGTGAGATTTTATTGTCAAAAGTTTTACAAAAAGATAGAAAATATGTCATTCTTAATTCGGACAAAGAACTAAATAAAAAAAATATTTCTGACTTTAAAGATTTAATTGTAAAAAGATCTTTTAATAAACCAGTCGCTTACTTGACAGGAAAAAAAAATTTTTGGAAATATAGTTTTTTTATATCGGATCAAATATTAATACCTAGACCTGATACTGAAATATTGATTGAAAATGCACTTAAAATTACTGAGCAGAAATCAAAATTAAATATACTGGATATAGGCACAGGTTCTGGATGCATATTATTATCTATTTTAAAAGATAGAAGTGATTTTTATGGTACCGGAATAGACATTAGTAAAGATTGTATTAACATAAGTAGAACTAATGCAACAAATCTAGAATTGTCAAATAGATCAAAATTTTTCAAATCAGATGTTGACAATTTGTTAAACGGCAAATATGATTTAATCATATCTAATCCTCCTTATATAAAAAAGTTAGATTTAAAGTATTTAGATAAGGATGTTATTGATTTTGAGCCCAGAAATGCATTAGATGGAGGTTTAGAAGGAACATCAATAATAAAAAAAATAATAATTAGATCATCTGATCTACTTAAAAAAAATGGAAAACTGATTTTAGAGATAGGTTTTGATCAAAAATATAAAGTAAAGAAATTATTAAAAAGTGAGGGATTTTATATTAACAACATTATTAAAGACTATGCACAAAATGACAGATGCATAATTAGCACAAAAATTAGATAATTCATTTATATGGTAACTTTTAGAAATAATAACGGAAGAAGAAATAATTTTAGAAGAAATGATAGGAATTATAAAACTAATGGTGAAAGACAAAAATTTGGTTCAAATTTTACAAATACTGAAAGCTTTCAGAGAAAAAATCCAGGAAGAAATAATCATAACGCACCAAAGTTAATTGAAAAATATAATAATTTAGCAAGAGAAGCATTATCCGTTGGTGATAAAATAATGTCAGAAAATTATTTTCAACATGCTGATCATTTTTCAAGAGTACTTAGCGAGCAAGAAAACATAAGGAAGTCAAGATATTCTGAAAATGTCTCTGAGGAAAAAAAAAAAGTTTCTGTTGAAAATAAGACGGATAAAATTCAAAAAGAGACCAACTAGTTTAAACCAATAATTTTCTCCGATTTAAGAACATCTAGTTTAATTTTAACAGTTTCAAATTTTTTTCTCTCCTCTCCTTTTAAAATTTTTCCTGAAGGTAATTTGAGCTTTTGTGAATTTATTTTTTTTCCATTTACAATCACTTCGTAGTGCAAGTGAGGACCAGTAGATTTACCTGTTGATCCAACATACCCAATTATTTGTGCTTGTTTTACTCTTACACCACCTCTTATCCCTTTTGCAAATTTTGACATATGTGCATAGACAGTTTGATAAGTTGAGTTGTGTTTGATAACCACACAGTTTCCACCACCACCACACCAACCAGCTTTTTTAACGACTCCATCTCCAGAAGCCATGATAGGAGTTCCCATCGGTGCCGCAAAATCTGTTCCTTTATGCATTTTGTTAAAACCATCGATAGGATGTTTTCTCATTCCAAATGGGGAAGATAATCTTGCACCATTAATTGGAGTCTTCATTAAAGCTTTTTTCACGCTTTTACCATTCTTATCATAGTGACCTTTACTTCCTTCTTTATTAAAAAAATAAAGTGAGTTATCCATTCCACTTAATTTTAAATTTGCAAAAAGGATTTCTCCAGTTTCTATTGTCCTTCCATTATCATCCTTGAAAACTTCATACATTATTTGAAAAGAGTCTTTTTTTCTTATATCTCTTTGAAAATCAACTTGAAAACCATAAATTCTTGCAAACTCAACTATTATATTAGCTGGTATCTTTTGATCAGTTGCTGACTTATAAAGACTATGCATAATAGAATTTTCTTTATAAAGAGTATTTTTTTTAAGTTTTGTGACTAAAATTTTTTTATTAAATTTGTTATCGTTAATATCACGTTTAAGATAAATTTTTTCTTTATTTGACAATTGAAAAGTAAAATCTTTAATTATATTTTTTGACTGATCAAGTGTAAATTTAATTTTATGATTTGTATTTAATTTATTAAGATTTACTTTATTAATTAGTTGTTTTTTTATTTCCTGAATTTCTTCATCTTTAATAAAATACGACTCCAAAATATTATTAAAAGTTTCTCCCTGAACAACTTTATGGTTAATAATCTTAAACTTTGGCTCTAAATTATTAAATAAATGATTAATAGTTTTTTTGAGGTAGATATTATTAATTATGTTTTTATAGTTATAGTAAATTTTTTTTTTGCTACTATTATAATAAGTTGTAGATATTATTGTTATTACTATTAGAAATCCTAATGCAACAATTTCTGTGTTTTTTTTGATTATCAACAATAAACCAAAATTTTTCTTTACTCTATTTTTTAGTTTATCCCACATATATAAAAATATTTTTCTAGAATTAATAGTTCAGCATAATTAAAAAATCAAAAAAAACCCTTTAAAATTAGGTCTTTTTTGTCCTTTTTTCGTGTCTTAAGTGCTTGATTTCCTTTAATTTTAGCCTATAAGCATCAAACTTTCCCTTATAAATATTGTAAATACAATAAAAAAGGGTTCATTGGGCTTAATTTGTCCAATTAGTTATTTTAAAAGTAAATATTTTAAGAAGAGAAGTGTGGACGGTTAAGGTTACCAAAATTTGTCGTACACACTTCAACATTATATAAATTTTATTCTTAGAATTTATATAGAAGCTAGTGTGCGCCGTTTTTAAACTTAAGAGTTTGATCATGGCTCAGAACGTACGCTGGCGGCACGCCTAACACATGCAAGTCGAACGAAGTAGCAATACTTAGTGGCAGACGGGTGAGTAACATGTAGGTATCTACCCTTTGGCCTGGAATAACACGAGGAAACTTGTGCTAATACCGGATAAGTCTTTACGGAGAAAGCTTTATGCACCATTGGATGAGCCTGCACTTGATTAGTTTGTTGGTGGGGTAATGGCCTACCAAGACTTTGATCAATAGCTGATTTGAGAGGATGATCAGCCACATTGGGACTGAGACACGGCCCAAACTCCTACGGGAGGCAGCAGTGGGGAATCTTGCACAATGGAGGAAACTCTGATGCAGCGATGCCGCGTGAGTGAAGAAGGCCTTTGGGTTGTAAAGCTCTTTCGTCGGGGAAGAAAATGACTGTACCCGAATAAGAAGGTCCGGCTAACTTCGTGCCAGCAGCCGCGGTAATACGAAGGGACCTAGCGTAGTTCGGAATTACTGGGCTTAAAGAGTTCGTAGGTGGTTGAAAAAGTTGGTGGTGAAATCCCAGAGCTTAACTCTGGAACTGCCATCAAAACTTTTCAGCTAGAGTTTGATAGAGGAAAGCAGAATTTCTAGTGTAGAGGTGAAATTCGTAGATATTAGAAAGAATACCAATTGCGAAGGCAGCTTTCTGGATCATTACTGACACTGAGGAACGAAAGCATGGGTAGCGAAGAGGATTAGATACCCTCGTAGTCCATGCCGTAAACGATGTGTGTTAGACGTTGGAAATTTATTTTCAGTGTCGCAGCGAAAGCGATAAACACACCGCCTGGGGAGTACGACCGCAAGGTTAAAACTCAAATGAATTGACGGGGACCCGCACAAGTAGTGGAGCATGTGGTTTAATTCGAAGATACGCGCAGAACCTTACCAACACTTGACATGTTCGTCGCGACTTTAAGAGATTAAAGTTTTCGGTTCGGCCGGACGAAACACAGGTGCTGCATGGCTGTCGTCAGCTCGTGTCGTGAGATGTTGGGTTAAGTCCCGCAACGAGCGCAACCCTCACTTTTAGTTGCCATCATTTAGTTGGGCACTCTGAAAGAACTGCCAGTGATAAGCTGGAGGAAGGTGGGGATGACGTCAAGTCCTCATGGCCCTTACGTGTTGGGCTACACACGTGCTACAATGGTATTTACAACAGGAAGCAAGACGGCGACGTTAAGCAAATCCTTAAAAAATACCTCAGTTCGGATTGCACTCTGCAACTCGAGTGCATGAAGCTGGAATTACTAGTAATCGTGGATCAGCGTGCCACGGTGAATGCGTTCCCGGGTCTTGTACACACCGCCCGTCACACCATGGGAGTTGGTTCTACCTTAAGGCAAGGTTTTAAACCCTTGACCACGGTATAGTCAGCGACTGGGGTGAAGTCGTAACAAGGTAGCCGTAGGGGAACCTGCGGCTGGATTACCTCCTTTCTAAGGATGAGCGAAAATTAGTTTTTGCTCTAAAAAATATACAAGGTTAATGTTGACCGTCCTCATTTCTCTTCTTAGAATAAAGTGTTTCTCTTGCATGGGGGCCGGTAGCTCAGTTGGTTAGAGCACACCCTTGATAAGGGTGGGGTCGAAAGTTCGAGTCTTTCTCGGCCCACCAATATTAAATCTTGGGGGATTAGCTCAGCTGGGAGAGCGCCTGATTTGCATTCAGGAGGTCAGCGGTTCGATCCCGCTATCCTCCACCAAAAAACACTTAGCTATAAAAAATCGTAAATTCATTTAATAATTAATATCAATATCTATATCCGAACATTAGTAATGTTATTAGCTAGTGTTCAAAAAAAATTTGATTCAACACAGAATTTTTTTCTGTGCATAAATCAAGCGTTTAAGGGCGTGTGGCGGATGCCTTGGCACTGAAAGCCGATGAAGGACGTGATATACTGCGATAAGTTTCGGGGAGCTGTATGTAAGTTTTGATCCGAAAATTTCCGAATGGGGAAACCCACCACTTTATGTGGTACTTTAAACTGAATAAATAGGTTTAAAGGGACAACCTGGAGAACTGAAACATCTAAGTAACCAGAGGAAAAGAAATCAATTGAGATTCCGTTAGTAGTGGCGAGCGAAAGCGGATTAGGCCAGTAATTTTGTTAAAAAAATTTGAATAGTTTGGAAATGCTAACCAGAGAGGGTGATAGTCCCGTAAAAGTAATGTTTGACAAAATTCTTGAGTAAAGCGGGACACGTGAAATCCTGCTCGAATATAGGGGGACCACCCTCTAAGCCTAAATACTCTTCAGTGACCG
>CACPJN010000008.1:20000-44511 GCA_902634235.1 uncultured Pelagibacteraceae bacterium
TAGAGTCGTTGATTTTCTTAATAACAAAAATGTTGATCCAATAAACGTTGAAATTGATCCATCAAATGCATGTAATCACTCATGTCCTTTTTGTATTTCAGGTCATATACATCTAAGCAAATATAAAGGAACCGAGTATTTCAATCGCCAAATCATGAGTAAAGATATTTTAATGCGACTCGTAAAAGATCTTTCAAAAACTAAGATCAAATCTATAAGTTGGACAGGAGGCGGTGAGCCAACGATGAACCCTCATTTAAAAGATGCAATAGAATATCTTAGAGATAATTCTCAAATTGAAATGGGTATGTTTTCAAATGGATCAATGCTAAGCAAATTTAATTTATTTGAAACAGTTGTAACATCCCTTACATGGATAAGAATATCTTTAGACTCTGGTAAAAGTGAAAATTATGACAAACTAAGAGTGACTAATTCGAATAATAATTTTGATGTTGTGATGAAAAATATTAAAAAATTAATAGATCACAAGAAAAAAATAAAATCAAAAATAACTATTGGAGTAGGATTTGTTATTTCAAAAGAGAATTATGAAGAGATCCTTGATTTTGCAAATTTGTTTAAAGATTTAGATGTCGACTATTGTCAATACAAGCCTGAGGTTATTCAAATAGAAACAAATGAATCAGTTGACAAAAAAGAGCAAATACCTCCAGAGTTTTGGGCTAAAAAAATAATTAAACTTTTAGATCAGGCATCAAGTATTTTAGGCAATAAATTTCAATGTAATAGTTATAAACTAAAAGATCTTATAGTTCATAAAAATAAAAAATATGGGAGAGAATATAAACAATGTCTTGGATCCCAATTTCAGCCTTGCATCGGAGCTGATGGAGAGGTTTATGTGTGTCCAAGCCACAGAGGCCACAAAGAAAGATCTTATGGAAATTTAAAAAAAAATACATTTAGTGAAATTTGGTCAGACATGAATAAAAGAAGTTGTGTTATGAAACAAATAGAGAGTAAAGAAAAATTTTCAATGTGTTCTCAACTATGCAAACCTCATGAAAGTAACAAAGTAATTTGGAAAATTAAAAATAATCTTCATAGACATGATTTAATAAAAGATTTAAGAACAAAGTCAAAAGAAATAGAAAATAAAATTTTACATAAAAATTTCATTTAAATTTTAATGCGAGTAGTTATATTTGGTGGCACTGGCTTATTGGGTAGCTCGATACGCAACAATTTAGAAAAAAAAAAAATTTCCTGTTTTGTTTCTAGTTTGACAAAAAAATCAGATTTTAAATCTAATTTATTGTCAAAAAAAAAAATTTTTAATTTTTTAAAAAAAATTAAACCACACGTAATAATAAATTGTTCTGGTGAAACTGATGTAAATTTGTGTAATAAAAATTTTGATGAAGCCTACAAATCAAATGTTAAAACTATAAAAAATATTGTTTTTGCAACTGAAAAATTAAAAAAAAATACTTATTTAATTCATATATCAACTGATCAAGTTTATGACTCAATTAAACCAAGCGAAGAAGATGATGTAAGTATTTCTAACAATTATGGAGCTTCAAAATTTTTGGGAGAAATAGAAGTAAGAAGGTTAAATAATTCTTTAGTATTAAGAACAAATTTTTTTGGTAAATCAAATTCAATTAACAGATTAAGTTATACGGATTATATTATATCAAATCTTTCTAAAAAAAAAAAAATATACGTACCATCGAATGTATATTTTAATCCTATACATATTCATCATTTAAATGAAATAATTTTTTCATTAATTATGAAGCGAGTCAAAGGAACTTTAAATGTTGGCAGCAGAAATTCAATTTCAAAATATGCTTTTGCAAAAAAAGTAGCTAAAAAATTTAAATTAAATCTTAAATATTTGAAGAGCTATAAAAGTATTTATTCTAAACATAAAAGACCTTTAAGTACATTTATGTCAACAAAAAAATTAAAAAAAAAAAAAATAATTCAAATTCCAGAGATTCAATCAGGAATAAAAATGATATAACAATATATGAAAATATTAATTATAGGCGGATGCGGTTTTATTGGTTTTAATGTTTTTAAATTTTTTAAATCAAAAAATTTTAATCAAATAGTGATTATTGATAACTTATCAGGACAAAGCTCAAAAAAAAATCTTAAAAAAATTAAAAAATATAATAACATTAAATTTTTTAAAATAGATGTAAGTAATTATAAGAAAATTTCTTCATTGGTAAAAAAAATAAAGCCTAATGCAATTCTTGCTCTCCATGGACAGGTTGCAGTTACAAAATCAATTAGGGATCCAAGGACAGATTTAAATAATAATTTTTTGAGTATTTTTAATTTATTAGAAGTGATAAAAAATTTTAGTCCAAAATCTAAACTAATTAATTTATCTTCAAATAAAGTTTACGGAAAAATCAAAAATTTAAAACTTACGGAAAGAAAATTTAAATACCAATCAAATTTATTGATAGATGAAAAATTTCCTTTAAGTTTTGAGTCGCCTTATGCATGTTCGAAAGGTGCAGCGGATCAATATTTATTAGATCATGCTAAAATATTTAAAATAAATGCTATCAGTTTGAGGTTGTCATGTGTTTATGGAGAAAATCAATGGGGCACTGAAGATCAAGGCTGGATAGCTTGGTTTATAAGATCTGCAATATTAAATAAACCAATAAGAATTTTTGGAAATGGAAAACAAGTTAGAGATGTTCTTCATGTTAAAGATCTTGCAAATTTGATTTTTATGATATTGAACCAAAAAAAATTTGCCAAAGGTGAGGCATTTAATATTGGTGGTGGTAAACAAAATACTCTCTCACTACTTGAGCTAGTAAAAAAAATAGAGAAAAAACTAAATAAAAAAGTTCGTTTATCTTTTTTTAAATCAAGGTTTGGTGATCAAAAATATTTTGTTAATGATTTGAGTAAAATAAAAAAAACGACAGGATGGAGCCCAAAAATAAACACAAACAAAGGTTTATCGTTACTCTTTAATTGGCTTATTAAAAACAAATATGAAAATTTTAAATAGTATTACAGTTACAATACCAACTCTAAATGAGGAAAAAAATATCAAAAATTGTATTTTTAGTATAAGAAAAAGTGGAATAAAAAATATTATTGTTATCGATGGTGGGTCTACAGACAACACAATAAATATAGTTAAAAAAATTAAAAATATAAAATTATATAAAGTAAATAGAAAAGGTTTAGCTTATCAAAGAAAATTAGGTGTAATTAAGTCTAGAACAAAATTTACAGCCTTAATTGATGCAGATATGAGACCAACTAAAAATTCTTTTAAAGTAATGTTGAATGATTTAAAAAAAAGCAAATACGCTGGTATTGAGGCATTTGTAAAATCTGAAAAAATTGAAAATTATTTTGATAGATCCTACCAACAAATAATGAATATTAATATAAATAAAATTGGACCAAGAAATATGATTGGAACACCCACTTTATGGCATACAAAAATATTAAAAAAATATAATTTTGATCCATTTTTTACTGGACCTTCAGATGATACAGATCTTTGTTATAGAATTTACCAGAAAGGATATATTTTTGGTGGTAGCAAAGCTGTTATTAAACATGTTCATAGATCGAATTTTAAAGATTTTACAAAAAAATACTTATGGTATGGAAAAGGAGATGCTCAATTTATTTTGAGACATCCAGAGAGGTTTTTTACTATTTTAATTCATCAGTTATATAATTATCCAATTAAATTTAGTATAATCTCAATTTTAAGAGGAAATATTTATCCAATACCATTTATGTTTTTTTCAGGATATTTAAGATTTGCAGGTATGATTATTGAAATATTAAAACGCACCGTAAAAACAAAAGAAAGGATTTATAGCACTTAAAAATTTCTGTATATAATTAAAAAATGAAAAAAAAAATACAAAATAGTCTAATAAAATTTTTTAAGGGAAAATCAGTTTTAATTACCGGTGGAACAGGGTCTCTTGGAGCCGAATTAATAGAAATTTTTTTAACAAAATATAATTTGAAAAAACTTGCGATTTTTTCAAGAGATGAACTCAAACAATCAGACTTACAAAAAAAAATAAATACAAAAGATAAAAAAGATATTACACGTTTTTTATTAGGAGATGTAAGAGATTTAGAGAGAGTCAAATTTGCTACTAAAGATGTAGATTATATTATTCATGCAGCTGCTTTAAAACATGTTGATGTTGCTGAGTATAATCCTTTAGAGTTTATAAAAACAAATATTGAAGGTGCGAAAAATATAATTCAAGCTTCATTAGAAAATAATGTTAAAAGAGTTATGGCACTTTCAACTGATAAGGCTGCAAACCCAATTAATCTTTACGGGGCAACAAAATTAGTTTCTGATAAATTATTTACTTCTGCTAACAACATATCAGGAAATAGAACAACAAGGTTTTCAGTAGTTAGATATGGAAATGTTGTAAATTCAAGAGGCTCTGTTCTTCCTCATTTTTTGAATTTAAAAAGAAAAAAATTTAATTTTTTTCCAATTACTGATAAAGAAATGACAAGGTTTTGGATAACACTTGATAAAAGCGCAGAGTTAATATTAAATTCTTTTGTAAGAATGTATGGAGGTGAAATTTTTGTTCCTAAAATACCCTCAATAAATATTTTAGATCTAGCCAAAGCCATTGATCCAAAAAAAAAGATTAAAATAACTGGAATAAGACCAGGAGAAAAATTAAATGAAATACTTTGTTCTAAAGATGAGTTTTTTAATACAATAGAATTTCATGATCATTACGTAATTAAGCCATCAATAAAATTTATTGATAAATATACTGATTTCAGACAAAACAACAACGGTGAAAAAGGAAGATTTGTAAAACGTGATTTTGAATATTCTTCATCAAACAATAAAAATTTTTTATCAGTTGGCAAATTAAGAAAACTTATAAGTCAATATGATAAATAGATTTGTTTTGGGTCTTGCCCAAGCTGATAAAGCATACGGCCTAGGAAAAAAAAAAAATTTTTCTGAAGTTATTAATTTATCTTTAAAAAATGATTTTAAATATTTTGATACATCTAAAAAATACAAAAATAGTTCAATTTATGAAAAAAGAATATTAAAAAATAGAAATACTAAATTAATTACAAAGTCATCTTTTAATTATCCTTTGGACTCACTTTTTGGAAAGAATGTTGAGAAAGAAATTAAAAATATAATAAAAAAAACAAACAAAAAAATTTATGCATTTTTAATACATGATCCATTACTACCTTTGAGCAAACATAAATGGAATATAATAATTAAAATATTAAAAAAATATAAAAAAAAGGGTTTTTTAAATAAAATTGGTATATCTGTTTATTCTAGGTACGAATTAGATCTAATCTTAAAAATATTTACACCAGATATTATTCAATTCCCAATCAATCTGTTTAACCAATCTTTTAGTGACGAAAAATATTTAAAGTCTCTTAAAAAGAAAAATATTGAATTACATGGAAGATCAGTATTTTTACAAGGTCTTTTACTTAAAAATAATAAAGATCTTAATAATTATTTTAATATGTGGGAAGATCAGTTTAAAAATCTTCAAGTTTTTTTAAAAAATAACAAACTTTCAAAATTAGATGCATGTTTAAACTATGTAACACAAATTAGATATATTGATAGAATTACTATAGGAATAGATAATAAAAATCAATTTTATCAAATACTTAGATATATAAATAAATTAAAAAATAAAAATAAAAAAATTAATTTTTCTATTCTTAAATCAGATGACGATAATTTAATAGACCCAAGATATTGGAAACTGAAAAAAAGAAATTTAGAAAATTTAAAAAAATGGATAAATGTAAAAAAAATTGTATTAAATGGCGGATTATTATTGTCTAAAAGACCAGAACAATTTTTACCAGGTGGTTGGCCAACATTTTATAAAAAAGCTAAATCTTGTTTAGTTTGGGACAATAGTAATAAAAAATATATTGACTTTTCATATATGGGCGTAGGGACAAATATATTAGGATATTCTCATAAAAAAATTAATGAATATGTTAAAAAGATAATTGATCAAGGTAGCATTTCAACTCTTAATTCTAATTTAGACAATAAGTTAAGCAAAGAACTTATTAAAGCCCATTCATGGGCTGGCATGACAACTTTTTGCAGGACAGGTGCAGAGGCAAATACTCTTGCAATTCGAATTTCAAGAGTATTTACTAAAAAAGATCAAATCGCAATTTGTGGTTATCATGGTTGGCATGATTGGTATTTGTCTGCAAATCTCGAAAATAAAAACAATCTAGATAGTATTCATTTAAAAGGGCTTAGCACTATTGGAGTCCCTGATAATTTGAGAGGAACTATCCATCCATTTAAATATAATGATATAAAAAGCTTTAAAAACTTAATAAACAGAAATCCTAATATTGGAACCGTTTTTATGGAAGTACAAAGAAATGAAAAGCCAAAAAGAGATTTTTTAAAAATAATAAGAAAAATTACATTAAAAAAAGATATATTGCTCATATTTGATGAATGCACCTCTGGTTTCAGAGAAGTTTATGGAGGGTTGCACAAAAAATATAAAGTATATCCTGATATAGCAGTGTTTGGTAAGGCTCTAGGGAATGGAATTCCAATAACAGCAGTAATTGGAAAAAAAAATGTAATGGAAAAATCTAAAAAAAGTTTTATCAGTAGCACGTTTTGGACTGATTCAACTGGACCAGCAGCTGCAATCGCAACATTGGAAGAAATGAAAAAAGTAAAATCTTGGAAAAAAACTGTATTAATTGGAAAGAAAATAAAAAAGTTTTGGAAAAGTTTATCAAAAAAATACAATATTGAATTAAATATATCAGGACTTGACTCAATGCCAACTTTTAATTTTAAAAATAAACTTAATTTATATTTCAAAACTTTTATTACACAGGAGTTATTAAAAAAAAATATTTTAGCAACCAATACAGTGTACTGTTGTATAGATCATGAAAAATATTTACATAAATATTTCAAAGAATTAGATATAGTTTTTAAGAAAATTAAATTTATTATTAATAATGAAAGTATATTAGATTACTTAGATTATCCTGTATCTAATCCAGGATTTTCTAGGCTAAACTAAAAATTAATAAATTTAATTATGAAAAAATATATTAAAATTAATAATAAAAAAATTGGGGAAGATTATCCAACTTATTTTATCGCTGATATAGCAGCAAATCATGATGGAAATCTTAAAAAAGCTATAAATCTTATTAGGGAAGCCAAAAAAGCTGGAGCAGATGCTGCAAAATTTCAACATTTTTCTGCGGACACTATCGTGAGTGACACATCATTTAAAAATTTTGGTAAAAAATTATCTCATCAATCAAAATGGAAAAAAAGTGTATATCAAGTTTATAAAGAA
The DNA here is from genome assembly GCA_902634235.1 of uncultured Pelagibacteraceae bacterium. Classification (GTDB taxonomy): domain Bacteria; phylum Pseudomonadota; class Alphaproteobacteria; order Pelagibacterales; family Pelagibacteraceae; genus Pelagibacter. Next base: position 27,380 of record CACPJN010000008.1, read on the forward strand.
GCCTCAATTAATCTTAGCTGGACTCCAATTTTAAATAAAGAATGTAAAAAAATTGGAATAGATTTTTTTACATCACCTTATTCATTTGAACTTGTAGATCATGTTAATAAATTTGTTCCAGCATACAAAATAGGTTCAGGAGATATTACTTGGATTGAAATAATTAAATATATCGCTTCAAAAAAAAAACCATATTTAATTGCAACTGGTTCATCTACTTTGGCTGAGGTGAAGAGAGCTTACAAAGAAGCTATTAAAATAAATAAAAAAATAGCTATAATGCAATGTAACACAAATTATACAGCTAGTGATGATAATTATGATTATATTAACTTGAACGTTTTAAAAACTTATAAAAAATTGTTTCCTAAAGCGATATTAGGCCTTAGTGATCATACATTTGGACATTCAACTGTTCTAGGGGCCATAGCTCTAGGGGCAAGAGTTATTGAAAAACATTTTACACTTGATAATAAACTAATAGGTCCTGATCATAAATTTTCTATGAATCCATCAACATGGAAACAAATGATTATAAAATCGAGAGAACTTGAAAGAGCCTTAGGAATAGACAATAAAAAAGTTGAAAAAAATGAAAAAGAAACAGTTGTAGTACAAAGAAGGTCAATTCATTCAAACAAATTAATGAAAAAAAATCACAAAATTACCAAAAAAGATTTAATTTTTTTAAGGCCTTGTCCAAAAGATGGCATTGAACCATATAAATTTAAAAAAATTTTAGGCAAAAAAATTAAAAAACAAATAGAAAAGAACTCAATCATTAAATTAAAAGATTTATTCTAACTATTTAATGAAATTAAAATCTAAAACACCTAACAATGTTTTTATTGAAATTAAAAAAATTACGGTACACTTTTAAAAAAAATTTTTATGATCGATCGTCAAATTTGTTTTATTATACCTGCTTATAATGAACAAAAAACAATATTAAATGTAATCCAAGGAGTTGAAAAATTTGGTCATGTAATTGTTATAGATGACTGTTCGAATGACAAAACTCATGAAATTTTATCAAAATTAAAAATTTACAAAATTCGAAACAAAACTAATTTGGGGTACGGCTTATCATTAAACATTGGTTTAAAAAAAGCGTATGAATTAAATATGAAATTTGCAATCACATTAGATGCAGATGGTCAACATGATGTAAACGATGTTATTAAAATTAAGAATTTACTATTTTCAGGAAATACAATAGCATATGGAAAAAGAAAATTTTTACCAAGGTTCTCAGAAAAAATTTTTTCTTTTTACACAAGTTATTTTTATAATATTTCAGATCCTTTGTGTGGCCTTAAAGGATATAATCTTGAGGATTGTTGGGACTTAGGCATCTTAGATGAAAATAATCAAATTGGAGCTAAAACTCTTTTAAACTGCAGAAGAAAAAAACTAAAAATCCAACAATTGGAAATAAATCACATCATTAGGACAGATAAGCCTAGGTTTGGGGGATTTTTTAATGCAAATTTAAAGATTCTAAAAACTTTAATATTGTTAGTGTTAAATGATTTATTGAGATTATTTAAAATAAGTAAATGAAAAATTTAGCAATTATTACAGCAAGAATGTCTTCAAATAGATTGCCTGGTAAAGTAATGGTTAAAATAAAAAATATACCTATTATAAAAATTTTGTTTGATAGGTTAAAAAAATCTAAATTAATTGATAAAATAGTTGTTTCAACTACCACATGTCAATCAGATAATATTTTAGTAAATTTTCTAAAAAAAAATAACATTGAATTTTTTAGGGGTTCCAAAAATAATGTAGTAGAAAGAGTAATTAAAACTGCAAATTTTTTTAAAGCTAAGAATATAATTTTAATTACCGGTGACTGTCCTCTTGTAGACTACAAACTTGTAGATCAATGCTTAAGAACTTTTAAATTTAATAATGTAGATTTTGTTACTAATGCAGATACAAGATCATTCCCAGATGGAATGGATGTTCAAGTCTTTAAGAAATCAACTCTAATCAAATTTTACAAAAACATTAACTTAAAAAAAGAATTTGAACATGTGACTCTTCATATGAGAAGAAATATTAAAAAAGAAAAAATGATAAATATTTTTGCTCCTCCAGAGGAGTATTTTCCTAAAATAGGTTTGACTCTTGATGACAAACGAGATCTAAAATTAATACGCAATATAGTAAATCATTTTTGGGAAAAAAAATCTAAATATTTTTCATGTAAAGAAATTTTAAATTACTTATTCTCAAATAAAAAATTATTAGCGATAAATAAAAATGTTAAAAGGAAAGGTGATAATTAATTCATGAGAGAAACTACGATAATTGAAGAAAGATTTAAATCTTGTAGATTATGTTCCAAACATTGTTACAAAATTTTTGAACACAAAGCATACAAATACGATACTTATATTAATAAAATTGGAGTTTTTTGTATAAGCCCTATAATGTTTTACGAGGCAAACATTTATGATTTGCCATCAATTAGCCTTCAATTAGACGGAGAATTTGATAAAAAAGAAAAAATATTTTAACTACCAAAAAAATACATAAATAATTATAAAAGGTATGAAAACATTATCAATTAACAATTTTGACATTCCCAATAATGGAAAATTTATTTATGGTTTTGCAAAAAAGATTTTTCCAATAAATAGAAGTTTAACTGGAGAAGGAAATAGAAAAACATTAAAATTGATAAAGAATATTATTCCTAAATTAAAAATTAGAGAAATTCCAAGTTTTACAAAAGTCTCAGATTGGCAAATTCCTTTAGAATGGAATGTTAAAGAAGCATATATAATTGATCCAAAAGGAAATAAAATTTTAGATTTTAAAAAAAATAACTTACATTTAGTTGGTTATTCTATGCCAATTAATAAAAAAATTTCATTCAAGGAATTAAAAAATCATTTATATTTTAAAAAAAACCTTCCAAACGCGATACCTTATGTAGTTAGTTATTATAAGAAAAATTGGGGTTTTTGCTTAAGTTATAATCAATTCAAAAAGTTAAAAAAAGGTTACTACAAAGTTTTCATAGACTCAAAATTTATAAGAGGATCCATGACTTATGGAGAGATATTATTGCCTGGAAAAATTAAAGAGGAAATATTGTTTTCAACTTATATTTGTCATCCTTCATTAGCAAACAACGAAGTATCTGGTCCTGCGCTATTGACATATATATGCAAATTTTTAAATTCAATGAAAAATAGAAGATATTCTTATAGAATTGTTTTTCATCCAGAAAATATAGGAGCTGTTGCTTACATAAGTAAAAATTTAAAAAAATTAAAAAAACATGTTAGAGCTGGATATGTTTTAAGTTGTGTAGGTGATAATAAAAACTACTCTTTTATACCATCTAGACAAGGCAATACTTTAAGTGACAAAGTAGCTAGATATGTTCTGAAAAATTTTACGAAAAAATACGAAGAATTCTCCTTTTTAGATAGCGGAAGTGATGAAAGGAGGTATTGTTCTCCAAATGTTAATTTACCTGTATCAAGTATCTTAAGAACCAAATATGGTAATTATAAAGAATATCACACATCACTAGATAACATGAACTTTATTTCTGATAAAGGTTTTCAAGGATCATTTGAAATTTATCTTAATGTGATCAAAATTTTAGAAAATAATTATAGATTTTTGACCACAACAGTTTGCGAGCCTCAACTTGGAAAAAGAGGTTTATATCCTGAGATTAGCAAGTGGCCAAATGAAAAATCCTGGTCAAAAATAAAAAAATTGTGTAATTGCTTATCATATACAGATGGAACTAGAGATTTAATTGATTTATCAAAATCTATAAAAGTCCATAGCGATGAATTATTAAATATCTTAAATAAACTAATAGAAGAAAATTTGATATTAATTAAAAATAATAAATGTTAAGAATTTTTAAAAGTCCTAATTTTGATAGATTTATATCAATTGATAAAAATTTAATTTTGATCATTGACTAAAGTATTTGATGAGAACCCTATACTTTCATATTGGTTATCCAAAAGCAGCTTCTACATTTCTCCAAAAAAATGTTTTTAAAAATCAAAAAAATATAAATTTTATTAATGATAATAACTGGGAAGATTTATTAAAATTTTCACAATTTTTATTTTGGTCAAAAAATGAGGAGTTCAAAAAAGGTCTCTCTGATTACATAAATTTTTTGAAAAATTTAGATGAAGATAGGATTAATGTTATTTCGCATGAAGGTTTTACAAATTTTTCATCAAATTCTAAATTTGATATCAATGAAATTTTTGAAAGATTAAAATATGTGTCTGAAAAATGTAATTTAAAGTATAAATTCATTTTCGTTATCAGGAAACAAGCTGAATATATTAAAAGTAGATATGCACAAGGACATGGATTAACAGGCTTTTATTCTGTAAATAAAAAATTTTTAAAATTTGCTGAATTAAAAAAATATTTTCTAAAACAAAATCGAACTAAAAGCGAGTTAGTGACATTTGAATCATTTAATTATTTTAAAACTTACATGAATTTAAAAAATTTATTTAAAGAGGATCCAAAAATTTTGTTATTTGAGGATTTGCAAAACTCTCCAAAAATTTTTATTGAAGATTTATTGATATATATGAATCTAAAAGAGAAAATCTTGCTAGAGAATATTGATTTAAGTGTAAAAAATATAGGAAAAAAATCAACAACTGGTGAGTATTTTAGGAAAAAAGATATATTTAACACACCATACAAAGGTTCTTTAAATAGAGTGGCATCTTTTGTTCCTACTAAGAAATTATTTTTTAAATTTTTTTCAAGAAGTTTTAAAGATAGGATCAAAATTTTATCTTATAGATTGGACAGAATTTTAAGCAGAGATGATAAGATTATACTCTCAGATTTTGATGAATTAAAAATTAAAGAATATTATAAAGATGGAAATAATCAACTTTCGAAATTAATGAAGCGAGATTTAAGTCAATTAGGATATTAGATTTTCCTTACTAATTTTTTAGATGAATTTTGATAAAAATTATTTTATAGAAATAAATCTTTATGGTGCTACTAGATTATAAATAAGATTATTTACAAGAAGTGCATTTAATATGAAACATTTTATTTTTTTAACAGGCCATAGAAAGTCAGGCACAACATTGCTACAGTCTCTAATCGATGGCCATCCAGATATTAATGTTTATCCTACTGATTTGACATTAATGTATGCATATTTTCCGCATTGTAAATTTCAAAAAAATTCAAAAAAGGATTTAATCAAAAAAATATCAAATCTTGTTATTAAAAGTTTTAAACATGTAAATCAGTATACAAAATATTCCAATAAAGTTTTAAGAGACTATAAAATTTTTTTAGAAAAAAATTTGCAGTCTAAAAATTTAATGTCTGAAAAAGAAGTTTTACTAACTGTTTTGAAGTGTTGGGTAAAATATTTTAATATAAAAAAAAAAAAATATTTGTTAATCAAAGAGACAACGCAAACAATGAATTATGAACTACTAATAAATATTTTTAGGAATATTAAGATTATACAAATTATAAGAGACCCAAGAGATAATTATGCCTCAATTAAATCAGGATATAAAAAATATTATAAAAAGATCGGGTATAATAAAGAAACTTTGCTCTTAAGTTCAATATTTAGAATCAAAAATGATTTAAAATTTGCAAAAATTTTGAGAAGAAAAAATTTTTTCTTATCTTTAAAGTATGAAGATTTAGTAAGTAAACCAAGAAAAGAAATATCTAAAATATTAAAATTTTGTAAATTAAAAATAAATAACTTCAGAATTCATCCTACAAACTCAAATTTAGATTTTTATGGTAACAGCTATGAAAGAGATATTTTTGGAATTTCAAAAAGAAATATAAAAAATTGGAGGTCAAGAATTAATAAGTTAGAAGAATGTTTTATAAACTTTTATTTAGAGGATGAGATTAAATTTTGGAAGTATTCTTTTGATGATAAAAATATCTTTAAAAAATTTCACCAACTGTATAATAGAATTAATTCTCAAATTTTTTATAAAGGAAAAAAATGAAAAATGATTTTTTCATTACAACACGTAACGATGGTATATATAAGTTTGTTACTGATATTTGCAGAAAGCATTTTCAAAAAAAAAATGAAAAAAAAATTCAGTTAAAAAAAATTGAATTAAAATATATTTTTTCTTTAAGAGAATTTAAAATCCTTTTTTTTTTAAAAAATATATTTAATTATAGTTTTTATGACGATGTTCAATTTATAAAAAAAAAACATTTCGGATGTGAGATTGGTAGACATGTGCTTGCTGCAACCTATAACCATTTAAATTCTCATACAAATAAATTAAGTAAAAATTTTTTTAAAATTTATTATTTTATTTATGGCATTATTTTATTAGAATTTTTAAAAAAAAATAATAAACATATAAAATCTGCCTTTATTGATCATGGTGTTTATATCAATGGAATAATTATAAATTATTTATCCTCTAAAAATATTATTTTTTATACAAATTCATATCCTTATGGCTTATATTTTACAAAAAGTAATTATAAGAAGCTTTCTTATCAAGATCTAATTAGAATAGACTATCCAAAGAAAAAAATTAACACTACAACTAGAGTTATAAAAAAAAATTCTTTCAAATGGCCATGGGTATTTAATAAAAAATTTTTCAATATTAGTAGATATGAATTAAAAAATATTGACTACATAATTTATAGTCATGCTTTTACCGATGGACTTTTGGCGAATGGATATGACGGATTTATTAGAATGGACGAATGGTTAAATTTCACCATTGATAAGCTTTTAATAAGAAATAAAAAAATTTTAGTTAAAATTCATCCTAATTTTCATAGTTATAATAAAAATTTTAGATCTAAATATGAAACAATTATCTTCTCAAAAATTAAAAACAAATATTCAAATAACAAAAATTTGAAATTTATTGATTATCCTAGCTCGAATTTACAATTGTTAAAAAAGATTGATAAAAAAAAAACCATTCTTATTACCCATCATGGAACTCCTATTTTAGAGGGTGTTGCAAATGGTTTTAAAATAATTTCGTCAGTAAAGACTCATTGGGATAAAAAGTTTAAATTGTCAAATACTTGGTCAAATAAAAATGAATATAAGAAAATTTTGAATAAGAATTTCGATGATTTGAAATATGGTTCACTTTCTGATTTAAAAAAATTATTTTCAATAATTTTTGAGAATAAGTTTGGTGTATATAGCGATAAACATTTTTCAAAATTACTTAAATATAAAAACACTGAAGATACATTAAGAAAAATTGAAAGTTATATTGTAGAAAATTAATTTATTCTTATTAGACTTAATTAAAACTTTTTTATTAAATTATTTTATTTTAAAATTTTAATTAACTTTCTATTTCTTATTTTCTAGGTATCATTTTTTTGAAATTTTTATTGGTTAAGATAATTTTTTAGAAAAAATAAGCATATCATCTTTTTTATTTGTGTTTTTGAATTGATAATATTTTTTTATATTTGCAACTTGAGAAAATTTATTTTTTTTAAAAACTTTTATACTAGCATTATTTTTAGAGTAACACCTTCCATATATGGACCTAAATTTTTTTTTTTTTGAAAACTGAATAAGTAATTTTACCGCATGAGTAGCATAACCTTTGTTGTGATACTTTATGTCTCCAATCATAAAGCCAATTTCACAATGATTATGATTAAAATCTATTTCACTAATTTCAACGACTCCTATAAAAGCACCATTAATTGAAACTTTAAATAATATAGAGTTTGTTGAATTAATTTTTTTTTTTAAAAATTTTTTCTGAGAGATAATAGTATGTTTTTTAAACTGACGATTACTGTATATTGAGGTTTTCTTATTATTTAACCACTTTATCCATATATCTAAATCTTTTTTTTTTGGAATTTTAGTAATTTTTGTAATTTTCAGATGCATTAAAAGTATTTGAGTATTTTTTTCATTATACCAATTTCTCCACAAGTAATTCTTAAATAAAATTTTTTATAAATAACCACTTGCTTAGTAATTATATTATTTCTTTTCAACAAATTAAATTTTTTTTGCATATCTACCTTAGTTTTAAATTGAATATTAATAGAATTTCCTAAAGAATTATTTACTTTAAATTTTTTTTGTCTTAATTTCTTGCACAAAAACTCCCTTCCCATTATTACATTAGATTTATATCTTTTTATTAATTTAATATTATTTAAAAAAAATTCTAAAACTTTTCCAGAAAACAAAGACAAAGGATAGGGTGTTTGTAAAATTTTAAATTTTTTAATATTGATTTTATGACTTATTAAAAAACCGACTCTATGAGGTGCCATACCCAAACTTTTTGTAGCACTTCGCAATATATATATATTCTTATATTTCTTTACTAATCTTATAAATGAAATGTGACCAAATCCATAATACGATTCATCAATAAAAAAAATTTTATTTTTCCACTTTCTTACTATTCTTTCAAATTCTTTAAGATCAAAATCAGAATTTGATACTTGATTTGGGTTAGTATAAAAAACAATATCGACTTTTGGTATTATTTTATGAAACTGAACTTTATCAAACCTAAATAAATTAATATTTTTTTGATCATATAAATATTTAATTTTTTTAAATTTGATTTTTAAACTTTTGAAATAGACATCATACATCTGATAATTTAAATCATTCATGCTTGTCACGAGATTTTTTCTATAATAAAATAATATAAAGTCTCTGATAACTGAGTCTCCGCCATGAAAATAAGAAAAATTCTCAACTGAAATATCTAAATATTTTGAAACTTTTTTAGTTATAATATTAATTTTCTTTTGATCGAAATAGGCAGTAAATTCATGTCTTGAAATATTTTTATATATCTTATTAATTATATTTTGGTTCCAATCACTAACTTTTTCATTTCGATCACATCGGATTTGTTTTGGACCTCTTGTGTCAAATCTATTTTTTCTTGCAATTTTAAGAATTTTATTGAATATAAACATTTTTTATTAATAACTAAAATATATGGATAAAATTGCAAGAGAATACGCAGACAATGGTTATGTAATTATTAAAGGTCTGTATTCTAAAAAAAAATCTAAAAAAATTTTAGATAAGATCAGATCTTTAAAGGTTGATGATTACGAGAATTCAAAAGAAAAAGACGGTTATCCTTTTAGAATTACAAATATAAGTAAAAAAAACCCTGAATTAGTAGCATTATATCGAAATAAAAAAGTTGATAAAATTTTAGAAAATTTATTAGGTGACAAAATTCAATATTTTAAGGATAAGTTTGTATCGAAAAAAAAGGACGGCAGAGTATTTGTTCCGCATATAGATGGAGCATTTCAAACTTTTAATTATCGTTTATCAAAAGAGACTGACGGATGGTTCACATATGCAAAAAAATTTATTCATTTACAAATTTTATTATCCAAAAATACAAAAAAGAACGGCTGCTTAAATATTTGTAAAATGGAAAGTGATAATTACAAATATTATCAAAAAAAATATTTCAAGACAAAATGGTCAAAAATTTCCTCAGAATTTCCAAAAAGATTTCATAAAAAATTTTTTAAAATAGGAAAGCCATTTACCGGAAATCCAGGTGATGTGCTTATATTTAATCCATTATGTCCACATTTTTCTTTTACCAACAAAACTAATTCAAGAAGAGATACTCTTTTAGTGACTTTTAACGGAAAAAGTGATGGGGATAAATATTATTTAAGTAATTATGATAAAAAATTGGTAATTGAAAAGAAAAAAGCCTTTGTAGATAAACAGTAAAATTTTATTCATAGACATTAAAAAATTAAAAGAATGTATAATTATTTATTTGGGTCAAAAAGAGATATATTAAAAAATCCAAAGAATTTTTTGATTTTTGTTAAAAGATTGTTGCCAAAATATGCAAATTCTATACCTGACTCTGGGGCAATTACGTTATTTGATATGGTAAAAAGATTGGGAACTAAAAAAAGTTCAATAATTGAAACAGGGGTTGGAGCTTCTACAATCGCACTTTTTTTAGCCTCTTTTTTTTTTAACAAAAAATTATATTCTTTTGATCATAATCCAGATAAAATTTCTTTATTGAGAACCGTGATAAACGAGTCAATATGTACACCACTTAATATTAAATCATCAGATTACTGGATACCAATTCCCTCAAGCAGCAACGACGAATTTACAGGTATTAACTGTCTTTTAGAGTTTAAAGAAAATTTTAATTTTGGTTTTTTTGATAGTGCTCACTCATTGAATATTTTATTAAAAGAAATTTTAAGTTTTCATAAGATTGCTAATAATAAATTTATTCTTGGTATAGATGATGGAGAAAAAGTTAATAATAAAGAATTTCATTATGATTTTACAAATATGATTAGATCAAAAATAAAACTTAAAAAGATAAAAAATCCAAAAACAAATCAATGTGACTTTTTTTTCAACGAAGTGGAAAAATTTCTATCTGAACGATCAAAAAAAACCCGGAAATTAAAAACTTTTTTTGAAAAAAATTTTGAAAAAGATTTATATTTTAATTATTTTGGATATGATACATCTTATGAAGCCAAACAAGATAAAAAGAATATAGATAATTTTAATTACGAGAATTTATTCAAAAGAGTCACAAAAAAAGAAAAAGAAATCTACAAAAATAGAATAAGTTTTTTTGAAATAAACAAATAATTAAATTTTATTAAAAATTTTGAGTTTATTGTGCCAGACTTTTGCATGCTTATGGCCATGAATTTTTCCATCTGCGTTACACTTATTACACGGTGATATGTCTCTTTTTTCAGTCAGATGTTTTTCTCTATACTTATTTAAAATTTTACCACTCCACACCTCAAAAAAATGATCCTGCATCACATTACCTACTGGCAACCTTCTGTCCCAGTCTTGAGGACATAGATATACATTTCCATTCCAATCTATTAAAAGTTGATAACTACTGTAAAAACAACCTCTATTAATTTCTATTTTTTTTTGTTCTCCAATATTTACATTACCTACTCTATTTGTAAGCTTTACACCAAAATCTTCTTCCGAGTTGTGCCACCTATTTCTCAAAACTACAAAATCTTTATCAACACCAGCTTCTTCAATCATTTTTTCAAAAAAATTTATTTGATGTTCACCATCGTACATGCTGATTATTAGTTTCGTGGTTCTGGACTCATATATTCTTTTTAATAAAAGAGGTTTTAAAGGGTCACCGTTTGTAACGATCTCAACACCCCCTAGCTTACCAAGTACATTTACAAATTGAATAAGATCTTTATGCAACAAAGGTTCCCCATAACCACAGATACTGAAGGCACCTTGAAAACCTATATCTTTTAGATCATCATAAAGTTTATTAATAAATTTAAGATTCATTTTTTGATAAGTATTTGGAGCAACATCGAAATCTGATTTAGGACAGAAACTACAAATTCTATTACATACATCAATTAAGCTTAGTTCGATCCAACTAGGAAGAGGAGTATTTTTGTAAAATTGAGGATCCCTATCAAGTATTGGTTTTTTTCTATTAATATTATTTTGAATTGTTTTTTTTGGGTCTAAGCTGTATAGATTTGATTTATGATTAATTAATTTATTCATAATTATTTTATTTCAAAAAAAACATTTATTAGAATACACTTGAGTGATATGCAAGAACTAAATATCTTAAATGAGGGATATAATTACTTAAAATTAGCATCAACTTCTAAAGGATCAAAGATAAAAATAAATAATAAATTGTTTATAGATTTATCTAACTGTGCTGGAAGCAATATAATTGGACATAACAACAAAATCATTACAAAAGCTATAAACGATATAACAAAAAAAAATATATCTAATTATGCATTTCCAAACATATACGCAAAAACTTTTAGCGATACTTTAAAAAAAATTTTTCCTCATTTTGAAAAGTTTATTTTTTGTAATTCTGGATCAGAGGCAGTAATAAAGGGTTTAAGAATTTGTAGAGCTGTAACAAAAAGAAATATTATAATTAATACCTCAGGTAGCTGGCATGGATCTGTTAATGAGACGTTGTATACTTCAAATCAAAATCAGAAATTAATTAAATTATCAGATGGTTTACCAGATGAAACAAGAAAAAATTTAAAGTTTATTCCATATGGAGATATTAAAAAGTCAAAAAAAATTCTAGATAAATATAAAAAAAATATTTGTTGTTTATTAATTGAACCTATTCAGGGAGCTCTCCCATCTTCAAGAAATTTAGATTATATAAATTTTTTGTCACATTATACAAAAAAAAATAACATAATATTTTTTTTAGATGAAATGATAACTGGCTTGAGAGATAGCAAAAAATCTTTTCAAACAAGGTATAAGATAAAACCTGATTTAACAGTCTTTGGTAAGTCATTTGCTGGGGGGTACCCAATAGGCATAATTTCGATAAATAAAGATATATTTTCCAAAATTATAAAAAAAAAATTAAATATATTCTTTGGAGGAACATTTTCTGGAAATTCAATTATTATGTATATAGCCAATAGTGTAACTAAATACCTTATAAAGCACCCAAAAATTATCAAATCAATTGAAAAAACAACTCAATCTTTTGAAAAAGAACTAAATCAATTCATAAAAAAAAATAAATTAAAAGCAAAAATTTACAGCTATTCCTCAATTGCAAGAATAATTTTTTCAAATAGAGAGATTAATAATCGAGCTCAAAGAGATTTTTTTGAGAAAAAAAATATTAAATTAAAAAATAAATTCTCAAAATATATGTGGAAAAATAAGATTTATTTTCCGAATAATGGAATAATTTTTTTTTCTTTCTCTCATACAAAAAATGAAGTTAACTATATAAAGCAAACAATAAAAAAAGGTCTTAAATTATATCTAAAATGAAAAAAAAAGTTACTGGGGTTATTATTGCAAGAAAAAATAGCAAAAGGATCCCTAGAAAAATGTATAAAAAATTTAATGGAAAGTCATTAATTGAAAATAAAATAAATCACTTGTTAAAATCAAGAGTTGATGAAATTGCTGTAGGAAGCGATGATAAAAAATTAGAGGAAATATGTAAAAAATTTAATTCGGAAAAGATTAAATTCTATAAAAGACCGGTTTTTTTCTGTGACGAAAGAGTTGCTAGCGCAAATGATACAATTAAAAACATGTTATCATATATCAAAACTGATGTCGTTTTATGGGCTTATCCAACCAACCCGCTTACAACAGAAAAACATTACAATGAGGCTTTAGAAATTTATTTTAAGAAGATTAAAAAAGGATACGACGGATTATTTTCAGTAAATAAGTCGTTGAATTACTTTTGGGGTGTAAATAAAAAACCAATAAATCATAACCCAAATGAAAAAAGACATACAAGATTATCTGAGGGAAAAATTAAGCCACTTTTTGTTGACAATGGAGCGATTTTTATAAGAGACCATAAATCAATGCTAAAAGATGGAAATCATTGGTCTAAAAATGGATATATGTATGTGATGGACGAAAAAATTGGTTGGGATATAAATTTTGAATGGGACTTAGAGGCTTGTAAATTAAAATCTTTTGAGAAAAAATTGTTCTAAAAATTCTTAATTATGAAGTATAAAAATTTTGGTATTATTAGTGATAACCCATCTATTAAAGTATTGTATGAATTAAATAAAAACTTTTACCATATTGCAAAAAAAGAATTCGGAAAAATAACATATATTGATCTTAATTTACTGATAAATCAAAACAAGAAAAAATATAAAATTAAATTTCCAAAAAAATTAAATAAGATATTCTACATTTATAAGCCAAAAAATTATTCTGATTTAGAATCTTTTTTATTAAAAAAAAAGTATGTCTTATCAGTTTCATTAGGAAGAACATTTAAATATTTTAAAGTTTGGTATGTGCTCAAAAAAACCCAAAGTAAATTATTTTATCTTCTTAATCTAGGCATCATCTCAACAAAAATAAATTTTTATTCTAAAAGTTTATATGAAAACATGTTGACTAAAATTAAAAATTTTTTTTTTGTTTATATTGCATTTAAAATTTATAGATATTGCGTTTTGTTTAAAATTTTTCCTAATATAGATATTGTTTTTGAAGCATCAAAAATTGTTTATGATCTACTAGATAGATCTCCTGCTAAAATGATAGAAAAAAAATTAGGTATAAAAAATCTTGCTCTTTACCAAAAACTTTATCATATTAATAGCAGATCTTACGACGAGGTTTTAGACCAAATAAAAAATATCGATGAAAAATATATTACATTTTTAGATTCTGGGTTTGATCATCCTGATAGAGAGAGATTTGATAAAAAAGCAACAAATGATCAAAGAAAAAAATATTATGAATTATTAAAAAAAATATTATATAAATTTTCAAAAATATATAAAAAACAAATTATTTTTTGTTGTCATCCCAAATCCGATGAAAAATTAATAAAGAGATATCTTCCAAGAATAAAGTTAATTAAATTTAAAACAAGAGAATATATTTTAAAATCTAAAATAATTTTTTTTCACGAGTCTAGCTCTGCTTTAGATGGCATTATTCTAAAAAAAAAAGTTTGGGTTCTTAAATCGAAAACAATGGGTAAATTTTTTGAAAGTAGAAATAATTTATATCCCAATTTTTTAAATTGTCCATCTTCTGATATGGATAAATTGTCAAATATGAATGAAAAAGACATAAAAAAAAAAGTAATTAATTATGATTTTAAACTGTTTGATAAAAAGATAATTATGTATTTAGTTAAAAATCAAAAAAGTTTAAGATACATTGATCAATGTGTTAAAAAAAGGTTCGCTGGTCGTATAAATTCACAAACTATTAAAGGAAGAGATGAGGTTATTATGCATTTAAAGAAAAATTTTGGTTTTTAGAAAACTTTTAAATAAAATTATTAAGACTAACTATTTTCAAGATACTGCATCATCCTATAAAACTTTATTAAACGATACTTAAAATTGAATAAATTTAATATTCTTGCTCTTTTGAAAAGTGTATATTTTTTGAATTTCGAATTAATCTCATTTTTTTTTAATTTTGTATTAAACAAAAACTCATTTTCCTGCTTTCTGAAATCTATTGCATCAACGCCTTGATAAGAAATTCTTAACATTAATCTTTCCCGATCTTTACAATTACCACCTTTATGATAAGAAACATAACTATCAACTAACACTGTTGTTCCTTTATCACCAATATTGTCCTCCACATTATTTTCAGAATTTACTTTTTCATCATCAATTTTTCCTCTCTCACCAGGTCTAGCAAGATTTTTTTCATTAATATTTCTTGTAAATATCCCTAGTTTAGAATCTTTAGTTAAAATAGATAAAGGACCACTATCTTTATTGATGTCGCTTAAAGCTAAAAACACATCTAAGCTTTTATAGCCAAAAGCATCTCGATGCCACAACATCGCTCCTCTTTGTTCATTTGTATTTACAATATTATAATTTAAAATTATTCTCGAAATAATTGGAAAAATTTTCATATGCCTTGATGCTGTCGAAATCATTTTTTCTGATAATGCAAAATCAACTATTTCTTCTCTTGTTTTTTCATCAATTTTAAAAAATATATCAGTAGTGTAGGTTTTTTCTAAAGAATTGGTTTCATTGGGAGATTTTATCTTTCCACTGATCATATCAGCCTTAATCTTTTCTAAAATTTCGTTTGGAATTCTTTTTGAAATTCTTTTTGAGAATTCTTTCAATTCAGGATCATTCTTTAAAATTAAATAATTTTTACCTTTAAGATCATAAAAACTTCTTTTTTTTGAAAACCATAGAAAATATAGAACTGTACCATGAAAATTAAGTAAAAATCTCCAAAAAAAATAATATAAATTTTTAACAAAAAAATTTAAAAAAAAATACCAAAAAAGAGTTTGTTTAATTTTTTTGATATTATTCATAAGTAAATCCATCTTGTAAAAATTGTTTTTTTTTATTTTTTATTTCCATCTTTTAATAATATAGGAAAAATCATCTAAAAGTTTAGTATAATTTGCTTTAAATTTTTCCTCATCACATACCTCTTTGAAATATTCATAATTTTTTTTAGTAATTTCATTTTTTTTATTTTCATCAAAGCAAATCTTTAATTTTTCACAAAAATCATCTGGATTTGTAATATCAATATTTATTAAATGTTCATTTAGCTTTTCATCTTTAATCAAGTCTTTCGTATAGAAAATTATTTTTTTAAAATAAAAAGCCTCATAAATTGGTAAATTGGTTGGTCCACAGAAAGTTGGCATTACAACAGCTTCAGAATTTAAATATAACGAGATGACTTGATCATCATTTAAAAATTGTAAATTTTCAACAAAATCTTCTAAATTTTCCTTAGCTATTAAATCATTTACATATTTATAATTTCCTTTGTTCCCTCCACAAAAAATAAAAAAAAATTTATAATTTTTTTTCATTTTAAGAATATTTACACTATCAATTAAATATTTATGATTTTTGTGAGCCCAGAATTGAGCGGGATAGAAAATAATTTTTTTATTTTTAGGTAAATTAAAATTGTCATACAAATTTTTATATTCTACTTTTTTTTTTAAATTTTCTTCATGTAAAGTGGGTAACATAGGTATGAAGTTTTGAATTATAATTTTAGAATCGTCAGCTTTATAAAAATTTATTAAATCTTTTTTATTGGATTGGTGAGCCACTATAATTCTGAATGCTTTATGAACAATATAATTATAAAGTTTTTCTTTATTTTCAAAATTATGATTCAAATTATGCTCAGGAAACTGACTATTTTTTTTATGATTAACATCCCAAATATTTGACACAAATGAAATTTCAGCACAATATTTTGATAACACAGATGGTCCTAAAAAAATTATTAAATCGTAATTATTTTTTCTTATAAAATTTGTAAACGGATAAGTAATCTTGAACTTATTAAATAAATCTCTAATAAGATCAACTTCAAAAAGTTGTGAAAAATATCTAAAAAAAATATTTAATCTATATAATTTTGAATTAATTTTTTTTTTCTCAAGGTATTTAGTTGTTTGATTGTCAGTAATAATTACTTCCATTTTTGAGTTATATTTTTCTATGTCTAGCAATAATAATAAAGATTTAAGAGATTGAAAAAATCCACCCCCCATTTTTGGTGAACCTTCTAA
>CACPJN010000009.1:0-38718 GCA_902634235.1 uncultured Pelagibacteraceae bacterium
TAAAGGGAATAAATATTTTTATTAAATCTAATCTTAAACTTACTAAGCGTGATATAGGAATATCTATTGCTTGTGACGGTGTTTGTTTAACATTAATTTCTTTTAAAAAAAATATAATGGAATTTTATCTCTCAAATGAAACAGTAAAAAGATCTAAATTTAAGTATTTGAAAATAAAGGATCTTATTAATTTAGAACTCCCACTTAAATATGGTCAAAAAATATCAGGGCATATTTGCCAAGGACATGTTGATTGCACTGCAAAAGTCTTAAATATTAAAAAAATTGATAGATCATATCTTTTCGATTTTACTATCAATTCTAATGAAAAGAAAAGTATTATTGACAAGGCCTCAATATGTGTAAATGGAATATCTTTAACTATTTCTAAGGTAACAAATAAAGGTTTTCAGATTTGGGTAATACCACACACATTTGAATTAACAAATTTATCAAAAATTAAGAGAGGAAGTTTAGTAAATATAGAAATAGATATTTTATCAAAGTACGTAAAAAATTTTTTTTATGCCAAAAAATAATTATTCCTCAATTGAAAGTATTATCAACATAGCCAAAAAAGGTGGAATGTTCATTTTGGTTGATGATGAAAAAAGAGAAAATGAGGGTGATCTGGTTATTTCCACTTCAGATACAAATAGTAAAAATATAAACTTTATGGCAAAGTATGGCAGGGGATTAATTTGTTTAGCCTTAGATAGCTTGCAAGCAAAAAGACTGAATCTATCCTTAATGTCACCTGTAAATCAGTCAAGAAATCAAACAGCATTTACTATTTCTATCGAAGCCAAAAAAGGAATTACAACTGGCATTTCTGCCAAAGATAGATCTCGAACAATAAAAATTGCCTCAAATAAAAATGTGGATAAAAGAGATATTGTATCACCTGGTCATATTTTTCCAATCATTGCAAAAGATGGTGGTGTTTTGGTGAGAGCTGGGCACACAGAAGCTTCTGTTGATATTTCAAAATTAGCTAAAAAAAATAATTCAGCTGTTATCTGTGAGATAATGAATGAAGATGGTTCAATGGCCAAAGGCAACGATTTATTTAATTTTGCAAAAAAACATAAACTAAAGATTGGGAAAATTAAAGATTTGATTTCATATCGTCTTAAAAAAGAAAAACTAATCAGATTGAAAAAATCATCAGAAATAAAAATCAAAAATCAAGATTATAAAATTAAGATTTATGAAAATTTACTCGATGGATCAGAGAATTTTGCTTTAATTAAAGGATCAATTAAAAAAGGAGTAACTCCTAGAGTGAGAGTTATATCTTCAAATATTGTTTATAATTATTTGATAAATCAAAAAATACCAAGTTCTTTTAATAAAACTCTTAATTATTTTAGAAGATTTAATAATTGTGTGTTAGTTTTCATAAATAACTCAAATTTCAGGTCTATTTCTCAAAAATTAAAAAAAAATAGTAAAAGAAATTTTCATAAAAAAAATAGTGACAATCTTATAAGAAATTATGGTATTGGAGCTCAAATCATAAAAGATCTAAAGATAAAAAGAATGATTTTAATTACAAAGACACCAAAAAAAGTTATTGGTTTGGATGGTTATGATATAAAGATAACTAAACAAGAACTAATTTAATGAAAAAGAAAATTTTAATAGTTAATGCAAATTATTATAAAGAAATTTCATTAGGTTTATTAAAAAATACATTAAAACAATTCCCTAAAAATAATAATATAAAAATTGTGAATGTCCCAGGTGTGTTTGAAATTCCTGTAACAATTTCAAAGAATCTAAAAAAATTTGATGCCTTTATTGCTCTTGGTTGTGTAATAAAAGGCAAAACTCCTCATTTTGATTTTATTTCTCAAGCTTCAACAGACGCTATCATGAGTTTATCAATTACTTCTAAGAAACCTATCGGCAATGGAATTATTACTTGTTTAAATATGAACCAAGCTAAAGTAAGAAAGTCAAAAGGTGCCGAAGCTGCTATAGCAGTTTTATCGGTTTTATCACAAAAATGAGAATTTCTTTTAGTCCTAATAATAACCCAAGAGTAATAATTATTCAAAAATTATATGGAAGATTTTTTAATGACGATGAGAAATTAATTTTTCCAAAACATCGTTTTAGAAAGTTTATCAAAGATATAGTTACAGGGACTATAGAAAGAAATGACATCATTTTAGATGAATTAGATAAAAATTTAGGTAAAGAATTTACTTTTAATAAAATGGATAAATTATTTCAGGTTATTTTAAAATCAGCTACTTTTGAATTTTTATATAAACCCAATTTATCAATCAATATAATCATTAAAGAATATTTAAATGCTTCTAATTTTTTTTTGGAATCTTCTCAGACGAAATATCTTAATGCTCTATTAGACAACATTGGTAAAAAATTAAGATCATCAAATGAACGAATTTGAACTTATCAAAAAATATTTTTCAGGATTAACTAAGAATAACAAAAGTTCACTCAAACTTAATGATGATATTTTTTTTGATAAATCAAAAAAATTAGCTATTTCGGTAGACACATATGTTGAAGGTGTACATTTTATAGATTTTAAAAGACCTCATCTTGTTATTAAAAAGATTATAAGATCATCAATATCCGATCTAATTTGTAAAGGAGTTGAGCCTAAATATTACTTTATTTCAGGTTCGGGAAACAAAAAATTTTTTACGAAATCTAATCTTGCAAAAATATCGAATTCTTTAAAACAAGAACAAAAAAAATATAATATTTTTCTTTGTGGTGGAGACACTGTCTTTTCTAAAAAGTTAAGTTTTACGATAACCACATTAGGTTTTTCAGATAATATAATTTTTAGAAATAACGCAAAATTGAATGATAATATTTATGTAACTGGAAATTTAGGTGATAGTAATGCTGGTTTAAAAATATTAAAAAATAAATACAATATCAAAAAAACCTTAAAAAGATACTTTGTTAACACATATTATCAACCCAATGTGCATTTAAACTTAGCAAAAAAATTATTCTTATTTGCTAATACCTCTATTGATATTTCTGATGGATTAATTGATGATTTAGAAAAACTTATTAATAAACAAAATTTATCTTATAAATTAAAATTACATAATGTTCCTATTTCTAATAATCTAAGAAAGTTATTAATTTTAAAAAAATTAAATAAAGAGTCCTTCATATCTAAAGGAGATGATTACCAAATATTGTTTACTGCTAATTCATCTAAATCTAGAATCATTAGTAAAATTGCTAAATCATTGCGTATAAAAATTTCTAAAATCGGAAAAATTACTTCTGGTGCTCATAAATCTCAAATTTTCGATCAAAAAGGGATGAAAATCGGCTTTAAAGAAAAAGGGTACACTCATAAATTTTAAAAGTTAGTTATTGCCTTTTATTGCTTTTTTTGTATTGTCCGCATTTTATAATTAAACCAATTAAATATTTTAAGGCTAATATGGACTCAACTATTGAAACAATTCTTATTTATACAATTGCAGCAGGATTTTTATCCATTGTTTATGGATATTTTACAGGAAAAAATATTCTAAATTCAAGCGCCGGTAATCCAAAAATGCAAGATATTGCATCAGCTATTCAAATCGGAGCAAAAGCTTATTTAGCAAGACAATATAAAACAATTGCAATTGTTGGTGTCGTTGTTTTAGTAATTGTAAGCTATGCATTTAGTCTACTTGTTGGTTTAGGATATTTAATAGGTGCAACTTTGTCTGGTATAGCTGGATATGTTGGAATGTTAGTCTCTGTTGAAGCAAATGTTAGAACAGCCGAGGCCTCAAGAAAAGGTCTTGCTAATGGTCTTTCTGTTGCATTCAAATCAGGAGCCGTAACAGGAATGTTAGTTGCTGGATTGGCTTTGTTAGCTATTGCTGTTTATTATTTTCTTTTATTGAAATTTAACGTAGAGGAGAGAGAAATTGTAAACGCTTTGGTTGCTTTAGGATTTGGAGCATCTTTAATCTCAATTTTTGCAAGGTTGGGTGGTGGTATTTTTACTAAAGGTGCTGATGTCGGTGCTGATTTAGTTGGTAAAGTAGAGGCAGGTATTCCAGAGGATGACCCAAGAAATCCTGCAGTTATCGCTGATAATGTTGGTGATAATGTTGGTGATTGTGCCGGGATGGCAGCAGATTTATTTGAAACCTATGCAGTTACTATAGTAGCAACAATGGTCTTATCTTCAATTTTTTTTGCAGACAATATGTCAATGATGATTTATCCATTAACGATTGGCGGTGCGTGTATCTTAACATCAATTTTAGGTACTTTTTTTGTAAAACTTGGAAAAAGTAAAAATGTTATGAATGCTCTCTATAAAGGATTTGTTGTTTCTGCTATAGCATCATTAATTATACTTTACCCTGTAACAGACTATGTATTAGGTTTAGATAGTATTTTTAATTTAGCAGACAAATCTTTCTCAGGTCTTAATTTGTACTATTGCGGAGCTATTGGTCTTGTTATCACAGGATTATTAATATGGGTAACTGAATATTACACTGGTACAAATTATAGGCCAGTAAGAAGTGTTGCTAGTTCCTCCACAACAGGTCATGGAACAAACGTTATACAAGGTTTAGCTATTTCACTTGAAGCAACTGCAATACCCGCTTTAATAATTGTAGCGGGAATTTTATTGACCAATTATATAGCAGGTCTTTATGGTATAGCAATTGCAGTTACAACAATGTTAGCTTTAGCTGGTATGGTTGTCGCTTTAGATGCGTATGGCCCAGTAACTGACAATGCAGGAGGTATTGCTGAAATGTCTAAGCTTCCAAATAATGTAAGAAAGACGACTGATGCACTTGATGCAGTAGGTAATACAACAAAAGCAGTTACAAAGGGTTACGCAATAGGTTCAGCTGGGCTAGGAGCTTTAGTTTTATTTGCGGCTTACACAGAAGATATAAAACATTTTTCAAAAGAGGCTGGATCTAAATTGGAAGGGATTGTTGTTACTTTTGATTTATCTAATCCTTACATTGTTGTTGGTTTATTAATCGGTGGTATGCTTCCATATTTGTTTGGTTCTATGGGAATGCAAGCAGTTGGAAGAGCTGGAGGTGCAGTTGTAGTAGAGGTAAGAAGACAATTTAAAAAATACCCTGGCATCATGAAAAGAAAACAAAAACCAGATTATGCCAAACTTGTCGATTTATTAACAGTTGCAGCTATTAAAGAAATGATCATTCCATCTTTGTTACCTGTTTTATCTCCAATTGTACTTTATTTTATAATACTTTCTATAGGAGGACAGGTTGCTGCCCTAGCTTCAGTAGGAGCAATGTTATTAGGGGTAATTATAACTGGTTTATTTGTTGCTGTTTCAATGACCGCAGGTGGAGGTGCATGGGACAATGCAAAAAAATATATCGAAGATGGAAATTTTGGTGGAAAAGGCTCAGAAGCTCACAAAGCTGCAGTTACAGGTGATACAGTTGGTGATCCTTATAAAGACACTGCTGGACCAGCTGTTAACCCTATGATTAAAATTACAAATATAGTTGCTCTATTATTGTTAGCTGTAATAGCTGGTTAGAAAAATTAAATTGTTAACTCTTACTTAATTTTTCTTTTTCCAAGCGGATCATTTATTTTATGTTTTAAACTTGTTAGCACAGTTTGTATAAAAGTATCTTTTTTATTAAGAACTTCAGTTTCATTTTTTGATATTTTTAACTTATTCATTTGGTCTTTATTATAAAATTTTTTTTTGACTAACATGCCTCTATTGTCAAACTCCAATAGCAGTACACTATTAACTAATAATTTTTTTCTACCAAGAGTTCTTAATTGACTTACGGTTGTTTTTCTCTCAATATAAATCCATATATCAGTATCAAAACTATTTTTGGTAGAAGGAGGACCTAATAAAATTCTTACATCATTTAAATTATTTGAAAAAACTTCTATTTTTTTTTGTTTTTTTTCTAATAAATGTACACCATGATGTTTCACAACTTTATTTAAAGAACAGCTTGAAAATGAAAAAATTATAACGATAATCAATAGTTTATTCATCATGAGTCTTAAATATACTAATCTTTACAATAATTTAATTAAATTAACCACTAATAAAAAACTATATGAAGGTCTTAATAAACAGGATACATTTGAAGATAGATTAATTTTATTTTTAATTCATTTTGCTTTTTTTTTAAATGTTTATAAAAATGAAAAAAATACAGAAATTTTACAAGATATTTACGATTTAAATTTTAGACATTTAGAGCTAAGTATTAGAGAAATAGGTTATGGAGACCAATCTATTAATAAAAAAATGAAAGATTATATAAACCTTTTTCATTCTATTTTATCTGAAATTCATTTTTGGGGATCTTCAGATTATTCTAAAAAAGAAAAAATATTATCTAATTTTTTGAAAAATTTTGATAAAATTGAAAATTTGACCATTTATTTTGATGAATTTAGACAAAACTTATTAAAAAAAACTTTGAATTCTTATCTAAAAAGTGTAAGTACCCAATAATTATGGCTGTCCCAAAAAGAAAACAAACGCCTTCAAGAACTGGAATGAGAAGATCTCAAAACATGAAATTCTCATCTAAAAATGTTATTGAGGATAAAAAATCTGGCGAGTATAGATTATCACATCACTTAGACTTGAAAACAGGCATGTATAAAGGTCGTCAAGTGCTAGACCCTAAGGATTAAATAACTTAAAATCTCGTTATGTCCGAATTAATTAAAGTTGCAGTTGATGCAATGGGCGGTGACAACTCCCCAGAAAAAGTAATCGAAGGAATAATACATAATCATAAATTAAGAAATAAAGATAATTTTTATAAAATTTTTGGTGATGGTAATTTGATATCAGAAATATTAAATAAAAAAATTGATAAAGATTTTTTTGAGATAGTTCATACATCTGAAAAAGTAATGAGCACAGACACTCCATTAGAAGCTGCTAAAAGAGGAAAAAAAACTAGTATGTGGCTTTCCATCGAAAGTGTGAAGAAAAAAGAAACAGATATTGTTATTTCAGCTGGTAATACAGGTGCATTATTAGTCTTAGCAAAATTAAATTTAAAAATGATTGAAAATATTGATAAGCCAGCTCTATCTGCATTATGGCCAAACAAAACTGGAATGAGTGTTGTTCTTGATCTCGGTGCAAATATTGAGTGTAGTTCAAAAAATTTAATTGATTTTTCCATAATGGGAGCGTCTCTATATAAATCACTATATCCAATGGAAAATCCAAAAGTTGCTTTACTAAATATCGGATCTGAGGAATTAAAAGGAAGTGAGATAATAAAAGATACTTATCAAAAATTAAATGAAAAAAAAAATAAGTCCTTTGACTTTAAAGGTTTTATTGAGGGTAATGAAATTATGAATGGTAAAGTTAATGTTATTGTTTCAGATGGATTCACTGGGAATGTTGCCTTAAAAACCGCCGAAGGAACTGCTAACTTTATAACTGATGAGCTTAAAAAAGTTTTAGGTGGTTCAATATTAGGTAAAATTTCTTCATTATTAAATATTTCAAATTTGAAAAAGTTTAAAAAAAGATTAGATCCAAGGCTCTATAACGGAGCAATATTTATTGGCCTAGATACTCCTGTTGTCAAAAGCCATGGTGGAACTGATTTTATTGGCTTTTCTAATTCCTTAGATGTTTGCAATAGAATTGTAAAAGGTAATTTAATAGATAAAATAAGCTCTAATATTTGATTGATGAGAATAAATTTAACTAAAAAAGACTTAGTTAACTCTATTTATATGCAAATAGGATTTTCAAAACAAATTTCAGGAAATTTGCTTGAAGAATTTCTTGATCTGATAATCCAGAACTTAAATTCTGAAAAAAAAATTAAAATTTCAAAATTTGGAACATTTTCAATAAGAAAAAAAAAATCTAGAATTGGAAGAAATCCAAAAACAAAAGAAGAAAAAAGAATTTCTGAGAGAAATGTGGTTACTTTTAAGCCTTCAAAAGAATTTAAGCAATTCGTTAATTCATAAAAAGATGAATAAACATTTTATAGCATATAAGACTATAGGAGAAGTAGCTGAAATTTTAAGCTCGAATTCAAAAAACGGAAAATTAATAGAAACTCATACAATTAGATTTTGGGAAAAAAAATTTAAACAAATCAAACCAAGAATTCTTGATGGAAAAAGAAGATATTATGACACTAAAAATATTGAATTACTTAAAAAAATTCATTTTCTGCTTAAAGAAAAAGGAATGACTATTAATGGAGTTAAAAAAATACTAGATAATCAAGAACCTTTAAAACTTGACGAAATTTCAAATCAATCTATAAAAAAGATAAATTTAAAAAATAAATTGTCAAAAATATCAAACATAATTAAAAAATTAAAAACTATAAAATAGTATGGCAAAAAAAACACATGTTAAAGTAAGAATGGTTCCAGAATCAAAACCAGATAGTCCTTTTTACTATTATTTAAAAAAACCTGCAGGAGGTGAAAAAGCAAAAATAAAACTTAAAGCTAGAAAATATAACCCTGCTACTCGAAAACACGAAATCTTTGTGGAAAAGAAACTTCCACCACATAGTAAATAATTATTTTTTAAAGTTTCTTTTTTCATAATCAATATATGCTGAAATCATATTTTTCCATATCTTGTTTGTGATTTTTGGATCAATATCGTTTTTGATAGATTTACTCTTAATATTCCTTAAAATTTCCCTAATTCTTTTTTTATCAATAATTTGATTTTTTCTTTCTTTTAAAGCTAAGACTTTTTTGACTAAATTTGTTCTTTTTTTGATTATTTTGATTAAAGAATTATCCAATTTATCTAATTGGAGTCTAATTTTACTTAATTTTTTTCTCTTAAGTGGCGACATTTATATATTTGGATAATAAAAAAATTATTATATTTATCCGAATATGTATACAAAAAATCTAAAAATAAATAATCAATTATCACTTTGGTTAATTATGATGTTTTGGATAATATCTATCATGATAATTGTAGGCGGCTTAACAAGATTGACTGACTCGGGGCTATCAATTACTAAGTGGGAATTATTTTCTGGACTTCTTCCACCTCTAAACAAGGATGATTGGATTATATATTTTAATTTATACAAAGAAATCCCAGAATTTAATTTACAAAATTATAATATGTCTTTAAATGAATTTAAGATTATATTTTGGTGGGAATGGGCACATAGGTTTCTTGGAAGATTAATTGGTGTCCTTTTTTTAATTCCATTAATTTATTTTTCATTTAAGATTAGTTTTTCTAAATTAATAAATCTTTATTTGATTTTTTTTCTGATATGTTTTCAAGGTTTTATTGGTTGGTACATGGTAAGTAGCGGATTAGTAGATAGAGTGGATGTTAGTCATTTTAGACTTTCAGTGCATTTAGTACTTGCATTTATAATCTTATCCTTAATTTTATGGAATTATTTAAAGATAAATCAAAGAGTTAGGTTATCTAATAAGATAAATTCTTTCATACCATTTTTTTTCTTAATATTGGTATTTACACAGATAATTATTGGTGCTTTTGTATCAGGTATGGACGCTGGAAAAATCTACAATACATGGCCTTTCATGGGAAGTACTTATTTTCCTAACGATAACAATTTTAAAGATTTATTAAATTTATCAGTTTTTAGTAATCCGTCTTTAGTACAGTTTATACATCGTAATTTAGCTTATTTAATTGGTGTGTACTATTTATTCATCCTATATGAAGTCTATAAAAACAAAATTTATGGATTATATAAATCAATAATATTTGTTGGCTGTTTTATAACTTTGCAAATTTTTTTAGGTGTTTTGACAATACTTTATGGTGCACAGATTTATATTGCATCTTTGCACCAAATAAGCTCAATTTTTTTAGTAAGCTCTTGTATATATTTTTATTTTAATAATACAAAGTTTAACTAACAGCTTTTAAAGTGCCTTTTGACGATTTATTTAAAGCTTGTTCTAAATCATCAATTATATCATCAATATGTTCTAACCCAATACACAGTCTAATATAACTTTGAGTAACACCAGCTGCTGCAAGTTCCTTTTCACTTAGTTGACTGTGAGTAGTACTCGCTGGATGAATAGCTAAACTTCTTGCATCACCTATATTAGCTACATGATAAAACATTTTTAAAGACTCAATAAATTTTTTTCCTGCTTCCATTCCACCTTTAAGCTCAATACCAACCATTGGTCCGTTTCCTCCATTTAAGTATTTTTTAGCCCTATCTGCTATAGATTTTTCATATTCTGTTGAATATATGACTTTAGTAACTTCTTTATGTTTTTTTAAAAAGTTAACAACTTTCTGAGCATTTTCACAATGTTGTTTCATCCTTAAAGCTACAGTTTCTAATCCTTGAATAATTGAAAAAGCATTATCAGGCGCTAAAGCAGATCCTAGATCTCTCAACAAGCAAACTCTAGCTCTTACGGCAAAAGGAATGTTTGCACCAGTAAGTTCTGGTACTGCTTTACCCCAAACAGTCCCTCCATAGCTAGCGTCGGGTTCATTAAATAAAGGCTGTCTTTTCGGATCAGCAGTCCAATCAAAATTTCCACTGTCTACAATACTTCCCGCAATAGCAGTACCGTGTCCACCAATATATTTTGTCAATGAATGTATTACAATTGCTGCACCGTGTTCTATTGGACTGCAAATTACAGGGGCAGCAGTATTATCGATTATTAAAGGTATATTATATTTTCTTCCAATATCAGAGACCTCCTTAATTGGAAAAACTCTTAGATAAGGGTTTGGTAATGTTTCCCCATAAAACGCTCTTGTTTTATCATCAATTTTTTTTTCAAAATTTTTTGGGTCTTTTGGATCCGCATATCTAATTTCAATACCAAGTTTATTTAAGGTATGACTAAACAAAGAAACAGTACCGCCGTATAAATCAGTTGAACTAATTATATTATCACCAGCTTGAGCAACGTTTAAAATTGAAAATGCAGAGGCTGTTTGTCCAGAAGAAACAGTTACGCAAGCTAATCCACCCTCTAATGCAGCCACTCTTTTTTCTAGAACATCATTTGTTGGATTCATAATTCTTGTATAAATGTTTCCAAATTCTTTAAGTGCAAATAATTTAGCAGCGTGTTCAGTACTATCAAATTGATATGATGTAGTTCTGTAAATTGGAACTGCTACAGCATTAGTTGTTGGATCTTTTCTATAATTTCCACCATGGATAACCACAGTTTCTGGATTGTTTCTTTTTTTTTTCATTTTACTCCTTTTTTAGTGCTTATGTTATATACAAGGCGCACAATATAGTTCAAATGCCTACCGATTTTAGTGTGGTTTCCATTTTAGCTGTTAGCCCGCAATAGGATCAAATCGGCATTTTAAAAATATCAAAAAAAACATTGTAATACAACATAAATATCAATTTGACTTTGTTATTATTAATAGTATTAATCCACGCACAATGACAAAATTCCTCAAAAAAGATCAATTAACATCTCTTTGGTATGAAATCGATGCGAATAATGCAGTGGTTGGTCGGTTAGCGACCATTATATCGAAAATTATAAGAGGAAAAAATAAACCAACATTTACTCCTCATATGGACGATGGAGACTTTGTTGTTGTAAAGAACATTGAAAAGATCCGATTTACTGGTAAGAAATTTCAGAATAAAAAATATTTCAAACACACAGGACATCCAGGTGGAATAAAAGAAACTAGCCCTCAGAAATTGTATGAAAAAAAACCGGGTGAGGTACTCAAATTAGCTGTAAAAAGAATGTTACCAGGTGGCGTATTGGGAAAAAAACAGCTAACAAAATTAAAAATATATGCAGGAAATGTGCATCCTCATACAGCTCAAAATTTAAAAGTGATAGAATTAGAGAAATTGAATAAAAAAAATATAATTAGAAATTAATATGCAAAACACAGAAACCAACATAAAAAAATCAAAAATTAAACTAGATTTTAAAGATAGCAAGTATGCTACTGGTAGAAGAAAAACTTCAATAGCTAAAGTTTGGGTTAAAAAAGGCTTTGGTAAAATTTATGTTAATGGAAAAATTTTTACTGATTATTTTTCAAGTGATAATCACAAAATGTTAATAACTAGACCTTTTGAAATAATAAACCAGGCAACTGAGTATGATGTAAAATGTAGCGTAAAAGGTGGAGGACCAACTGGACAAGCAGGTGCTATGGTGCATGGTATATCAAAAGCTTTGGTGATGATTGATTCCAATTTAAAGTCTACTCTTAGATCTGAGAAACTGACAACTAGAGACCCTAGAGCGGTTGAGAGAAAAAAACCAGGAAGAAAAAAAGCAAGACGAAGCTTCCAATTCTCGAAAAGATAATTTTTTTTTAATTTTTAACTGTTATAATATAATATGCATAAGCTTAATGTATTAATTGCTGGATCAACTGGATATATAGGAATTCAATTAATTAAATTATTAATTAAACATAAAAGAGTAAATATAAAGTATTTGTGTGGAAACAGCTCTGTGGGAAAAAAAGTTTCATTTTTTGATCAAACTCTGAAATCTAAAAAATTACCAAGAATAATCAAATTTAAAAGAAATTTATTAAATGAAATTGATATTATCTTTACAGCATTACCTAACGGTGAAGCTCAAGTTATTTCTAGATATTTACTAAAAAAAAATACTTTAATAGATTTAGCTGCAGATTTCAGATTAAATAAAAGTTCAGATTATAAAAAATGGTATAAACAAAAACATAAAGCCATTAATAACATAAAAAAAAGTATCTACGCATTACCTGAGATCA
Organism: uncultured Pelagibacteraceae bacterium; assembly: GCA_902634235.1. GTDB lineage: Bacteria > Pseudomonadota > Alphaproteobacteria > Pelagibacterales > Pelagibacteraceae > Pelagibacter. The sequence continues at coordinate 12,779 of CACPJN010000009.1, forward strand.
CTGAAAAAAAAGTAAAGGATTTTGAAATTATAGGGTGTCCTGGTTGTTATCCTACATCGATACTATTACCGTTAATTCCTTTAATTAAAAAAAAATCTATAAATACAAATAACATACACATAGACTCTAAGTCTGGTTATTCAGGTGCGGGTAGAGGTGTTCATAAAAAATATAAAAATAAAAATCTTTATGAGTCTATTAGTGCTTATGGCATTGGTTATCATAGACATAACTCTGAAATTGAACAAGAAATCAAAAAATATGTTAAGTCTAAAATTAACTTTTTATTTACGCCACACTTATCTCCGATGTTTAGAGGTATTTTAAGTACTTTTTACCTCGATTTAAAAAAAGGTTTTTCAATAAAAAAGATTCATGAAATTTTAAAAAGATTTCATAAAAAAAATAAATTTGTGAAAATTTTAAAGATTAATTCTCTAATAAGTACAAATAATGTAATTAATACCAATAATTGTATAATATCGGTTTGTAAAACTCGGTATAAGAATAAGGTAATACTATTGTCTGCTATTGATAATCTCATAAAAGGTGGGGCAGGACAAGCAGTGCAAAATATGAATTTAAAATATGGTTTTAAATTCAATGAAGGACTTAAATGAAAATTAAAATATTTTTTTTTCTAATTTTTTATTTTATGTCAAGTTGCTCAATAAAAGTTAATAATAAAATGACAAATGTTAATTACGATTTTTCAGATGATCTAACTTTTGATCAAATGAAATCTATGCTTGAAAAATACAGTGAAATCAGCTCATATCCAAATTTAAATGAATAAAGTAATGAATATAGCGATAGTCGGTTTAGGACAAATTGGTAATTATCTTTATCAGGAAATCATACAAAAAAAAAATGAGTTAGAAATTATTTCTGGAAAAAAAATAAGTATTTCTGCTATTTCTGCTAGAAATAAGAATAAAAAAAGAATTTTTAAAATTAATAAAAAAATATTTTATACTAATCCTTTTGAAATTCTAAATTTAACAGATATAGATATATTATTTGAATGTATTGGTTATTCAGATGGAATTTCAAAAAAGATTGTTGAAAATGCACTAAAAAAAGGAATTCATGTTATTACTCCTAACAAAGCACTTATAGCAAAACACGGAGATGCTTTATCAAAATTAGCAGAGCGCAATAATGTAAATCTCGAATTTGAAGCATCTGTGGGTGGAGGTATACCTATACTAAGAACAATAAAAGATGGATTACAAACAAATAAATTTAAAAAAGTTTTTGGAATTTTGAATGGTACTACAAATTATATTCTTACAGAGATGGAAAACAAAAATGAAAATTTTTCAAAAGTTTTAAAAAAAGCTCAACAACTAGGTTATGCTGAACCCGGAAATCCCAAATTGGATTTGAATGGTTTTGATGCTCTAGCAAAAGTAAGAATCTTATCTTCTCTGGCATTTAAAAATAAAGTTTCTGAACATAAAAGAATTATGGAAGGGATTGAAAATATTGAATTGAAAGATATTAAAATCGCCAGTCAACTAGGTTTAAGAATAAAATTGATTGGCATCTCCCAATTAATAAATAATCAACTTTTTGAAGCTGTTCATCCGTGTCTAGTTAGAAAAAATTCATACATTGGTAATGTTAATGGAGTTATGAATGCAATAATTTTAGAGGGTAAGCCAATAGGTGAAAATATTCTTCAAGGCGAAGGAGCAGGACCTGGACCTACATCGTCATCTCTCTTAGCAGACTTATTATCCATTCTGAGAGAAGATGTTAGAAATCCATTTGGAATATCTTCAAATAAGAGAAAAAAGATTAAAAATTTTAATAATGATAAATATGTAAATTCTCTTTATTTGAGATTTGAAGTTAAAGATAAACCAGGAGTTTTATCTTTAATAACTAATAGATTAGCCAAATATAAAATTTCTATTAAAAGAATTATTCAAACACCTGATAAAAAAAATAATTATGCCACTATTGTAATTATTACTCATAAAACAACAGAGTTAAATTCAAGAAATTGCTTAAAAGTATTTAGAAAAAATAAATACATAACTAAATTCCCAACTTTGATTAGACTTTATAATTGAACTAGAACAAATTTTGCGCAGCTATCATAGTAAATATCATTGGCAAAGATAAAATTGTATTCAATCTAGATACTACCATAGCAATTTTTGCTGACTTTATTTTTACTTCAGGTTCACAATCAATTATACCAAGAGCTTTTTTTTGATTAGGCCATATTATAAACCAGACATTAAATGCCATAATAATTCCAAGCCACATACCAATTCCAATAGCTGTGTGTTTTGGGATCCCAGAACTGATACTTAAAGTTAGAGCATCGTAAAAATAACCATTTAATAATGCCAAAAATAACCCTGATATAATAGTAAATAGGGCAGCCCATCTAAAATAAAATAATGCAGCTGGAGCTATTACTTTTCCAATGGCTGGTTTTAACTCATCAGGTATTTTAGACATATTAGGTATTTGAATAAAATTAAAATACCATAAAAGACCAATCCACATTATTGCTACAGTTACGTGAATAAATCTACACAACCAACTCCAAAACAAAGTATCAAAAGCAAAACCGCCATTTAAAAAAAATAATATTAAGAATAGTAAGATTGTGAGTGAAAAAGAAGCATGTATAGTTTTTGATAAAGATGATAATATTTTATACATTATACTAAAATTATATATTAAAAATAAGTTTATTATAATATAATTTTTGATAGAAAAATATAAATTACATTTTTATGAGTTTTACATTACCAAAGCTTGATTACACAAATGACGCATTATCTCCGATTATGTCTGAAGAAACATTAGATTTACATCACGGTAAACATCATCAAACCTATATTACAAATTTAAATAATTTTATTAAAGATACTGACATGGCAAATATGTCTCTAGAGGAAATAATCTTGAAGAGCTCTAAAGATAAATCTATGGCAGGTATTTTTAATAATGCGAGTCAACACTGGAATCATAACCTTTTTTGGAAATGTATGAAACCAAATGGAGGTGGAAAAATCCCACCTAAGCTTGAAAAAAGAATTATCTCAGATTTTGGAAGTATAGATCAGTTTAAAAAAAATTTTAAACAAGCTGGTGTTACTCAATTTGGTTCTGGGTGGTGCTGGCTTTCAATTTCTAATGATAAACTTGTTGTGACAAAAACTTCCAATGCACAAAATCCTGTAATTGACAACATGAAACCAATTTTAGGATGTGATGTATGGGAGCATTCTTATTATATTGATTATAGAAATCGAAGACCAGAATATCTTGATAAATTTATTGAAAATTTAATTAATTGGGAATTTGTTGAGTCTTTACTAGACTAGCTAAACTTATAGTTTGTTTTTTCTTGCGTGGATAAAAGATCTTATACACTGATACGTGAAAAATAATCCTGTCAACAGCATCATTAACTTTGAAGTATCTGCCCAAATGTTATCAAAAAGATTTGCAGACATAATTGATCGTATTACATCTAAACCACCAATTAAAACGATTAATCCCACTAAAACAACTATATGCATAAACATTTTCTTTTTCGAAGGAATTTTTATTGACATGTAAGAAAAAATCAAAATTGGCATACCTAAGATAGAAGGAATGTAGGATGTAAAAGAATCGCTGCCACTGATAAAACTAATTATTATTCCCCAAATTATTAGAAATAATCCATATCCTATAGATAAACTTTCCATAGACATTCCAAAAATTTTAAATTCACTTACTTCTTGGCTTAAATTTTCACTCATATATATGTTATATTTAATTAATTGAAGTTTATCAAACTTAATCCTGCTAAGAAAAAGATTAATAACCATATTAATCCTTTTATTAAAAAAAAAGCAAAACTGCCAATTACAAGATATTTACCAATTTTACTATTAGTTAAAAGATTTAATAATTTTTTTTTCAATTTATCAATAATGGTCTCAAAAATTTTCCAGTATAACTTTTGTCAATTTTACAAATTTCCTCTGGTTTTCCTTCAGCTATTATTTTTCCTCCTTTTACTCCTCCTTCGGGTCCCATATCAACGATATAATCAGCTGTTTTAATGACATCTAAATTATGCTCAATCACAACAACTGTATTTCCTAAGGCAACAAAAGTATGCAGAATTTCAAGTAATTTTTTAATATCGTGTTGATGAAGACCAGTTGTTGGCTCATCTAAAATATACATTGTTCTACCGGTTGATCTTTTTGATAATTCTTTCGCTAATTTTATTCGTTGAGCCTCTCCACCAGAAAGAGTGGTAGCTTGTTGACCAATTTTTATATATCCCAAACCAACTTTTTTTAATGTTAAAAGTTTCGTTTTGATATTTGATATATTTTCAAAATATTCACATCCTTCATCAACTGTCATATTTAATACATCTGCAATACTTTTATCTTTAAATTTTATTTCTAAAGTCTCACGATTATATCTTGTCCCTTTACACTCATCACATTGAATGTATACATCTGGGAGAAAATGCATTTCATATGTAATAACACCATCTCCTTCACATGCTTCGCACCTACCACCTTTTACATTAAAAGAAAATCTTCCAGGTTTATATCCACGTGTTTTTGACTCTGGTAAATTTGTAAACCAATCCCTAATCGGTCCAAACGCTCCAGTATATGTTGCAGGATTTGATCTCGGAGTTCTCCCTATAGGAGATTGATCAATATCTATAATTTTATCTATTAATTCTGTTCCTTTAAATCCTTTAAAAGGTTTTGGAATTTTTCTAGATTTATTATTGTTTAAAGTTAAGTTAAGAGCGTTATATAAAGTTTGTAGCACTAAGGTAGACTTACCACTTCCGGATACACCTGTGACACAAGTTAAACTTCCAAGAGGTATTTTCAAATTAACGTTATTTAAGTTGTTACCAGTAGCACCAGTGATTTCTAAAAACCTACCATTTTTCGCTAATCTTCTTTTTTGAGGTACATTTATTTTAAATTTTTTAGAAAGGTACTTACCAGTTATACTATTTTGATTTTGACTTATGTCATTGAATGATCCTTGGGCAACAATCTCACCTCCATTATTACCTGCCTGGGGTCCAAGATCAATTATATGATCAGCGTTTTCCATTGTCTCTGTATCATGCTCTACAACTATAACAGTGTTACCTAAGTCTCTTAATCTTTTAAGAGCATTAATTAGCTTAACATTGTCTTTTTGATGTAGACCTATTGAAGGTTCATCTAAAACATATAAAACTCCAGTCAGACCCGATCCTATTTGTGAGGCTAATCTTATTCTTTGAGCTTCTCCACCCGAAAGTGTTCCAGATTCTCTTGAAAGAGTCAGGTAGTCAAGACCAACATTTAATAAAAAGTTGAGTCTTTCATTTATTTCCTTTAAAATATGTTCTGCTATTTTTAATTGTCTTTTGTCTAAAGTATTATTAAGGTCTTTAAACCATTTAGAAGCATCCAATATTGATTTTTGAGTGACTTCACTAATGTGTAATCCATCAATTTTAACGCACAGAGCTTCATCTTTAAGTCTATATCCATTACATCTTTCACATTTGGTGTCAGATTGATATTGAGCAATTTCTTCTCTTTTCCAGTCACTATCTGTTTCAAGATAACGTCTTTCTAAATTATTTATCACTCCCTCAAAGGTTTTTTTGTGAGAATATTTTTCATATCCATCGTCATATGAAAATTTAATTTCCTCATCATCAGAACCGTAAAGAATTATATTCTTAATTTTTTTTGGAAGTTTTGACCATCTATCATCCATCGAAAATCCATAATGTTTAGCTAAAGAAGCTAATGTTTGAGCATAATACAAAGTTGTTGTTTTAGCCCAAGGTTCTATAGCACCTTCAGCAATACTTTTTTTCTCATTTGGTATCACTAAATTAGGATCTACATTCAGCTTAATGCCTATCCCCTCACATTCCTCACAGGCACCAAATGGACTATTGAAAGAAAATAATCTTGGTTCTATTTCTTCAATAGTAAAACCACTTTCAGGACAAGCAAATTTTGTTGAAAATATTAGTTTTTCTAATTTTCTAAATTTTTTTGGTAAAGTTTCATCCTCATATTCAACAAATAATAATCCTCCCGCTAAATTAATAGAAGTCTCAATTCCCTCAGCCAATCTATTTCCTAAAGATGAATTTATTATAATTCTATCAACAAGAATTGATATATCATGTTTTACTTTCTTATTTAATTCTGGAATCTTATCTATATCATATAAAACTTCATCAATCTTAATTTTTCTAAAACCTCTTTTTTTGTAAGCTAAAATCTCTTTTTTGTATTCACCTTTCCTCCCTCTAACAACAGGAGCATATAAATAGATTGTTGACTTTTTTGGTAAACTTTTAATTTTATCAACTATTTGTGAAACTGTTTGAGACTCGATTGGTTTACCAGTAAATGGTGAGTAAGGTATTCCTGCCCTAGCATATAAAACTCTCATATAATCATATATTTCTGTTACAGTTGCTACTGTTGATCTTGGATTTTTTGATGTATTTTTTTGCTCAATTGAAATCGCCGGACTTAAACCTTCAATTAAATCTACATTAGGTTTCTTCATCTTATCTAAAAACTGTCTAGCATATGCAGATAAACTCTCCACATATCTTCTTTGTCCTTCAGCGTACACTGTATCAAAGGCCAGTGATGATTTTCCTGATCCTGATAGCCCAGTTATTACAATGAATTTATCCTTCGGTATTTCTAAAGATATATTCTTTAAATTATGTTCTTTTGCTCCTTTAATAACTATCTTTTTGATCATAATTTTAGTTGCTTTGACTTAATAAAATTAATATTCAGATTAAATTGTGATATAATTCTTATTAATTAAAAAAACAAATATTAAAATATTATGGCTGGAAGTTTAAATAAAGTACTTTTAATTGGTCGTTTGGGCGCAGATCCTGAAATTAAACAAATGGTAAATGGTAAAAGCGTAGCTAGGCTTAGTTTGGCTACAAGTCAATCTTGGAAGGATAAAAATACAGGTGAAAAAAAAGAAAAAACTGAGTGGCACCGTATAGTTGTATTTAATGAAGGTTTGGTAAATGTTGTGCAACAATATTTAAAAAAAGGTGCACAAATTTATGTAGAGGGTCAACTAACAACAAGAAAGTGGAAAGACGAACAATCTGGTCAAGACAAGTATTCAACAGAGGTAATTATTCAAGGTTATAATTCGTCTTTAACAATGTTGGGCGGTGGAAATTCCGGAGGAGGAATTTCAAATGATGATTCTCAAATAACGACAAAATCAGATGACATGTCACAAATAAGTAATGACATGGACGATGAAATTCCATTTTAACATTAATGCAAAAAACTGAATTACCTCAAGATAAAAATGTAAAATTAATATCTATGCATGATGAGATGAGTTCATCTTATCTTTCTTATGCAATGAGTGTGATAGTTAGCAGGGCTCTTCCAGATGTGAGAGATGGATTGAAACCTGTTCATAGAAGAATTTTATATGCAATGTATAAAGGAGGTTATGATTGGTCAAAACAATTTAGAAAGTCAGCTAGAATTGTTGGTGATGTAATTGGTAAATATCATCCACATGGTGATCAATCTGTATATGATGCTCTTGTTAGAATGGTTCAAGACTTTTCAATGAGTTTACCACTTGTTGATGGACAAGGAAATTTTGGATCAATAGATGGAGATCCTGCAGCTGCTATGAGATATACTGAAACTAGACTATCAAAAGTAAGTCAATTTTTGATTGACGATATAGAAAAAAATACAATTTCTTTTAAAAGCAATTATGATGAAACAGAAAAAGAGCCAACAGTTTTACCAGCCCAATTCCCCAATTTATTAGTTAATGGCGCTGGAGGTATTGCAGTTGGCATGGCAACCAGTATTCCCCCTCATAACCTTGGTGAGGTTATAAATGGTGCTTTAGCTTTAATAGAAAATAAAGATATTAAGATCAAAGATTTGATGAAGCATATACCCGGACCTGATTTTCCAACAGGTGGTGTTATAATAGGAAAAGATATAATTAAACAAGGTTATAATAAAGGAAGAGGTTCATTTAAAATAAGAGGTGAAATTTCAATTGAAAGCTTAAAAAATGGAAGAGAAAGACTCGTAATTACATCAATACCATATCAAGTTAACAAATCAGTGCTTAATGAAAGAATAGCCCAATTGGTTAGAGAGAAAAAAATTGAAGGAATAAAAGATATAAGAGACGAGTCTAATAGAGAAGGAATTAGAGTATCGATCGATTTAAGAAATGGTGTTGAACCAGAGACAGTGAAGAGACAATTATACAAAAATACTCAGATAGAGAGTTCATTTGGTTTTAATACCTTAGCAATAGTTGATGGAAAACCTGTAACCTGCAATTTAAAAGATTTCTTAACAAATTTTTTAACATTTAGAGAAGACGTAGTAATAAAAAAAACTAAATTTGAATTACAAAAAGCAGAAGAAAGAGCCCACATATTAATAGGACTTTCAGTATCAGTGGAAAATCTTGATAAGGTCATAAAGATTATAAGAAACGCAAAAAATCCTGACGATGCAAAAAAATCTATTTTAAAAATTAAATGGAAAATTACTAAGTCTCAAAAAATAATTTCCTTAGTTGAAACTAAAAAATCTAAAGGGTTATACTCACTTTCTGAACCTCAAGTAAATGCAATTTTAGAATTAAGACTTCAAAAATTAACAGCGCTAGGTATTAATGAAATAGAAGTTGAAATTAAAAAATTAGCTGGACTAATTAATAAATATAAAAAAATAATTTCATCTAAAAAAGAACTACAAAAAGTAATTAGCGAAGAATTAAAAAGTATTAAAGAAAAATATTCTGAGCCGCGAAGAACAAAAATAATTGATGCAGTACTTAATTATGATATTGAGGAAACTATTCAAAAACAATCTGTTCTAATTACAGTTACCTTACAGGGTTACATAAAAAGAGGATCTCTAAATAGTGTTAAAACTCAAAAAAGAGGTGGAAAAGGAAAAACTGGTATAACTACTAGAAATGAAGACTCTGTAGTTCAAACTTTATCGGTAAACACGCATACTTCAGTATTGTTTTTTTCTACAGAAGGTTTAGTTTTCAGAGTTAAAGCTTGGAAAATTCCAGAGGGATCAGCTGCTTCTAAAGGCAAATCATTATTCAATATACTACCTTTAAAAAACCATCAATCTATTAGCTCAATTATGCCTTTTCCGGATGATGACTCAGATTTAAAAAATTTCCAAATCGTGTTTGCAACATCACAAGGCAAAATTAGAAAGAATAGCCTTGAAGATTTTTCATCAATTAATTCAGCTGGTAAAATAGCTATGAAACTAGATAATAATGATAAGATTGTTGGTGTCAAAATCTGTAAAGACGATCAAGATATTATATTGAGTACAAAACTTGGAAAATGTATAAGATTTGAGTCCAAAAAGCTCAGAATTTTTAAAGGAAGATCATCTAAAGGTATAAAAGGGATAATTTTGGCACCAAATGATCAAATTGTATCTTTATCAATTATAGATAATGACAAAAATTTAAAAAATGGAAAAAAAAACATAGATAGTAAATCAGAGTTAAAGGCAAAAGAAAAATTTATCTTATCAATAACGGAAAATGGATATGGTAAAAAAACTTTACATACTGAGTATAGAGTAACGAACCGCGGTGGTAAGGGCATAATAGGAATTGTCAATTCTCCTAGAAATGGCAATATCTCTTCCTCATTCCCAGTATTTGATGGTGATGAAATTTTGATATCAACAAACAAAGGTAGAGTAATTAGAGTTGCTGTTAAAGAAATTAGAACTGGTGGAAGGAACACTCAAGGAGTAAGAATAATCAAGTTATCAGGTGAAGAAAAAGTTGTTTCGGCAGATAAAATTGATGATAATTTAGTTTAATGATTAAGATTGCAATTTACCCAGGAACGTTTGATCCAATTACTTTTGGTCATGTTGATGTTATAAAAAAAGGTTTAAAAATTTTTGATAAAATTGTAGTTGCTGTATCTAATGTAGAAAATAAGAATTATCTTTTTGACTCCTCTGAAAGAATAGAGATTGTTAAAAAAGCGCTATTTTCAGATTTGAAGTTAAATAAGAAAAAAATTAAAGTGATATCATTCACATCATTGACAACCGAATTGTGTAAAAAATATAAATCAAATATTATTTTACGAGGTTTGAGAGCTGTTTCTGATTTTGAATATGAATTTCAACTTGCAGGGATGAATAGAAAACTTAATAGCAATATTGAAACACTTTTTTTGATGTCGGATGTTGAAAATCAAATTATTTCATCTAAATTTGTTAAAGAAATTATTAAGTTAAAAGGAAATGTGAAAAAATTTACTACTAAAAGTACAATTAAATTACTTAAAAGCAAATATGAATAAATTTTTTTTTAATATATTTTTATTTTTTTTTTTAATTATAAATCAATCAATGTCAGAGGAGAATGTTATGATTTTAAAACTTAAAGATGGGGAAGTAAAAATAGAGTTATATGAAGATGTTGCTCCAAATCACGTGAAAAGAATAAAGGAGTTAGCTAATTCTGGTAAATATGACAATGTTGTTTTCCATAGAGTAATCGATGGTTTTATGGCTCAAACAGGAGATGTAAAATTTGGTAACTCTAGTTCATCAGACTTTAATTTAGCTAGAGCTGGAATGGGTGGTTCTGATCTACCAGATTTAAAACAAGAATTTAATAGTCTGCCACATGAAAGAGGAACGTTATCTATGGCTCGTTCTTCAGATCCTGATAGCGCCAATAGTCAATTTTTTATTTGTTTTAAGGCAGCACCTTTCCTAGATAGACAATATACAGTTTTTGGAAAAGTAGTAAGTGGTATGGACTATGTAGATAAAATAAAAAGGGGTGACCAAAATAACAACGGTGCTGTTTCAGATCCTGATAAAATAATTAGTTTTAAATCTTTATAAAATTATAAATGGCATTAAAAAATTTTGCCTTTAAAGTTTTAAATAAAGATGAATATGCCAGAACTGGAGTAATCGAAACTCATCGTGGTAACATACATACACCTGCTTTCATGCCTGTAGGCACTCAAGCTACTGTTAAAGCTTGTAGGATAGAAGATATAAAACAAACTGGCTCTGAAATCATTTTAGGTAATACATATCACTTGATGATACGGCCTGGTATCGAGAGAATAAAGAGAGTAGGTGGATTACATGAATTTATGAATTGTGATTTACCAATTTTAACAGATTCTGGAGGATTTCAAGTTATGTCTCTTTCAAAATTAAATAAAATTGATCGTGAAAAGGGTGCAATTTTTAATTCTCATGTAGATGGTAAGAAATTTTATTTAAGCCCTGAAGAAAGTATAAGAATACAACTAGGTTTAAATTCTGATATTGTGATGATTATGGATGAATGTCCAAAAAAAACGGATGACTACAATTTAATAAAAGAGTCCATGGACTTATCATTATATTGGGCAAAAAGATCAAAAAAAGCATTTGGTAAAAATTCACATAAAGGTATTTTTGGAATTATCCAAGGAGGACTTTTTAATGATTTAAGAATTAAGTCTTTAAAAGAATTATTAAAAATGGATTTTGATGGATATGCCGTAGGAGGTTTAGCTGTAGGAGAGAGCCAAAAAGAAATGTTTTCTGTATTGGATGGAATTAAAGATCTCCTTCCTCAAGATAAACCTCACTATCTAATGGGTGTAGGTACACCATCAGACATACTTGGCGCTGTTAAAAGAGGAATAGATATGTTTGATTGTGTGTTACCAACAAGATCAGGCAGAACTGGATTAGCATTTACTTGGGAGGGTCGAATAAATATTAAAAATAACAAATATCAAAATGATGATACTCCTCTGGATAAAAAATGTAAAAACTTGGACTTAAACAAGTATTCTAAAAATTATTTAAATCACCTATTTAATACTAATGAAATACTTGGTTCAATGTTATTGACTTTGCATAATATAAATTTTTATCAAGAATTAATGACTTTAATTAGACAAAATATAAAGGAGGGTACATTTGATGAATTTTACGACAAATACAAAGATAAGTTGTAGGTTTTGAGTTATTGTGTCAGAAATTCCTATTTGAAAAATCAAAATAAATATGTATATACATCTCAATTGTGGGCCCTTAGCTCAGTTGGTAGAGCAATTCCCTTTTAAGGAATGGGTCGATGGTTCGAGTCCATCAGGGCTCACCATATAAATTTTTAAGCTTTTATAGGTGGATATTTTAAAATAATTTTATTTTTCCACTCATTTATTTTTTTTATTCTATTATCTGCAGAGGGATGGGTACTCATAAATTCTGGTTGAGCTTTTCCTTTATTAAGTTTTTTCATTCTCTCCCAAATTTTTTCAGTTTCTCTAATATCGAAGCCTGATAATGATGAAAAAATCATTCCCAAATAGTCTGCTTCAGTTTCTTGTTTTCTTGTAAAAGGGTTCATTATTCCTAATTGTGATAATAAACCAACAGTGTTCATGCCAGTGGTTCTATTAATCTGTGATAATTTTCCACCACTTAGAATGTCAATCAATTGTGTTCCTGTGTTTACTAAAGCACTTCGACTAGCTCTTTCCACTGAATGCTTTGCAACTGCATGAGCAACTTCATGACCCATTACAGCAGCTAATCCATTTTCATCTTTTGTGACATCCAACATACCTGTATAAAATGCAATCTTGCCACCAGGCATACACCAAGCATTTCTAATTTTTTTGTTTTCAATTAAAATATACTCCCATTTAAAATGTGCAGTAGGATCTGCAACACCAGTTTGAAAAAAATACTCACTTATAGAATTTTCCATTCTTTTTCCAATATTTTTCATTAAATTTAAGGATTTAAAATCTTTACTCATTTTTTCTTTTTCCTTAATTTTTTCATAAATTTGAGCAGCTTTAGCATTTAATTTTGCTTCAGATACGAGTTTGAGTTGTTTTCTTTCTGTGATAGGAGCGCTAGCACATGAACTAAGAATCACACTACCACAGCCACATCCAACATAAGATAAAAATTTTCTTCTATTCATTTTTTTTAATATAAGTATTATAATTATAATGAATCTTAATAATACAATTTTATTAATAATGTTCATAATTGCAATTTTTTTCGTGATTTACTCTAGTTTTAATTAATGGCTAAAAATAAAAAAAAATCCCTTACTCTTATTTTAAGAAATTACTTTATAACCGGTGTCGTTGTTTTAATACCGATAGGTTTTACTTTGTATTTAAGTAAAATTTTAATTGGAATTTCATCTAAAATTATTCCAGAAAATATTAATCCAAATAGTTATTTACCATTTGCAATACCTGGAATAGAAATTATTATTTCTGTAATTTTTATCACTATCGTTGGAGGCTTGTCTCTATCTTTTTTAGGTAAAAGAATTCTTAAACTGATTGATGATTTATTTAAGAGAATTCCTGTTCTAAGAACTATTTATTCTGCAATACTACAAATGACAGAAACTTTTTCAAACAAAGATGACAATGACAAAAAAAGTGTGGTTTTAATAGAATACCCTAGAAAGGGTGTTTGGGCTGTAGGATTTGCAACAAAAGAAAATAAAGGAGAGATGGCTCAAAAAACTAATAAAAAATTAATTAATGTTTTTGTGCCTACAACACCAAATCCCACAAGTGGTTTTTTACTTATGTTTCCAATTGATGAGGTTATATATCTAAATATGACATTTGAAGAAGCATCTAAATTTATTGTTTCTGCAGGAACATCTGCGGGTAAGAATTAAGCTATATCATTTATTATATCTGCTCGATCATATAACTTAATTAATGGTTTAAATTTTTTTATATCTTCTTGTTCATTTTCGATTCTTTTTATTTCTTTTTCAGCTAAAATAAAAAGATCATGATTATGAATTGGATCTGCTAATTTAAAGTTTTTAATCCCACTTTGTTTAAAACCAAGAATATCACCAAAACCTCTTAATTTCATATCTTCCTCAGATATCTTAAATCCATCATTAGAGTCTTTTAATATATTTATTCTTTTTTTTGCATTATCACTTAAATTTGACCTAAACATTAATATACATGTTGACTCTTTGTTGCCTCTTCCAACTCTACCTCTTAATTGGTGTAATTGGGATAAACCAAATTTATTTGCATTTTCTATAACTATTACATTTGCGTTTGGAAAATCTATACCCACTTCAATTATAGTAGTAGATACTAAAATCTTAAATTCATTATTTAAAAATTTATTTAGGATTTTATCTTTTTCATCTAAAGTTGTCTTTCCGTGTAGTAAATAAACTTGATGAGGAAATAGTTTTTTTAAATATTCAGATTTTTTAATAGCTGAACTATGATCAATTTTTTTAGACTCTTCTATCAAGGGACATACCCAAAAAATTTGATTTCCAAGACGAATTTCTTTTCTTACAAAATTTATTACATCTTCAATTTTACTTTCAAGTTTGCTGTAAGTCTTAATTGGTTTTCTAATGTTTGGTTTTTCACGAATAATTGAAAGATCCATATCACCATAAATAGTCATTGTTAAAGTACGTGGAATTGGTGTAGCTGTCATTAAGAGAACATCACAATTTTTACCAGCTTTATCTGATAATTTTTTTCTTTGACTGACTCCAAATTTATGTTGTTCATCAATTATTATTAATCCAAGTTTGTTAAATTCTACTTTATTTTGAAATAAAGCATGTGTTCCAAAAATTATATTAATTTCATTTTTTATTAATTTATCCAAAATATTTTTTTTGTCTTTATAAGCTGATTTTCCTGATAGTAATTCTATTTTAATATTTCTAGGAAATATCTTTTTAGCTAAAAAAAAATGTTGTCTAGCTAATATCTCAGTAGGTGCCATTACTGCTACTTGAAAATCTGAATTAATGGTATTGTAAGCAGATAATAAAGATACTATTGTTTTACCGCTTCCTACGTCACCTTGAAGCAATCTAAACATTTTTTTATCTGAGCATAAATCTTTATTAATTTCATTTAACGTTTTTTTTTGGTCGTTAGTTAATGCAAAGTCTAATCTATTTAATATTTCATTTTGTTTTTTAGTATCAAATTTTTTCTTAGTCTTTTTAATTTTTTTGATTTTTTTTCGAATTTCTGAATTTACCAAAAAAGTTGAGAAAATTTCATCAAAAGCAAGTCTTTGGTAAAAGTTTTCTTTGAATTTACCGATATTTTCTGGCTCATGTAACTTTTTTATTGAATCATTCCAACTGACATAATTAAATTTTTTTAGAATGTTTTTTGAATGCCATTCATCAATTTCAGGTAAATTTTTAATGATTTGTAATATAATTTTATTATAGACTTTTTCAGTTAAGCCTTCAGTTAATGAATAAGAATTATGTTTTTGTTTAATGATAGAAGAGTCTTCTGAAATATATTTAGGATTAGTTAACTGGTATTTGTTACGAAAATATTTAATTTTACCACTTATAGTAACTTGTTTTCCAATTGGTAATATTTTTTTTATATATCCTTCATAACTATTAAAAAAAACACAATCTATTTCACCCGTTTCATCTTTACATAAAACTCTATTTGGTAAGTTTCTCACTCTTGGGAAAGAATATTTCTGAGGAATGACTGTAATAGTTTGTATTTCGTCTATTTTTAAATCTTTAATCTTTGATGACAAACTACGATCAGTATATGATTTAGGCAATTTCCATAATAGATCAAAAATAGTATTTATTTTTTTTCTTTTTAATAAATTTGTTGTTTTTACACCAACCCCTTTAAGGGCTTTTACGTCAGATAATAAATATTCATAATTTCTTTTAATATCCATAAACTAATATTATATTCCTATTATGAACACTGATATAGAACAAATTAAAAAAAAGATTATTTACAGATCAAATTATCGCGGCACAAAAGAAATGGATAAACTTTTAGGAGCCTTCACAAATGAATATCTAGATCAATTAAATTATGAAGAATTAAATGAATTAATAAAATTCTTAGAAATAGACGATAACAATCTTTATAATTTTTATAACGGTTTACAAACTAATATAGAATTTGAAGATAATAAAATTAATAATTTGTTCAAAAATTTCAAATATTAATAGTTAGGATGGCGGAGAGACTGGGATTCGAACCCAGGAAAGAGTTGCCCCTTTGCCGGTTTTCAAGACCGGTGCTTTCAACCGCTCAGCCATCTCTCCGTGTAGAAGCTTTTATAATTAAAAATATTTAATTCAACAATAAAATAGTCTAATTACTATTGATATTCTATTCATTTAAATAATATGAAAAATGATTTTAACAAAGGTTTGATATTAACTTCCTTAGGTTCTTTTTGGTGGGGTTTTATTGGAGTTATATATTTCGAGTCAGTTTCTTTTATTGGTCATACTGAATTAGTTGTACATAGATGTTTGTGGACTGCAATAATGTTAATTTTAACCACTACATTTCTATCTAAATGGAAAATTTTTTTAAAAGAAATAAAAGATAAAAAAAAATTAATCGCATTATTTTTATCTGGTTTTCTAATTTTTATTAATTGGTCAATATGGATATATGCTGTTGCATCAGAGAGGATTATAGATGCTAGTTTTGGCTATTTTATAATGCCAATAATTAGTGTTCTTCTAGGATATGTTTTTTTTAAAGAGGAACTGAATAATAAAAGGATTTTTTCAATTATTTTAGTTTTTGTATCAATTTTGATTTTAATTTTTTTTAATCTTAAATCATTACCATGGGTTGGTCTTATAGTAGCCTTTAGCTGGGCCTTCTATAATTTGGTAAGAAAAAAAATTGAGATTGATACCGATATTGGATTATTTATTGAAAGCTTATATATTTTTCCTTTTGCTTTAATTGCATTTTACATAATTGCTAATAGAGGATTAAACGACTTTAATTTAAGCGATCCAGGACTAAGTTTGTATTTACTTTTAGCTGGCCCAATGACTGTGATACCTTTGTTTCTCTATGTAAGAGGGGTTGAGTTAATTGGATTAGGACCAACTGGAATGATATTTTACATTACGCCAACATTACAGTTCATTTTAGGGTATTTTTATTACAATGAGGACTTTTCTATATTAAAATTTCTAAGTTTTATTATTATTTGGATTGCTGTAATTATATATCTAAAAGATCTTTATGAAACAAATTAGTTTTTTTCTTCTATTTCTCTTTTTTTTATTTTCAAATGTTACTGCTAATGATCAAGAAAATTTTTTAAGATGGAAAAAAAATTTTAAAGTCTTAGCTTTAAAAAAAGGTATATCGGAATCTACTTTTGACAAAGCAATGAGTCATGTTAAATTTTTACCAAATGTAATAAAATATGATAGGTATCAACCTGAATTTTATGAAGATACCTTTACATATATTTCAAAAAGAACTTCTACAAAAAAAGTTAAAAAAGGTTTAAATTTTTTTAAACAAAATACCAAATTGATAAATGATGTTGAAAATAAATATAATATTGAAAAAGAACTTCTTTTATCACTTATGGGTATTGAAACAAATTACGGTACTTACGTAGGAAAAATGGATATTTTGTCTTCCTTATCTACATTAAGTTATGATAAGAGAAGATCTGAATTTTTTACAAGAGAGTTACTAATCTTATTACAGCTGATTGAAAATAATCAAATTGATTATACGACCTTATATGGATCTTGGGCAGGAGCGTTTGGTTTTTTTCAATTCATGCCATCAACAATCAAAAATCATGCTTTAGATTTTGATAAAGATAATGAGATAAACCTTAAAAACCCTCAAGATGCTTATGCCTCTGCTGGTAATTATCTAAGTAACATGGGATGGAATAAAAATTCTCATTGTTTTTATAAAGTTAAGTTGAATGATAACATTTCAAAAAAATATTTAAATGTTTCTGCAAAAAAATTGAAAAATAAGAGAAAACTAAAATATTTTAAGAAATTTATCACGGATAAAGAAAATTTATATTTTGTTGATGAAAATCTTAAAGTGGCAATAATTACTCCAGATAAAGATATAATTCCTGGATCGGATACGCTGAATCCAGCTTATATAGTTTTTGATAATTATGAAATTATACTAAAATGGAATCGGTCACTTAGATTTGCACTTGCAGTATGCACATTGAAAGATAAAATTAAAAATGAATTATAGAATTATCACAATATTTTTCATATTTTTTTTTATCTCTAATTGTGATCGATCAATAGACACAACCAAAAAGATAAATATATCAACTGAAAATAGATTTAAAAACTCAGGTTTTGCTTTGATATTTAATCAAGACCTGGATAAAATT
This sequence comes from uncultured Pelagibacteraceae bacterium, assembly GCA_902634235.1. GTDB lineage: Bacteria > Pseudomonadota > Alphaproteobacteria > Pelagibacterales > Pelagibacteraceae > Pelagibacter. The sequence goes on from CACPJN010000009.1 coordinate 31,099, forward strand.
AGAAAAATAGAACCAAGATCTTATGATATTTATCACAAGTTCTTAAAAAGAAAATCTATAGTTAAGATTACAAATCTAAAAAATGGTAAGTATTTAATCGCAAATGTAAAATCTAATAAAATAAAATTTTCAAATTTTTATAATTCCGTTTTAAGCCCAAGAATTGCTGAAGAATTAGAATTAGATAAAGATGAACCATTTGTAGAAATTTTATTACTCTCTAAAAACTCAACTTATGTTGCTAAAAAAGCAAAAATGTTCGAGGCTGAAAAATCTGTTGCAGAAAAAGCACCTGTTGATGGTATTAAGATAAATGATTTGAATAAAAAGAAAACAGAAAAGAAAAAAGTAAAAAAGAAATCATTTTCTTACTCTTTAAAGGTTGCAGACTTCTACCACAAAAAAAGTGCTAAATTAATGATCAATAGAATCAAAAATGAAAGTTCAATTAAAAATCTCAATATAATTAAATTATCGGAAACGAAATATAGGGTATTAATAGGTCCTTTTAATGATATAAAAAGTCTTAAAAATTCGTTTGAAAAAATGAATGTATTTGAATTTGAAAATTTAGAAGTATTAAATAATGATTAAGAAACTTTTTTTTATATTTTTTATTTATTCTATTTCTGTCCCATTCACACATGCAAATATTGAGATTAAAGCTAGAACTGCAATCTTACAGGATTTTTCTTCAGGTGAAATTTTATATGAAAAAGAGCCTGATAGATCAATATATCCAGCATCTATGACTAAGATTATGACTAGTATAATCGCTTTCGATTTAATTAAGTCAGGTGACTTAACATTAGATGAAAAATTTCTTATTTCTGAAAAAGCTTGGCGTTTATCAACCGCAGGATATTCCTCTATGTTTGTAATGGTTGGCGACGAGGTATCGGTTGAGGATTTACTTAAAGGTATCATTGTTGCGTCAGGTAATGATGCCTGTATTGCACTTGCTGAAGGTATAGCAGGTACTGAAGAAGAATTTGCAATTATGATGACAGCTAAAGCTAAAGAAATTGGTATGGAAAATTCAAATTTTGCAAATTCATCAGGGATTAATGATCCTGATAATTATTCAACAGTAAAAGATATATTGATAATGTCTAACTACTTAATCAAAAATCATCCAAAATATTATGGATGGTTTAAAGAAAAAGAATTTACTTGGGATAGAACCGGTGGTGATCCAATCACTCAAGGTAATAGAAATCCTTTGTTATATAAAAATATGGGTGCAGATGGTATTAAAACTGGATATCTAGCAGTTGAAAAATATTCTTTAGCTTCATCTATCATAAAAAAAGGAAGAAGATTAATAGCTGTTGGCAGTGGTTTTGAAACTAAAAATGAGAGATCCCGAGAGAGCTCAAAGCTCTTAACTTACGGTCTTACAAATTATGATTTAATTGAAATATCCAAATCTAATAAACCAATAGATTCTGTTGAAGTTTGGCTTGGTAAAAAAGATAAAGTAAAAGTTTATACAAAAGAGGACATTTATAAAACAATTAAAAAAGGTCAAAAAAAAAAAATTAAAGCTAAGATTTTATATGATGGACCAATTGAGGCTCCAATAAAAAAAGATCAAATTTTAGCTAAATTGAAAATAGTATACGATCAAGAAGTAATTGGTGAATATGAATTATTAGCTGTTGATGAAGTAAAAAGAGTAAATATTTTCTCCAGATTAATTAAATCGTTTAATTATCTTATCTGGGGCGATGTCTAGAAAACCAGTAATAGTTTTTGAAGGTATAGAGGGAAGTGGAAAAAGTTATCATATTACTAAGATCTCAAATTATTTAAAAAAAAAAAAAATTGATCATATCAAAATAAGAGAGCCAGGTGGAAGCCATAATGCCGAAAAAATTAGAAAACTTATCTTAAATGATAAATCAAATTTTAATAGAAAAACAGATTTATTACTTTATTTGGCCGCACGTAGTGAAAATATTGATTTATTCAAAAAAAATCATAAAAAGAAAATTATTTTAATTGATAGGTTTGTTGACTCAACTATTGCTTACCAACACTATGGATTTGGTCTTGATCTTAATTTGATTAATCTTATTAACAGTCATATTTTAAAGAATTTTAAGGTTGATTTTACATTTTTAAATATAATCGATCAAAAAAATATGATTAAGAGACTTAAATTAAGAAAATCTCTAAATAGATATGATAAATTTAAGCAAAAATTTTATTTAAAAGTTCAAAATGGTTTTTTAACTTTAGCTAAGAAAAATAGAAAAAAATATAAAATTATAAATTCAAACCTTGATAAAAAGGTTAATAAATTATTAATAATTAATGAATTAGAAAAGTTGCTATGAGTGAATTAAAACCAATAAGTCAAACTAAATTATTTGGTTTGGAAAAATATTTAAACGAACTTATAAAATTGGAAAATTTAGAGAAATTGCCAAGTAAGATTTTGTTTTCAGGTCAAAAAGGGATAGGGAAATCAACATTAGCTTATCACTTTATTAATTACGTTTTATCAAAAGGCGAAAATTTGAAATACGATAGTGCTAATTTTATAATTGATCCTGAAAATCATTCATTTAAAACTGTCAATAATTTATCTAATCCTAATTTTATCCTAATTGATGTTAAAGATGAAAAATTTAATATCGATGTAAATCAAATAAGAGAATTAATATTAAAATTAAATAAATCATCTTTTAATCAAAAACCAAGATTTATATTGATAGATAATATCGAGTCTTTAAACTTAAATTCTATAAATGCTTTATTAAAAGTGTTAGAGGAACCTCCTGCCAAAGTTTATTTTATTTTGATAAATAATTGCAATAAAAAGATCATTCCAACTTTATTATCAAGGTGTATAAATTTTAAGATTTTCTTATCTAATTCTGAAAATTTAGATATAGCTAATAAATTGCTTGATGGTAATTTAAATAAAACATTAAATAACGATTTAATTAGTTATTATTCTACACCAGGTGATATTTATAGATTAGCTAAATTTGGAGAAAAAAATAAATATGATTTGTTAAATTTTAGTTTAAAGAAATTTTTAGTAACTGTAATTGAAGACAATGTATATAAAAATAATTTTTTTTTAAAAGATTTAATCTTTAATTATATTGAATCTTATTTGGTAAAATTAAATTTGAAAACAAATCTTAAAATTTTTAGAAAATACGATTATTTTATTAAAAAGATTGCGGAAGTTAAAAGATTCAATTTAGATGTAGATTCATTATTTATTGAATTTAGTGAAGAAATACTTAATGGATAAAAATTTTTACATAACAACACCTATATATTATCCCTCAGCAAAACCCCATATGGGTCATGCTTATTCAAGTATCATTGCAGATTTTTTTTCAAGATTTAAAAGAATAGATGGCTTTAATGTAAATTTTTTAACTGGTACAGATGAACATGGTTTAAAAATTCAAAAAGCAGCTGAACAAAAAAATGTTGACACATTAAAATTTTGTGATGATATTAGTAAAACTTTCAGAGATTTATCTAAAATTCTCAATTTAACTAATACAGATTTTATTCGGACTACTGAACAACGTCATAAATCATCTGTACAATATCTATGGAAAGAGTTAGAAAAGAATGGAGAAATATATCTTTCTAAATACTCCGGCTGGTATTCAGTTTCTGATGAAGCTTTTTACTCTAATGATGAAGTTGAGGAAATAAATGGAAAAAAACAGGCTATTATTTCAAAATCATCAGTTGAATGGATGGACGAAGAGTCATATTTTTTTCGTTTATCAAAATGGGAAAAACCTTTACTAGACTATTATAATAATAATCCTAATTTTATTTCTCCACCATCAAGAAAAAATGAAGTTATTAGTTTTGTCAAAAGTGGTCTAAAAGATTTATCAATAAGTAGAAAAAGTTTTTCATGGGGTATTCAGGTACCAAATGATAAAGATCATGTTATCTATGTATGGTTAGATGCTTTAGCAAACTATATAAGTGCTCTAAATTATCCTGACACAAATAATGATTTATTTAAAAACTTTTGGCCAGCATCGGTACACTTAATAGGAAAAGATATTTTAAGATTTCACGCAGTTTATTGGCCCGCATTTCTTTTAGCAGCAAAAATCAAATTACCTAAAAAAATTTATGGACATGGTTGGATACTGTCTGGTGATGAAAAAATGTCTAAGTCGAAAGGTAATATTCTAGATCCGATTGAAATTATAAATAAATATGGTCTAGACCCTTTAAGATATTATTTAATTAAAGAAGTGTCATTTGGAAATGATGGGAATATTTCTCAAGAAAGATTAGAAGATTGTATTAACAGTGATTTAGCAAACAACTTTGGAAATTTATGTCAAAGAGTAGTTGCTTTCGCTCAAAAAAATTGTGGAGGAAAAGTTCCAAATGAAATTGATTTTAAAAAGGAAGATTTAAAAATTTTAGATAAATTCAAATCAAATTTAAACACAATTAGAGAAAAAATTGATAATCAAGATATAAATTACTATATAGATTTTATTGTAAATTCATTATTTGAAACAAATAAGTACTTTAATGATCAGGAACCATGGAAAAAGAAAAATGATATAATTAGATTAAATACAATTGTTTATACGACTTTAGAAATTGTAAGAAAAATTAGTTATTTGCTATATCCAATAATCCCTCAATCTTCTTTAAAAGCTTTAATGATATTTGATATAAAAGAGAGTGAATTAAAATTTTCTACTTTAGAAAACCACAATTATTTAAAAAAAAATAGTGATTTAAATAAAATTGATATACTTTTTAAAAAAATAGAAAAAAACAATGATTGATTCTCACTGCCATTTAGATTTCGAACCTCTTTTATCAAATTTGAGCCAAGTAATAAAAAGATCTAAGGATGTTGGTATTAAAAAAATTCTAACAATTTGTACTACACTTAATAGTTTTAAAAGAATTAAGGAAATTGTAAAAGTAGACGAAATTGTATTTGGAACTTTTGGTATTCATCCTCATGAAACTAAAAATGATAAGATAAATTCACAAAAAATTATTAAAGAAATAAAAGATAATAAAAAGATAATTGGAATTGGGGAAACAGGTCTTGATTTTTTTTATAATCATAGTGAAAAATCAGACCAAATAAAAAGCTTTGAAGAACATATAGCGGCCGCAATTGAATTAAATATACCACTAATTGTTCACTCAAGAAATGCTGAAAAAGAAATCTTAGAGATTTTTCAAAGTTTTAAAAATAAAAAATTAAAAATTTTAATGCATTGCTTTACTGGATCAAAAGATTTTGCTAAAAAATTATTAAATTTCGATACTTATTTTTCAGCCAGTGGAATAATTACTTTTAAAAATTCAACTGAACTTCAAGAGACTTTCAAATTTTTACCTTTAGAAAAATTGCTAATTGAAACTGACAGCCCATATCTTTCACCAGAACCCAATAGAGGAAAGAAAAATGAACCTTCTTTTGTAATTTATACAGCAAAAAAATTAGCTCATATTAAAAATATTTCTAGTGATAATTTGATTAAAAAAACCACATTTAATTTTGAAAATTTGTTTAATTAGGATATGAAATTTATTATATTGGGGAGTGGTAGTTCAATGGGGGTACCTAGACCAGATGGTTTTTTTGGAAAATGTGATCCTAAAAATCCAAAAAATTTAAGGTCAAGGTGTTCCGCCTTCATTAAAAGCAGAGATTCGAATCTATTAATTGACACCTCTCCAGATTTAAGAAATCAAATGCTTAAAAATAAAATTGCTAATATAGATTGTGTTTTCTATACACATAATCATGCTGACCAGACTCATGGTATTAATGATTTAAGAATTTTTTGCTTAAAAAGTAAAAAAAAAATTCCTGTATATGCTGACGTATTTACAAAAAAATATCTTTCAAAATCATTTTCTTATTGTTTTAAAAAGTCTAAAGATTATCTACCAATCTTGGAATTTTATAAAATGAAAAAAAAAATAAATATTGGTAAATCTATTAAAATAGAGCCTATAAAAGTAAATCATGGATCAATTAAAAGTTTGGCCTTTATTATTAATAAAAAAATTGCCTATCTTCCAGATGCTAATAAAATTTTTGAAAAGGATTTTAATAAGTTTACCAATCTAAATTTTCTTATTATAGATTGTTTGCGGTATAAATTTCATCCGTCTCATTTTAACCTTGATGATGTATTAAGATTAAACATTAAATTAAAACCAAAAAGAATGATATTAACAAATCTACATTCTGATCTGGACTATGGAACTTTATTGAATATATTACCAAGAAATATTAAACCTGCTTATGATGGACTTAGTTTAAATTTTTGAATGAAAAAAGACAAAATTATAATTACTGGGGGTGCAGGTTTTGTGGGTTCAAATCTTATAAGTTTTTTTCTAAAAAAAACAAATTTTAAAATAATAAGTTTAGATAATTATTCATCTGGTAATCGTAAAAACCATATTAAAAATTCTCGAGTTAAATATATTAAAGCAGATACTAAAGATATTGAGAAATATTTAAATAATCCAAAAAATATAAATGCAATTTTTCATTTTGGTGAATTTGCTAGAATTTATCAAAGTTTTTTGAATATGGCTGAGTGTTTAAATTCTAATTCGATAGGAACAAATGCTGTCTTCAAATTTTGCTTAAAAAATAAGATTAAATTAATCTACTCTGCAACTTCGGCGTCTCTTGGTAATAAGGGTAATGATAAAAATCTATCTCCTTACGCTTTTACAAAATCAAAAAACTTAGAGCTTTTAGAGAATCTTAAAAAATGGTTCGGTTTCAAATATGAGGTAATATATTTTTATAATGTTTACGGTCCAATGCAAATTACAAAAGGTAAAATGGCAACTGTTATTGGAATTTTTGAGGATGCATACAATAATAAAAAGCCATTACCAGTTGTTAAGCCCGGTTCACAATCAAGAAGATTTACTCATATAGATGACACAATTAAAATTTGCTTTCTAGCATGGAAAAAAAATCTTTGCAGACATTATAGTATTTCTCATAAGAAAAGTTATTCAATTTTATCTGTTGCTAAGATGTTCAAAACTAAAATCAAATTTTTACCAAAACGACCAGGAGAAAGATATGCTTCAGCGCTATCAAATATGAATTTATCTAATAGGGTATATAAGCATTTTGGAAAAATAAGTCTCGAGCAATATATTTATGATATCACAAAAAAATCTAATTAAGTATCTTTTCTATTTCTTTTTTAATCTTATTAGACATAGGATTTGTGAAAGAGGCAAAAGTATCTTGAATTTTCCCATTTTTATCGATCAAAATTTTATGAAAATTCCATTTAGGTACAGCTGAATTACCATATGACTCTTTAGCCCACAAATAAACCGGGTGAGCTTTATTACCTCTCACATCATATTTGCTGGTCATTGGAAAAGTAATATTAAAATTAGCTTCACAAAAATTTTTGATTTCCTTTTCACTACCAGGTTCTTGATTTCCAAATTGATTTGATGGTACGCCTAATACAATCAAACCATTTGATTTATATAACTCATATAACTTTTGAAGATCTTCATATTGTTTTGTGAACCCACAATTACTTGCAACATTTACTAAAAGAATTGATTTTTCTTTAAAATTTG
>CACPJN010000010.1:0-31122 GCA_902634235.1 uncultured Pelagibacteraceae bacterium
TTATGATAAAAAAATTTCAAAAATATACAATAATGAGTTATTGTATAAACCTAGTCCACATTTGCTCTCTTCACTTATTAATTACCAAAAAAAAAAATTTAGAATTGAAGATTTTGATTTAGAAGATATTTGGAGCCATAAAAACACAGATTTTAAAAAATATAGAACTCTTAATAATTTTTATTGGTTTTTTAGTTTAGATCTAAAATCATCAAAACAAACAACACAAAAAATAATTACTAATTGGATTAACAACAACCAAAAATATAATGATAAAAGTTGGAATTTTGATTTGACTGCAAAAAGAATTATTGCATGGCTTTCCTGTCATAATCTTTGTTTTGATGACAGTAACGAAGAATATAAATACAATTTTAATAAGATAATTCAAAAACAAGCAAATCATCTAATAAATGAAATTGATAATTCTAAATTTATAGAAAATAAATTGATTGGATGTGCCTCTATTATTTTAGTTGGACTTTGTTATCAAAATGAAAAAAACTATCTATCTTTTGGTCTGACTTTGCTTAAAAAGATATCAAAAAGTAATTTTGATAACTACGGAGTACCAAAGTCAAGAAGTATTAAAGAATTAATCTTATATCTTAAATATTTCATTTTGATAAGAGAATGGTTTAAAGAGTCTCAAATTACTGTTCCTGAACAGGTAGACGAAAGCATTTTTTATCTTGGACAAGGATATGCTTTTTTTTGGAAAAATTCAGGGTTAGATTTACTATTTAATGGTAACAACCAATCAAATAATAATGAATTTGATAATTATTTAAAAAGACTGGGATATAATTTTAAAAATGATAGCCATGAGTTGGGTGGATATATAATACTTAAAAATAAAAAGATTTGCCTCTCAATGGATGCTGGATCTACTCCGAGCTTAAATTACACAAAAGATTATCAATCTGGAGCATTATCCTTTGAGGTAATTTCAAATGGTAAAAAATTAATTTGTAATTGTGGATACTTTAAGAAGAGAAATAGTAAACTTAATCATCTATCAAAATCATCAGCGGCACAGAGCACTTTAGTAATTGATGATAATTCTTCTTGTAAATTTATTAATATTGATAAATCTTGGTTTGTTAAAAAAGGTTTAAAAATAATTCGTAAAGATGTAATTTTTGACAAAAATTACTGGAAGATTACTGCCTCACATGACGGATATTTAAAGAAATATAGCTCTGTTCATCAAAGAGAGATAGAATTCTTTCCTGATAAAATGTCATTTGTTGGCTTAGACAAAATAATTAAGAAAAAAACAAATCACAATTATAAATTTGATATTCGATTTCACGTAGAGCCAGACGTTAAATTAACGAAGACACAAGATAATAAAACAATTTTAATAGAATTAAATAATGAAGGATGGAAATTTACATGTGATAATTATGACATAAATATTGATAATGGTTTATATTTCGGTAATAAAAATTTATACATTGATAATCAAAATATATTTATTTCTGGTATTGCTAATAATCAGACTGAAAATATTAAATGGGAATTAAAAAAAATATAATGAAAAAAATTAAATCTGCATTGATATCTTTGTCAGATAAATCCAATTTACAGCCCCTTTTAAAAATTTTAAAGAAAAATAATGTAAAATTAATCAGTTCTGGAGGAACATTTAGAAAAATTCGTAAACTCGGATTTAATTGTACAGAAGTCTCAAAGTTCACAGGTTTTGATGAAATTCTTGATGGGAGGGTCAAAACTTTACACCCTAAAATACATGCAGGTATCCTTAATAAGAGAAAAAATAAGTTACATAAAAAAGATCTTAAAAAGAATAATTTTGAGAATATAGATCTGGTAGTAGTAAATTTTTACCCATTTGAAGAAACACTACAACAAATAAAAGCCCATGAAAAGATCATAGAAAAAATTGATATTGGTGGACCTACAATGGTAAGAGCCGCAGCGAAAAATTATAATGATGTCGTTGTGATTACATCAACTGATCAATATTCAGAACTTATCAATCAACTAAAAATTTATAAAGGCTCAACTTCTTTGATTTTTAGAAAAAAAATGTCTCAATCGGCTTTTAATCAAACAGCATATTATGACGCGGTTATATCAAATTATTACAACAAAATTTCCAATATCAATTTTCCTAAAAAAAAAGTTCTTTATGGTAATTTGATTGAGAATTTGAGATACGGTGAAAATCCTCATCAAAAAAGTGCTATTTATTCAAGTGATCCAAACAATAAATTAGATAAACTCCATGGAAAACAACTTAGTTATAATAATTATAATGATATTTTTTCTGCTCTAAATATTTCAAGATCTTTTCCAAAAAATAGGGGAACTGTTATTGTAAAACATGCAAACCCCTGTGGTGTTTCACTACTTCAAAATAATTTAGACAGCTATAAATCAGCTCTAGCATGTGACCCTTTAAGTGCTTTTGGTGGAATTGTTTCTTGTAATTTCAAGATTACAAAATCTATTGCGATCGAATTGAATAAGATATTTCTTGAAGTGATTATTGGAAATGGTTTTGATAAAGAATCTTTAAATTTACTTAAATCAAAAAAAAATTTAAGAGTGATTGATGCTTCAAATTATTTAATGGATGAAAATTTTAAAATAAATTCTATAAATGATTCATTTTTAGTTCAGTCAGAAGATAAATCACTTTTTTCAAAAAAGAATTTTAAAGTTGTTTCAAAAAAAAAACCAAGTAAATCACAATTAGATAATTTGATATTTGCATTCAATATATGCCGTTACGTAAAATCTAATGCGATAGTAATCGCTCGTAACAAATCAACAATAGGAATAGGATCTGGACAACCAAGCAGGCTCGATAGTTGTAAAATTGCTATAGATAAAATGAATAAATTTAATCTGAATAATGGTAATGATATTGTTGCGGCATCAGATGCATTTTTCCCATTTATTGATGGGATCGAAAAATTAGTGCAATCAGGAGTAACTGCAGTTATCCAACCAGCAGGATCAATAAGAGATGGAGAAATAATTAAATTCGCTAATGCAACTGAAACTGTGCTTGTTTTTTCTAATACTAGACATTTTAGACATTAGTGCCCCCTGTCAATTTTTGCAGCCAATATAAAATCGTTCTCAGACAAGCCCTCAATAGCATGTGTAGTAATTGTCACCTTAGCATATCCCCAACCAAATGAGAGATCTGGATGATGTCCTTCTTCTTCAGAAATTTTACCAACTAGATTGACAAATTTCTGACTTTCTAAAAAATTTTTGAATTTAAATTTTTTTTCTAGAAAAAAAATCCCTTTATCGTTTTTAATTATATCCCATCCATCAACTTTTTTTTGATATTTATGTATCTCTGAAATATTAAATGGAACAACGCCACCTTCACAAGGCACACATTTTTTTTTTAAAAGATCATTCATAAAATTTTATTCTTAATTCTAATCGTGGAGCGGGCAAAGGGGGTCGAACCCTCGACCTTCTCGTTGGCAACGAGACGCTCTACCACTGAGCTATGCCCGCTTAATTATAAATTATTATAGAACATGGTTTTTTTTAAGCAAGAATAATTAAAATAGATTTAATATCTTTGTTATATTTAATATTATCATGCTTTTATGGAAAAATCTTTAAACGAACTTATAAATGATACAAAAAAAAATATCAAAAATTTTTGACAGCCGACTATATACAAATAATTTGGAAAAGGCCTATTGTGAAGCACTAGATAAATTTATTGATGAAAAAAAACTAGAAAATATATATATTTAGAATGATATATTTATTAATATATATTAAGTTATGAAAAAAATTGATTTACCCAAAAAAGTGGCTGTTTTTCCTTTAAGTAATTTTATTATATTTCCAAAAACAACAGTTCCATTAAATATTTTTGAGCCGAGATACATAGATATGATAAATGATAGCATGAGGTCGAATAAATTAATTGGAATGATTCAACCAAAATCACTTAAAAATGAGGATAGTGAAAAAATTCCTGAACTCCACGAAATTGGTTGTTTAGGTAAAATAACTGGTTTTAAAGAAACAGAAGATAAAAGATACTTAATTGAGCTTAAAGGAATAATTAGGTTTAAAATTACAAAAGAAATTCAAACAAACAAAAAATATAGGGAGTGTGAGATTAATTTTGATGATTACTTTGGAGACCTTGAAAATAATAAAGAGGAAATAAAATTTTCAGACTTAGAGTTAATATTTAAGGATCTAAAAAATCTTTTTGAAAAAAAAGGTTTTGTAATAAATTGGAAAGCACTTGAAAAACAAAGTTTAGATGAAACTATAAATGCACTGGCAATGGCATCACCTTTTACGATTGAGGAAAAACAAGTTTTACTTGAAGCAAAAAGTTTAGATATCAGAAAAAATAAAATTTCTGAAATACTAACTACATATTCATTTGATCAATACAATAACACCACAATTCAATAATCTGAGATTGAAATTCCTTTATCAGCAATTTTAGTAAATATTTTATTTGCAAGATTATTTTTACCAAGTAATTTTACTATTTTACTTAAATTGTTATTTTTAAACTTATTTTCAAAATTAAAAAACTCATAGATAAAATCTATACCATTTGAAAAAAGGTAATTTTTATCTTTTAAATTTTTTTCAAAATCAAGACCAATAGATTTGTCTAATCCTAATCCATACTTTTTTTTAAATTCAATTAAGCTATTGATTTCTTTAATATCTCGAATTGTCATATTAAAACCTTGTCCTGCAAGTGGATGTAATCTATGTAAGATGTCTCCAAAAGCAATAATGTTTTTAAAAGTGTAAGATCTTAGATTAGAAAGTTTAAGTTCAAAATTATTTACTTTATTGATTTTTAAGATTTCATATTTCAAATTATATTTTTTAATAAGGTTCTCTAAATTCACATTTTCTTTACCCTTAATTGAAAAAACAACAGAAGTTTCAACAGATGAAATTGGTAAAAATGCAATAGGTCCCCTTTTTGTAAAAACTTGAACGGCAATACAATTATTTGTTAATCTTTTATGTTTAAAAGTAGTTACATACGCAAAGCTGTTATAATCTTTCTCAATACGATTATGAAAAAATTTTTTAGTTACTGAATTAGAATGGTCACAATTAAAAATTAAATCATATCTTTTCTCCAATAGATTTTGATAATTAGTTTTTTTACTAAAGCGTATTAATCTATTCTTTTTAAGATTCTCAAAAAGGTGGTTATATAGATTGAAATTTTTAACTATTGAAAAAAGATGATTATGTTTATTTTGAAAATCTAATATTTTCTGATGTTCTAAATTTTCGCTATAAATTTCTATATTTTTTATATTCCATAAAAATTTACTAATATTTAATATTTTTTTATTAAAAAAATCTATATTTGATTTTGAAATTCCTATTGTTTGGTTTTTATTGTATTTTCTCTTCTTTTTGTTTGAAAAAATATCTACTTTTATTCCTTGGTTAACCAATGACATTGCCAATGATAAACTAGTTAAACTATTGCCTAATATTGAAACTTTCATAATATTTTTAATTTTAACAACAAAAATTAGATGATACAAAGTGATAAATTTGATTCATCAAAATGGATATAAAAAAACTAGGAAACACAATACTAATTTTTACTATTAATAGATTAATAGAAATTCTTGGTATCTTTATTTTTTGTTTGGGAATTTTAATATTCATTTCTTTAGTCTCATATTCCCCTTCAGATCCAAACTTTATTTTTCCTGAAAATACAGAAATAAAGAACATATTGGGTATTCAAGGAAGCTATATAGCAGATTTTTTTATACAATCTTCTGGTTTAATTTCTTTTTTAATACCTATTACTATTTTGATTACTGGAATTAATATTTTTAGAAATAAAGAGATATTTTTAATTATAGAAAATTTATTTTTTGCTTCAATATATACATTATTTGGATCATTTTTCTTTAGTCTTTATCATAAAGATTCCTTTACTTATTATATTAATGGTAATGGTGGTTTTATAGGTAATTATCTTAATGGAACTTTTCTTTCTGATTTAGCTAAATCTAATCAAACTATCTTTTATTATATTCTATTATTTGCCATAATTCTTTTATTTTTAATAAGTATGAACTTAACTTATAAAAGTTTTACAAATTTTATAAAAAAAATTTTTTATTTTTTTACAAAAAAAGAAAACAAAAATTACACTAATAAAAATGAGATTATAAATGAATATATTCCTCAAGACGAAATCAAAAATTTAATACAAGAAGATTTACCTTTTATCAAGGCTGACGAGAATATTTCTCGTAAAAAAGAAAAGTTTGCTCTTCCTTCAATAGATTTACTTAAAACTCTTTCAAAAAAAGAAAAATTTATTTCCAATAAAAATGAAAATATCGATCCAGAATTCTTAGAAAAAATACTTCTAGATTTCGGTGTGAATGGAAATATTAAAAAAGTAAGTCAAGGGCCTGTTGTAACCTTAAATGAGTTTGAACCAGCTGCTGGGGTTAAAGTCTCTAAAATAATTAATCTTTCTGACGACATTGCTAGAAATACAAGCTCGGAGTCAGCCCGGATAGCAACTATTCCAGGAAGCAACACGGTTGGAATTGAATTACCTAACTCTTCTAGAGAAGATGTATTTTTAAGCGAAATATTGAATAATGTTGATTTTAAGAAAAAAGAAATAAAATTACCTATAGCTTTAGGAAAAAATATCTCAGGTACATCTATAGTCAGCGATTTAGCCTCAATGCCACATTTGTTGATTGCTGGAACCACTGGTTCTGGAAAATCAGTTTGTATTAATACTATTATCTTATCACTACTTTACCGTCACACTCCTGATAAGTGTAAATTTATTTTAATTGATCCAAAAATGCTAGAACTATCTACCTATGAGGGTGTTCCACATCTTCTTTGCCCAGTTATTACCGAAGCTAAAAAAGCAGCCTCTGTTTTGGGATGGGTGGTTAAGGAAATGGAGAGTAGATATAGGTTAATGACTAAAGAGGGGGTAAGAAACATTGACGGTTATAACTCTAAGCATAAACTGCCAATGCCGTACATAGTCGTTGTTGTTGATGAAATGTCTGATCTTATGCTCGTTGCTGGTAAAGAAATTGAAAATTATATTCAAAAATTGTCTCAAATGGCAAGAGCAGCAGGAATACATATTATAATGGCTACTCAGAGACCAAGCGTAGATGTTATCACAGGAACAATAAAAGCAAATTTTCCAACGCGAATCTCATTTCAAGTTACATCAAAAATAGATAGTAGAACCATTTTAGGAGAGCAGGGTGCTGAACAATTATTGGGAAAGGGTGATATGTTATATATGTCGTCAGCTAATAAGATCGTTAGAATTCATGCACCATTTGTGTCAGACAATGAGATCGAAAAAATAAATAATTTTTTAAGATCACAGGCCGAACCAGATTATGTTGATGAAATCTTAAATTTTGTGGATGAAAAAGAGATAAATGAAAATTCTAAAAATCTTAGTGATAAAGACGAGCTCTATGAAACAGCTGTTGATATAATAAAAACTGAAGGCAAAGCTTCGACTTCTTTTTTACAAAGAAAGCTTCAAATTGGTTATAATAGAGCTGCAAGAATAATCGATATGATGGAGGCAGAGGGATTAGTAAGTAAAGCAAATCATGTTGGAAAACGTGATGTACTATAATGAAAAAATATTTTCTAATATTTTTAATTTTTTTTATCAATGAAAGTGTAAAAGCGTCGATTAAAGAAAATATTATCGAAAACTTAAAAAAAACTAATAATTTATCTTTTAGTTTCGAACAGAACATCAATGAAAAAAGAGAGGAAGGTACATGTATAATCGAATATCCTAAAAAAATGTTTTGCAAATATAATACAGAAGACAATAAAATATTAGTATCAAATGGTAGATACTTAGTAATTAAAACAAACAAAAGTCACTATATTTACCCAATTAAAAAAACAGCTTTAAATTATATTTTAGATAAAGATTATCTATTAGAAAAAATCAATATAGCAGAATTAAAAAATATTAATGACCAATTTATTAATTTTAGAATTATACAAGATGATAATGAAATTGATTTATTTTTTAATAAAAACAATCATAATTTAGTTGGCTGGCAATCTTTAGATATCTATCAAAATGTAAGTATTACTTATATTTCTGAAATTATGCGAAATCAAAAATTAAAAAAGGGGCTATTTATCCTTCCGAAACAAAACTGACCTAGAGTAAAATAGTTTCAGTTTTAAATATTTTCATTCCTCTTGATTTATAATTATTTAATGCATTTTTGTGATCTAAAGAACATGTATGAACCCAAACTCTTTTTGGCTTATTGATAAAAGAATTTTTTATAGCTGATGACAACAAGTGTGAACCTAACTTTTTATTCTGATATTCCTCTAAAAGACCTAAATAGGCAATTTCAACTTCTTCTTTCTCTGGATGCAAAATTAACTCGAAATAACCTGCTAAATCCTCTTTAAATTTCAAAACATATGTCTTCACTTTTTTATCAGATACATAATCAATCCATTGCTTATCACTCCAGGATAATCGATCTACCCAATGATGTTTTTTTCCAATTCTTTTGTAAAAAAATTTATTTAATTGAAAATTTTCTGGACCAACAATCTGGATGTTATAGTCATTTGAGAATTGACCTGAATCTCTCAAATCTTCCAAAAGGTTTATTTCTAGATAATTTCTCTCAATTTTTTTATTCACTCAACCATTTTACCAACTCTTTCACCTCCAAATAAATGAAAGTGTAAATGAGGAACTTCTTGGCCTCCATGTTCACTTATATTTGCTAATGCTCTATATCCTTTACCAGTATCAACTGAAATACCCAATTTTTTTGCAACAATATTAATTCCTTTCAAAAGTCCAACCATTTCTTCTGATGAAGCTTTCTCACTAAAATCGTCAAGATCAGTGTATTCACCCTTTGGAATTACCAAGGCATGTATTTTTTTTTGAGGGTTTATATCATAAAATGATAAAACATAGTCATCTTCATAAATTTTTTTACAAGGAATTTCTCCCCTTAATATTTTTGCAAAAATATTGTTATTATCGTAACTCATTTTTTTCTGTTACTTAGTTCTTTCATTACCTCTTCAATTTTTACATCATTTGCTTCAAGATACATGATTAAATGATAAAAGACGTCTGCAGCCTCGTGTATTTTATTTGAATTTTTGTCCACTGCTTCTACAAGTTCATTAATTTCCTCCAAAATCTTACTTTTACTTAAAGATTTATCGCTCAGTAATTTATTGGTATAAGACCCATCAACAGGTTTTTTTTTTCTTTCTCTTGCAAGATTGAACAAATTTTCTAAAGTATTAAGCATGCTAAATTCTAACAGGAATTCCTTTTGAGTCCAAATAATCCTTAGCTTCTTTAACTGAGTATTGTCCATAATGAAATATCGATGCTGCTAGTACGGCGCTAGCTTTGCCCAATTTTATTCCATCGACGAGGTGATCTAAATTTCCGGCACCTCCAGATGCAATAACTGGAATGTTAACTTTGGATGAAATTTTTGCCATAAGATCAATATCATAACCGTCTTGAGTTCCATCTCTGTCCATTGAAGTTACTAATAATTCCCCTGCACCATTTTTTTCCATTTGTTCAGCATACTCTAAAGCATCAATACCACTATTATTTCTTCCTCCGTGAGTAAACACTTCCCACTTATCTCCATTTTTTTTAGCGTCGATCGCTACTACTATACATTGAGATCCAAATTTTTTTGAACTGTCTAGGACAACTTTTGAATTTTCAACTGCTGCAGTGTTTATAGAAACTTTATCAGCTCCACAGTTTAATAATTTGTAGATATCCTCAACACTTCTAACCCCACCTCCTACAGTTAACGGTACAAAACATTTTTTTGAAGTCTTCTCTACAACATCATAAATTGTATCTCTATTTTCATTTGAAGCAGTAATATCTAAAAAACAAATTTCATCTGCCCCACCATCACTATAAATTTTAGCTTGTTCTACAGGATCTCCTGCGTCTTTTAGATCGACAAAGTTTATACCTTTAACAACACGACCATTTTTTACATCTAGACAAGGTATAATTCTATTTTTAAGCATCTTCTCTCACTAGCTCCTCTAATTTAATATCACCATCATAAATAGCTTTACCAACTATTATACCTTCAACATTTTTTAAATTCTTTGCTTTTTTAATGTCATCTATTGATGAAACACCGCCTGATATAATTACAGGACAATTTGAATTTTCAGCAACTTTCATTGTTTCATCAAAATTTGGACTTTGTTTCATACCATCGCGATTAATATCTGTAAAAATTAATCTACTGACACCATAATCATTAACTTCTTTTAAATAATCTAAAGTTAACTGATTAGAGTTTTCTTTCCATCCAGATACTGACAAATATCCATCTTTAGCATCTAAACCTAGAGCAATTTTATCGGGAAATTTTTCACACGATTCTTTTAAAAAGTTTTTATCTTTAATTGCAGCACTTCCTAAAATCACTTTCTCAACACCTGCATCAATATATTTTAGAATACTATCCAGCTTTCTGATGCCACCACCTATCTCAACCTTTAGATTGAATTTACTAACTATATCTTGGATAATATCTAGATTCACTATTTCTCCAGTTAAAGCCCCATCAAGATCAACTATGTGTAAATTTTTAAAACCATGATCCTTAAATTTGCTAGCTTGTTCAACTGGAGACATATTGTACTCAGTTTTGTTATCAAAATTTCCTTTAACTAATCTTACACACTTTTTATCTTTAATATCTATTGCGGGAAATATTTTCATTCAATTAATCCAAAATATATTATTTTTAAATTTTTATAAAATTATCGATTATCTTTAAACCTTCCTTGTCACTTTTTTCAGGATGGAATTGAGTTCCAAAAATATTTTCTTTTTCAACAGAGCAAACAATATTTGATGAATAATCTGTAGTTGCTGAAATCACATCTTTATTCTCTGGAATAAATTCATAGCTGTGAACAAAGTACATATGAGAATTTTTTTTAATATCCTTAAAAATCTTGCTATCTTTAACAATATTTATCTGATTCCAGCCAATATGAGGAAGTTTAAATTTTCCATTTTGATTGTCTATTTTTGAAACTTTTCCTGAAATCCATCCTAATCCTTTAGTTTCAGTTTCTTCGTAACCAACATCAGCGAACATTTGTAAACCAACGCAAATTCCTAGAAGAGGTTTTTTATTAGTCATTGAAAATTCGTTAAGTGTATCTACAAGACCATCAATTTTATATAGGGCATCTACACAACTTTTAAATGAACCCTGCCCGGGTAAAACTACTTTATCACCTGATTTAATCTTTTTTAAATCTGAGGTAACCCCAATATTTACTTTTTCTTGAGCGACTTCTTTAAAAGAGTTTATCACCGAGCTTATATTGCCCGAATTATAATCAACAATTATAACGTTCATTAAACTTATAAAGAACCCTTAGTAGAAGGAATTGTTTTTTTATTCCTCGGATCTATTTCTAATGCAGTTCTTAACGATCTTGCTAATCCCTTAAAGCAAGATTCAATAATGTGGTGACTATTATCACCATAAATATTTTCAATGTGTAAAGTAATTCCAGCTGCTTGAGAAAAAGCTTGAAACCATTCTTTAAAAAGTTCTGTATCCATCTCACCAAGCTTTTCTACTTTTAAATTAACTTTCCAAATTAGATATGGTCTGTTTGAGATATCTATTGCTACACGTGATAAAGTTTCATCCATGGGAATAATGGCGTGTGCATACCTTCGTATACCAACAGATTTTTTTAAAGCTTTTTTTAATGCTTCACCAATAGCGATCCCTGAGTCCTCAGTTGTGTGATGAAGATCAATATGTGTGTCTCCTTTAGCTTTGATGCTTAAGTCAATTGAAGAGTGCTTTGATAATTGCTCTAACATATGATTTAAGAAACCAATACCTGTGTCAATTTTAAACTTACCTTTGCCATCAATGTTAAGATTAACACTAATGCTAGTTTCTTTTGTTTTTCTGTTTATTTTTCCTCTACGCGGCATATATCAAAATACGTATACATATATTATTCAATTATGGCAATAATACTAAACCTAGGCTTGAACTATTTGATTTAATATCCATTTATAAGCTATGACAACAATTGTATTAGTAAGAAAAAATAACGAGGTAGTAGTAGCTGGTGATGGTCAGGTAAGTATGGGTAATACAGTAGTTAAAAGCACTGCTTCCAAAGTGAGAAAAATTGATAAAAGAAATGTTGTTGCTGGCTTTGCTGGATCTACTGCAGATGCTCTAACACTATTTGAAAGATTAGAAGCAAAGATTGAGAAACATGCGGGTAATTTATCGAGAGCAGCTGTAGAATTAGCAAAGGACTGGCGAACAGACAAATACTTAAGAAGACTTGAGGCCTTAATGGCAATCGGAGACAAAGAAAACAGCTATATAATTTCAGGAACAGGTGACGTCTTGGAGCCAGAAGGTGATGTAATTGGCATTGGCTCTGGTGGAAATTATGCCTTGGCCGCAGGTAAAGTATTAATGAACACAGAAATGAATGCAGAACAAGTAGCAAAAAAAGCAATAGAAGTTGCGTCTGAGATTTGTGTATTTACAAATAATAATATTAAAGTTGAGAAAATTTAATGGAAAAATCTAACGTTACACCTCTTGTCCCCAAAGATAAAAATTCTAAAGAGAACGATACACTAGTAAGTTCACTTTCTCCTAGAGAAATTGTTTCTGAATTAGATAGATTTGTTGTTGGTCAAAATAAAGCCAAAAAAGCTGTAGCAGTTGCCTTAAGAAACAGATGGAGAAGGCAAGCTCTTGAGGGTGAAATGAAAAATGAGGTTTTGCCTAAAAATATTCTTATGATTGGTCCAACGGGTGTAGGTAAAACTGAAATATCAAGGAGACTCTCAAAGCTAGCTGAAGCACCATTTGTTAAAGTTGAAGCAACTAGATTTACCGAAGTTGGTTATGTTGGTAGAGATGTAGAGCAAATAGTTAGAGACCTAATTGAAATTGCTATTTCAATGGAAAAAGTAAAGAAAAGAAAAGAAGTTTACGCGCAAGCTCAAAAATTAGCTGAAGAAAAAGTCTTAGACGCGTTGATAGGTAAAAAAGCAAGTTTAGCAACTAGAGAAAGCTTTAGGAAAAGACTTAGAAGTGGTGATCTAGATGATAACGAAATCGAAATTGCAGTCAGTGATACTGGTGGAGGCAATACTTCATTTGAAATCCCAGGAATGCCAGGCGCAAATATCGGTATGATTAATATTGGTGAAATGCTTGGAAAATCTATGGGCGCAAAAGAAAAAAAGAAAAAAATGTCAGTAAAAGAATCTCATGAAATACTAATAAATGATGAATCAGACAAGCTAATAGAACAAGACAAAATAATTAAAGCAGCAAAAATTTCTACAGAAAATAATGGTATAGTCTTTTTAGATGAAATTGATAAAATATCAGGAAGAGCAGATAGAGTTGGTGGAGATGTTTCAAGAGAAGGTGTTCAAAGAGACTTACTACCATTAATTGAAGGAACTACAGTAAATACGAAATATGGTCCGATTAAAACTGATCACATACTATTTATAGCATCTGGAGCGTTTCAATTAGCTAAACCTTCTGATCTATTACCAGAATTACAAGGCAGACTTCCAATTAGAGTAGAATTAGAGGCATTAACAAGTGAGGATTTTAAAAGAATTCTTAAAGAGCCTGATTTTAGTTTAATCAAACAATATATTGCATTGCTGAAGACTGAAAAAGTAGATCTAGAGTTTTCTGAAGATGGAATAGATGCCATTGCTAAAATTGCATCTGAGGTTAATGCAACTGTTGAAAATATTGGTGCTAGAAGATTGCATACTATTATTGAAAAAATTTTAGATGAAATAAGTTTTACCGCAACCGACAGATCAGGAGAAAAAATTGTTATTGATAAAAATTATATTGATAAAAACTTGGACAGCTTGATCAAAGACACAGATTTATCCAAATTTATACTTTAAAAATTTAAAAAATTATTTTTTTTTACGTAAAAAAATATA
Source organism: uncultured Pelagibacteraceae bacterium (assembly GCA_902634235.1). Classification (GTDB taxonomy): domain Bacteria; phylum Pseudomonadota; class Alphaproteobacteria; order Pelagibacterales; family Pelagibacteraceae; genus Pelagibacter. Next base: position 14,090 of record CACPJN010000010.1, read on the forward strand.
GAATGCTCCTTCTCCACCATCTTGTATTGATGCAGGGCACAAACTTTTAATTAATACAGATAATTCAACATTCTTTTTAATAAAGTCTGGAACTGAATATTTTAATATACCCAGTTTCTTTGAAACAAAAGGGTCTTTTTCATTTTTTGAATGAATTCCTTTTCCAGTAATTATGACAAGCTTTTCAACTTTATCATCATATGCTTTTTCAATAAAGTTTTTTATCTTAATATTTGCTTCATCAAGAGAATGACCATGTAAATCTATCGATCTACTTTTAAGATTTTTTTCAGTTTTAAAATTAAGATCTTTATCGGATAATTTCACATTTTTTGATAAAAACTCTTCCCAATCTTTTTTATCTTTATCTGAAATTTTTTTATTCAATTATGTGAGTGTGTCTACTAATTGCCAATTAGGATTTCTAGAATTAATATCTCTCGAAAATACCCAAGTATCATAAATTTTCTTAATTTTTTCTGGATCACCAGATACAATATTTTTTTCTTTATCTCTTATACATGTAATTATTTCAGCCACAAAATCTACTGTAACTTGAAGCACTTTGTTTATTTTTTTATGTTCTTTAATTTTTGCAGAATTAATACCTATAAATGTAATCTCTGCATAATGACCATTTTTGCTTCTCTCTTGAAGAGCGTTGTTGAATTGGTCGTATATCTTATTACTTAGTAGTGGTTTACTAGAAGTGATTTTATTATCATTATCACTAAAATCTGTTATAATTGTCTCATAGGCAATCTTTGCACCTTTTAAAAAATCTTTTTGTGCTGTTTCATTAAAATCATTTTTTTGGGCAACATTTTTTTCTAAATTTAATTCTTTAACAATTTCTTGAAATTGTTTTGGACCTTTACCTTCAAACCCAGATCTCTTTCCAAGTATTCCTCTTAATCTTAAGAAAATAAAGCCTGCTATCATTGCAAGTAATATAATATCAATGTATTCGAAACTATAATTCATATTCTTATAGTAATTACTCTGTTGATTAATTTCAACCAACAATTACATTAAAGACAAATGAACACACTTTTAATATCAATTATTTTAGTACCAATTATTGAAATATATCTCTTTATAAAGATTGGTTCTCAAATAGGAGCCTTTAGCACAATTTTTTTAATTTTTTTAACAGCTGTTGTGGGCATTGTATACGCTAGATACGAAGGATTGAACACTTTAAGATCTGGTTTTTCACAACTAGTTAAAAATGAAATGCCCGCCTATGAAATAATTTCAGGTGCGGCTATCGCCTTTTCAGCCTTACTATTAATTATTCCTGGTTTTGCAACAGATGCATTGGGTTTTTTAATACTTTTTCCAATTACAAGGAAGTTTTTGTTTAAAAAATTTTCAAAAAATATAAGTAAAAGTTCAACTAAAAAAGAAAACTTTATTGATGGTGAATTCCAAGACATAGAGGATGATAATGACAAAAAAATTTAAGATTCTAACTAAATATGTAAAAGACATTTCGGCTGAAACACCAGACGTAGAGACTTATCTTTTTGTAAAAGAAAATATATCTAAATATAAATTAAATATTGATATAAAATCAAAACTTCTAAAAAATAAGTTAATTGAAATACAAATTACCTTCATTTTTGAAGACAAAGAGTCAAATGAAAAAAAATCATATTTTGAGATTGTTTATGCAGTTGTTGTAAAGATAGACGATGATGTAAAGGATAAGAAAGATCTTGAAAAAATTATTTTATGTGAAGTGCCAGATACGGTTTATCCTGAATTAGAAAAAGTTTTCTTAAACTTAGTGCATGACTCAGGGTTTTCTGGTCTTAAATTTGAAAAAAAAGTAGATTTTAATAAATTATTTAGTGAAAGATTTAATTAGAAAAAATTTTTTTTAAGGCTCGATTTAATATATTTTTGATGATTTATTAATTCCTCTTTAGTAGGTTTTATGACCTTTTTAAAATAAGAAATATTTGTATGAAAATTCTCTATTTTAACATTATCAGACTTTTTAAAATCCAAAGTTGGCTCTTTTTGATCTAAAAGATTTATGTAAACTTTTACTAACAAATCACAATCAACTAAAGCTGAATGTTGTTCACGATTAGAGTTATCTATTCTATATTTTTTACATAAAGCATCCAAACTTGTAGAAGAGCCAGGAAACTTATTCCTCGCTAAAACCAAAGTATCTACAACTTCATTTTTAATACTTTTTCTGCCAATTATTTTTAATTCATTGTTTAAATGTGAAAGATCAAATTCAGCATTGTGTATAATTAGTCTTTTGCCCTCAATAAATTTCAAAAAGTCATCTACAATTTCTTTAAATTTTTTTTTATTAGATAAAAAATCATCACTATATCCATGCACCGCTAAAGCTTTTTCAGAAACTTTTCTCTCTGGGTTTAAATAGCAATGAAAACTTTTTTTGGTTGGAATTAAGTTTTCTATCTCAACACATCCTATTTCAACTATACGATGACCATCTTTAACTGATAAACCCGTTGTTTCAGTGTCTAGTATAATTTCTTTCATTTATAAAATTTTTTTTAGTATTAATTTCACTTGTTTTTTAACAGTTTTTTCAGTGAAATCATTCTTAATAATAAAGTTAGACATTCTTTTTTTCTGAGCAAGTGGTAGTTGTAATTTTCTAAATTTACCTACAAGTCTTTTGTTAAAGTTAATTCTTTTTTTTAACTTTTTAGCAATATCTCCTTTTTTAGATTGAACAAAAACTAAAAAATCTTTTTTTTTTGAAATTTTATTTTCTAGTAATAAAGGTATATCTAACACAACAATCTTTTTCTTATTGTTCTTCTTTAAAAATAAATTCATTTTCTTTCTCACTTCTACGTGAACAACTTTGACTATTTTTCTTAAATTGCTGGAATTTGCTAACACAGCTTTTATAACGATTTCTTTTTTTATTGGGTAAGATAGAAAATACTTTGGTAAGATTTTTTTAAGTTTTAGAAAAGTTTTTTTATCCTTTTTATAAAGGTCTCCGACCACTTTATCTGCATTAAAAACTGGATATCCAAAACTTTTTGCAACATAACTTTTACCAGTTCCTATATCGCCCAAAATACCTATTCTAATCATTTATCTAAAAGTTTGTTTATTTCCTCATTTATCTCTGGTTCAATTTTGTGCCAAATCTTAAAAGCTTCCGCAGCTTGATAAATAAACATTTTTTTTCCATTTTCAGTCTGACTCCCAAGCTGCTTTCCAGCTTTCAAAAAATTTGTCTCTTTTGGATTATAAATTACATCGTAAAAAAATTTACCTTTTTCAATTTTAGAAAAATCTAAATCTAATGTTTGGTCTCTCTTTAATCCAACGCTAGTTGCATTAATTATAACATCAAAATTTGGCAACTCTCCCCAGTCAACGACTGTTATAATATTTTCATTAAAATTTTTTTTTTTATAATAATTCTTCAATTCTTCAGCTTTTAACTTAGTTCTATTTGACAACATTATATGTTGTACACCCATTCTTTGTAATGCAAATATAATTGATGGGACTACTCCACCAGCCCCTAAAATTAAAACTTTTTTTTTTACAAAATTATAATTTGTTTCTTTAATGGCTTTTTCAAATCCGATTATATCGGTATTGCAACCAACAGTTTCTCCTTTGTTTAACAAGATCGTGTTAACTGAATCTGTTCCTTCGGACTCAGGAGTAAGTTTATCAATAAATGGGATAATTTCTTTTTTAAAAGGCACAGTAATATTTGCACCAGCTATTTCTTTGCTCTTAATTTTTAATACAAAATCTTTTAGATCGGCAATATCTAGTCTTTGTCTATCATAAATCGCATTAATGTTATTTTTTTTGAGCCAGTAATTTTGTAATTCTGGGGATAATGAATGATTAATAGGGTTTCCTATTACTAAAAATTTTTTAATTTTGTTCATAATTATTCAGATATTCCTTAATCTTTTTAATTGGAAGTCCCATAATCGTATCTTCATCTCCCTCAATTTTTAGAAATAAATTCCGCCCTTCTCCCTCAATTTGATAAACATTATAGGAATACAAAGCTTCATCAGAAATTTTAGATAGATAATTTTCTAGATCTACATTATTAAAATTTTTCATAGTAAGAGTTGCTTTGTCGGTATAATTCCAAATCATAGAACCATTTTTTGAGATACAAACAGAACTTATTAAATAATGCACCTTTCCATTTAATTTTTTTAAGATATTTAAAGCTTCTCCCCTGTTTTCTGGTTTGGATATGAGTTCACCATTTAAATCTATTACACTATCAGCTCCTAAAACTAATTTATCAAAATTTTTTTGGCTAACTCTAGAAGCTTTTAGTTCTGCTAAATTTTTTGAAATTAATTCTGGCGTAGCTCTTTCTTTTAATAAACTTTGTTTGATTGATTCTTCATCAACAGTTGATGGTTGAACAGTGGTTAAGATATTGTTTTTATCTAATATTTGTTTTCTAACTTTGCTCTTAGATGCAAGAATTAAATCAATCATTTTGTTTATATATTTCGTAAATCTTAATGACTGAAGCAGCGGTTTCCTCTACGGATTTTCTTGTTACATCAATCATTGGCCATTGATATTTTTTGAAGGTGTTTTTAGCTTCTAATACTTCTTTTTTTATTTTTTCTATATCTGTGTAAGATTTATTTTCAGCTTCTTTTAAAGAATTCATTCGATTTTTTCTAATATCAGCAAGCCTTTCCGGTTCTGTACTAAGCCCCACTACGCATGTTATTTTTGGGTTTTCTTTTAAAGTTTCTGGAATTGAACTTTCGTTAACCAAGGGAATATTAGATGTTTTAAAGCCCTTATTTGCTAAATAAATTGCTGTTGGTGTTTTACTTGTTCTGCTGACCCCAAGTAAAATAATGTCAGATTTTTTTATTTCTTTTACTAAATTTCCATCGTCATGGTTCATTGTAAATTGTATTGCTTCTATTCTTTTATAATACTCATCATTTAATGCATATTGACCACTCGGCTCATGAGAGGCCTTTTGATTAAGTAATTTTGAAAAACTTAAAATAAGATCTCCCAAAACACCAAAACATGGAATTTTTTTGTCATTACTTTTTTTTGCTAGGAATTTTGCAAGACTACTATCAACAATAGAATACAATATAATCATGTTGGTTTCCTTTTCTGCATTTGTTAAAATTTTAGATATTTGATTTTCTGTTCGTGTGAATGAATATGTGTGTATTTTGTAATTAATATTTTTAAATTGTGCTTTTAGTGCTGTAAAAATTCTATCTAAAGTTTCCCCTGTAGAGTCAGATATAAGATAAATTTGATATGTATTAGTCATGTAATAAATGTTAATAACCCTTTATTATTTAAATCATATTAATAAATTTTAACATTTTTAAAATTTCGTTGTAAAATAAGGGTTTTTTTCACATTATTAGATATATGTATAATGTTTTTAAGAATTTTTAAAATTTCTGAATAAGCTTCAATTTTTAATATATAATTTTATAAATTTTATGCTCTAATTGTTAATAATCTGTATATAAAATGTTAATTAATTTTAATCACCATTATTCACACGCCATACTAATATTACTATCTAATATATATAACTATTTATATGACACCAATTAACAAAGTTATCATAGATAAATCTACTTCTATTAAGCCTATATGGATAATGAGACAAGCGGGAAGATATTTGCCCGAATTTAGAGAGATTAGAAAAAAAAATACTGATTTTATAAAATTATGTTTAAATTCAGAATTATCTTATGAGATAACCTTACAACCTCTTAAAAGGTTTGATCTGGATGCAGCTATAATTTTCTCTGATATTTTGATGTTACCTTATGGTCTTAATCAAAGGGTTGAATTCAAAAAAAATTTTGGTCCAATACTTGAAGAGTTCAATTTAAAAACAATTTTAGATTTGAATGAAGTTAATTTTACTGAAAAAATGAGTCCTATTTATGAGGCAATCAAAAAGGTGAGTACTAACGATTTAACAAAAAATAAAAGTACAATAGGTTTTGTTGGGGCACCTTGGACATTATTAGTTTATATGATTAATAAAAAATCCCCAAAATTAAAGCTAATTGATAGTTTTTATAATGATACAAACTTACTAAATGAAATTTTAATTGTTATAGAAAAATTTTTAAAAATTCATATAAAAAACCAGATAAAAAATGGTGCAGAAGTAATACAAATTTTCGATAGCTGGGCAGGGTTAGTCAATGAAAAAAATATATCTAAATACATTTATGATCCAACTTCATCAATAGTAGAATATGTTAAATCTTTAAATGTACCTGTTATTTGTTTCCCTCGAAATATAAAAGATTATAAAAAATATTGCGAAATAGTAAAACCAGATGTGATTTGCATAGATTATGAGGTAGATCCTGTGAAAATAATTAAAGAAATTAAAATTCCTGCTCAAGGTGGAATGGACCCTAAAATTTTATTAACTGACAAGCAAACTCTTAAAAAAGAAGTTATAAAATATTTAGATATATTTAAAGATCATCCTTATATATTTAATCTAGGACATGGAATTTTACCTGAAACCAACCCCAGCATGATGGATTATCTTGTTAAAACAGTGAAAGATTATTAAATGAAAAATAAAAACGATCATCCAACAGTTAATTTTGGAAAAACAGGAGTTTTAATTATTAATCTAGGAACTCCAGATTCTACTAGTTGGCTTGATATCAGAAAATATTTAAAAGAATTCTTGTCTGACAGGAGAGTAATTGAAGTTAACCCTATTGTTTGGCAAATAATATTAAATGTTTTCATATTAAACTTAAGACCATCAAAGACCGCCAAAGCTTATAAAGAAATTTGGATGAAAGATGGAAACATCTCTCCTTTACTTTATTATACACGAAAGCAAGCTAAAAAACTGTCGAACTTAATAACTGAAAAAAATATAATGGTTGATTATGCTATGAGATATGGAAACCCAAGTATCAAAAGCAAGATAAGATATTTACATGATCAAGGTTGTGAAAATCTAATAATTTTTCCATTATATCCTCAATATGCTGCTGCGACTACAGCCACCGTTTGTGATGAAGTTTATAGAACATTAATGAAAATGAGGTGGCAACCTTCAATAAAAATAATTCCGCATTATGAATCACATCCCTTGTATATAGATGCCTTAGTTAACTCATTAAAAAAAAAAATAAAAGAAATAAACTGGAAACCAGATTTAATACTCGCATCTTATCACGGTATACCTCAAAAATATTTTGATAAGGGAGACCCGTATCATTGTTATTGTCAAAAAACTACAAGATTAATTTCAGAAAAGTTTAACTTAATAGAAATTAAAACAACTTTTCAGTCTAGATTTGGACCACAAAAATGGCTTGAGCCCTATACAGACAAAACTTTAGAAAAATTGCCAAGTGAAGGCAAAAAAAATGTTCTTGCAATATGTCCTGGTTTTTCTTCAGATTGTGTTGAGACTTTGGAAGAAATTCTTATTCAAGGAAAAGAAAGCTTTTTAGAATCAGGTGGTGAAAACTTTGATATGGTGCCATGTTTAAATGACAGTGATGACCATATAGCCTTATTAAAATCATTAATCTCTAAAAGTTTATAATTTATGAATACTTATTTGCTTTTTAAATCCCTCCATTTAATAGCAGTAATTTCTTGGATGGCTGGTCTTTTATACCTCCCAAGAATTTTTGTTTATCATTCACAAAATAGTGACAAACAATTGGTATCAGATGTTTTTAAAGTCATGGAGAAAAAGCTTTTTTTTTACATAATGACTCCTGCAATGATTTTATCATGGATACTTGGATTGATACTTATTCATGAAATAGGTTTTGAGCAGTTGTCACAAAAATGGATGATTTTGAAATTAGTTTTTGTAATCATTTTAACTTTATATCATTTTTACCTTGGAAGAATTTTGAGGTATTTCAAACTAGATTTGAACAGACACTCTCACAATTATTATCGTTACATTAATGAAATACCAACATTATTGCTGATTTTGATCGTTTTTGTTGTTATTTTCAAGCCTATCTAGGGTTGAATAATTAAAAATAGTATATATATTTATTACATTATTAAGTCCTTAATAATTTACTCATGAACATACAAGAATTAAAACTAAAATCTTCAGAACAACTTATAACCCAAGCCGAAGAACTAGGCATTGAAAATGCAAGCACTTTAAGAAAACAAGAAATACTTTTTGCTATTTTAAAAAAAGTAGCAGAAAAAGAGGAAATTACTGGAGCGGGTGTTCTTCAATTACTTCAAGATGGCTTTGGTTTTTTAAGAGCGATGGAGTCAAATTACTTACCTGGCCCAGATGATATTTATGTAAGTCCAAGCCAAATTAGAAAATTTGGTCTAAGGACCGGTGATACAGTTGAAGGTCCAGTAAGAGCACCAAAAGAAGGTGAAAGATATTTTGCATTACTCCAAGTAAGTAAAATAAATTTTGAGGAGCCTGACAAATCAAGACATAAAATTGCTTTTGATAATTTAACCCCACTTTATCCAGACAAACAACTTGTTATGGAGGTTGAGATAAACAAGACAGAAAAAAAACCAGACCTTACTCCAAGATTAATAGACCTTGTGAGTCCAATAGGAAAAGGTCAAAGATCTATAATTATATCTCCACCAAAGGCAGGAAAAACTATGATCCTTCAAAGTATCGCAAACTCAATAGCAAAAAACTATCCTGAATGTTACCTAATTGTTTTATTAATTGATGAGAGACCAGAGGAAGTAACAGATATGCAGAGGACAGTTAAAGGTGAGGTGATTAGTTCTACTTTTGACGAACCAGCACAAAGACACGTGGCGGTTGCTGAAATGGTTATAGAAAAAGCAAAAAGATTAACTGAGCATAAAAAAGATGTAGTTATTCTTTTAGATTCAATTACGAGACTTGGCAGAGCTTATAATGCGGTAATACCAAGCTCAGGAAAGGTCTTAACAGGTGGTGTAGATGCCAATGCTCTACAAAGGCCCAAAAGATTCTTTGGAGCTGCACGAAATATAGAGGAAGGTGGTTCATTAACCATTATTTCAACAGCATTAATTGATACCGGCAGCAGAATGGACGAAGTTATTTTTGAAGAATTCAAGGGAACAGGTAATAGTGAAACTGTGTTAGATCGAAAAATAGCAGATAAAAGAATTTATCCTGCTATTGATATAACTAAATCTGGAACCAGAAGGGAAGAACTATTGTTTGATAAAAACGATCTCCAAAAAATGAATGTTTTAAGAAGAATAATTGCTCCTATGGGAACTATGGATGCAATTGAATTTATAAATTCAAAATTAAAAGATACCAAAAATAATGCAGAATTTTTCAACTCTATGAATAAACCTGCCTAGACTAATTAATAATTTTTTTTAAATTTACTAACTGATCTTCAACATTCTTCCATTTATTTATTGAAGATTTATAAACAGGAGATCTTACTTGAGCCAAACTTGCTGTCGCTACGATTTTTTTATTTTTGTGATGATTAAGACAATTTTCGTCCCATTCTAATTCACAAAAATCTAATAACTTTTTTATCTGCTCTTTATTATCATTTATTAATTTTTCGTAAGATAAATCATATATTTTGTCATTAAATTTTCCTTTCCAAAAAGACATTAAATCTTTATAAAAATTATAATAATTTCCTAACTTATCTAGATTATAACAAAAACCTAAGGATCTTCCTGAAAATGCATTTTTAAAATTGGAGTAACAAGTATCCATTCCATCACGATTACAGTGAATAATCTTTGAATTTGGAAAAATTGATTTAATAAAACCTATCCACCTAAAATTTAAAGGAGCTTTGTCAGTTATTACTTCTTCTTTGTAATTATGAGCATTGAGTTTATCAATATATTCAGATTGTAATAATTTTAATTTATCATAATTAAATTCATTAAAATCTGTTAGTTTTTTCCAAAATTTTTCACCTTTATTTGGTTGGAAATTTATTAAATTTTTAATACTATCCTCAAGATAACTTAGTTCCCCCGCTCCACAAACATCTTTATGTGAAGATATAATTTGTTCAATTAATGTAGTCCCTGATCTTGGCATGCCTAAAATAAATATTATTTTTTTTTGGGGTTTATCAATTTTATCAAAGATCCTTTTTTGAAATATTTTTTTTAGTTCTGAGAACAAATTTTTATCGTCTTGAATGTTGTACTTAATTTGTTCATCAGCAATATCGTTACCTAATTTCAAAAATTTAAAAGATTTCTCATAATCCTGTAAGTCTTCATAAGCTTTACCTATTGAAAAATATAACAATTTTAAATTTTCTTTATCTTTTATTCTATTGATTTTTTCAGTCATAGATAAAAGGTGAGGATCATTCTGGCTCAGATATTTATGCATTATGCTAATAGATTTATCAGCAGCTGCATTAAGTGGATTAATTTTATTTACAATTTTGTAGTTTTCCATTGCTTTTTCAAATTCTCCCATTTGCTGGTGCAAATTCCCAAGAGCAATATTGATTGTGACGTCAGTTTCTGGTGATTTGCTAAATTTAAGAGCATTAAATAAATTTTTTTTTGCATTCTCAGTTTTACCCTCTTTAAGATCCAAATTACCTAAATTAAGCAATGCATCCATAAAATTTGGATTTATTGAAATTGCCTTTTCAAGATATTCTCTAGATTGTTTATTTTGGTTTTTATTTGATTTAATTAACCCTAAATTATTTAGAACAAAAATATCATTTGGTTTTAAATTAAGTGCGCTCTTTAATATCTTTAATGCTTCTTCATTCTTACCTAAAGCAGATAAAGCTAATGCTGTAGCATTATAAAAAATTAGTTGATTTGGAAATTTTTTAATTAAAATTCTACCTTTCTGAATTGTATCCTCAAATCTTTTAGAATTATAAAGATTAATTAAAATTGTTGCTTGTGTTTCTAGATCTTTTTTGTCCATAGATTTAATATATCCATTAAAAAAATTCAGGATATAATAAATTCATGACAATATATGCTCTTTCAACTGGACCTGGTGTTTCAGGTATTGCCGTAATTAGAATATCAGGATTAGAAACAGCAAATGTAGTAAAATCAATAACAAACAAAGAACTACCTCAACCAAGAGTAGCCACTTTGAGAAAAATCAAAAATATCAATACTCATGAGTTAATTGATGAAGGTATAATATTATGGTTTCCTGGCCCAAAGAGCTACACAGGTGAGGATATGGCTGAAATTCATGTTCATGGAGGCAAAGCGGTAATTTTAGCTGTTCAAAAAGAGATATCAAAAATTAAAAATTGTAGATTAGCCGAGCCAGGTGAATTTACAAAGCTTGCTTTTCAAAGTGGAAAAATAAATTTGTTAAAGGCCGAAAGTATTGCTGACTTAATATCTGCTGAAACTGAAATTCAGAGACTTCAGGCTGTAAAAATCATGGAAGGCAAGTCCTCTAAAAAATTCACAGACTTGAGAGAAAAATTATTAAAAATTTTGTCTTTCGTCGAATCCAAAATAGACTTTCCTGAAGAAGATATTCCAGAAGAAAATTTGAAAAAAATTAAAAAAGACTCCTCAGAAGTATTTAATGAAATTAAAAAAATTTTAAATGATCAAAAGGTTGGAGAAGTAATTCGTGAGGGTTTTAAAATTGCTATAGTAGGACCAGCAAACGCTGGCAAATCAAGTTTATTGAATTATTTATCTAATAGGGAGGTTGCAATAGTTTCTGAGATCGCTGGTACAACGAGGGATGTAGTAGAGGCGCATTTAAATATTGATGGTTATCCGGTAATTATCTCAGATACTGCAGGTATTAGAGATTCAAAAAATGAAATTGAAAAGAAAGGAGTTAAATTATCGTTTAAAAAAGCCGAGAATGCTGACCTGAAATTAGTAGTAATAGATGCAAAAACTATTGATTTAAGCCCTTTTTTGAATGATTTGTTAAAAGATGATGCTATATTAGTATTGAATAAATCAGACCTTTTAAAAAAAGAACCAAACCCCAAAATTTTAAGATTTAATCATGTATTGATTTCATTAAAGGACAATCACAATATAGATAAGTTGATTTTAAAAATAAAAAATAATTTAAAAGATAAATTTATAACTGAAGAAGAAATTTTAATAACCAGGGAAAGACACAGACAACATTTGGTACAATGTGTAGATCATTTAAAAAATTTTATAAATAAAAATGACAAAGAAGATTTTGATAAAGCGGCTGAGGATTTACGTTTAGCAACAAGACATTTAGGTATGATTGTTGGTAAAGTTGATGTTGAAGAGATATTAGGTAGTATTTTTAATGATTTTTGTATTGGTAAATAATAAGTTTTTAATTCACTAATTTGGGTTTTTTAGTGAATTTCTGTTGCTATATAATGTTAATTTATGATGAAAACTGAAATCTTGTAAATTTTTAATTCGAATATAAATTTATATTATGAAAAAAGATTTATCATTTGATGTAGTGGTAATTGGTGGAGGTCACGCGGGTTGTGAGGCCGCAGCAGCATCTGCACGGTTGGAAGTCAATACAGCTTTATTTACCCACAATAAAGACACTATAGGAGAGATGTCATGTAACCCAGCTATCGGCGGTTTAGGCAAAGGTCACTTAGTTAGAGAAATCGATGCTTTAGATGGCGTCATGGCAGAAGTAGCAGATAAGTCTGGAATACAATTTAGATTATTAAATAGAAGTAGAGGACCTGCAGTTAGAGGACCCCGAACTCAATCTGATAGATCTTTATATCGTAAATATATGCAAGAAAAACTTGTAAACTACTGTAATTTAAGCATTTTTTCGGATCCTGTAATAAAGTTTATTTTTGAAAAAAACCAAATAAGTGGGTTTATAACACTTAAAGGTAACAAAGTGAGTTGTAACAAATTAATCTTAACAACAGGCACTTTTTTGAATGGTTTGATACATATAGGTGATATAAGAACTCCTGCTGGACGATTTAATGAAAAACCTAGCACAGGTTTAAGTGAACAATTAGAAAAGTATAATTTCAAAATTGGAAGATTAAAAACAGGCACACCTCCTAGATTAGATTCTAGATCAATTAATTTTGAAAATTTGGAAAAACAGTTTGCCGATGAAGATCCATATTTCTTTTCTTTTCTGACCAAAAAAAATTTAAACAAGCAGGTTTCTTGTTCTATGACTTATACAAATGAAAAAGTTCATAAAATAATACAAAAGAATTTATCTAAAAGCGCAATGTATTCCGGAAGCATACAAGGTGTTGGTCCTAGATATTGTCCGTCTATTGAGGACAAAATTGTAAAATTTGCTGATAAGACAAAACATCAAATATTTCTAGAGCCAGAGGGTCTAAATGATCATACTATTTACCCTAATGGCATATCTACATCTCTACCTGAGGTTGTGCAATATGAAATACTTAACAATATCAATGGTTTAGAGAATGTAAAAGTAATTAGACCAGGATATGCTATTGAATATGATTATATTGACCCAAGAGAGCTCTTCTTAACATTGGAGACAAAAAAAATAAAAAATCTTTATCTCGCTGGTCAAATAAATGGAACTACAGGTTACGAAGAAGCAGCTGCTCAAGGGCTTATAGCGGGAATTAATGCTGCTCTATCTTTAAAGAACATGGAACCTTTTATTTTAGATAGATCAGACGCATACATTGGTGTTATGATAGATGACTTAGTCACTAAAGGTGTTGCAGAACCATATAGAATGTTTACATCTAGAGCAGAATATAGACTTAGTCTTAGATCAGACAATGCAGACTTAAGGCTTACCAATAAGGGAATAAAAATTGGTTTAATAGCAGAAAATAGAAAACAACTATTTGAGAATAAATTTAATAAATTGAGCAAAATATCTCTTCAAATGTCTAATTTAAACATTTCACCCTCTAAGGCAGATAAATTTGGAATAAAAATAGCGAAAGACGGTGTTTTTAGATCAGCAGAGGAAATTCTTACTCAAAAAAGTGTTGATATGAAAAAAATAAGGAATATTTGGCCTGAAATCGCTGATTATGGGAATGAAATTGATGAGCAGATTGAGATTAACTCTCACTACAGAGGATATTTAAAGAAGCAAAAGGCCGATATTTTAGCTTTTAAGCGAGATGAGAATTTAACAATACCAGATAATATTGATTATGATCAATTTTCAGGCCTTTCTAACGAAGTAAAAGCTAAATTTAAAAAAATAAAGCCTAAAACCATGGGTCAAGCTTTAAGAATCGATGGAATTACTCCTGCAGCCGTATATATTTTGTTGTCACATGTTAAAAGAAAGTCTATTAAGCATATAGCTTAATGGATAACTTAATTTTAAATTCTTACTCTAAAATTTCCGATTTTAATGTTTCACGTGAAACTTGTAATGAGCTCGAGAGCTTAATTTCGATGATACAAGAAAAAAATAGAGAAATTAACATTATTAGCAAAAAAACGAGTGAAAAATCAGCTATAAGAGAGCGTCATATTATAGATTCTGCGCAAATCATTGATTTTGTTGATTTAAATTGTAATACAACCTCTGATTTAGGTACAGGGGGTGGAATGCCTGGATTAATAGTGGCTATAGTGATGAAAAAAATTAAAAATAACATGAAATTTTATCTTTATGAAAAAAGCTTCCATAAATGTGTTTTCTTAAAAGAGGTCTCAAAAAAATTAAATTTAAATACAGAAATAATTCAGAAAGATATTTTTTCACTTAAAAATATTGAAACAGGAACAATTATGTCCAGAGCTTTTAAGCCAATGCCGGTCATTTTAAACTTGGTTAATGAAAATTTTAAAAAATATAAAAATATTATTTTTTTTATGGGTAATACTGGAAGAAAAATTCTTAACGAAACACTTAAAGAATGGGATTTGGATTATGAAGAAAAAAAAAGTTTAACAAGTGACGACTCGTTTATACTAAATATCAAAAAAATTAAAAAAAAAATTTCATGAAAATTATTTCAATTATAAATCAAAAGGGCGGGGTTGGAAAAACAACAACTGTAATTAATTTAGCATCGGCGTTGTCTCAACTTGGAAAAAAAATTTTAGTAATTGATCTAGATCCTCAAGGGAATGCTACAACAGGATTAGGATTATCCAACACCTCTCAATCTGATCAGACAATCTATGGGATTCTTAATGGCACAATGTCAATTTCAAACGTAATTAAAAAAACAGACTTCCAAAATCTTGATTTAATATCATCCAATGTAGATTTGTCTGGTTTAGAGGTTGAGACGGCTGGTGACAGTGATAGAGCTTTTATCTTAAAGGCCAAATTAACCTCATATTTAAACGATTCTAGAGGATTATATGATTATATTCTTATAGACTGCCCTCCTTCTTTAAGTCTTTTAACAGTAATGGCCTTAGTATCATCTAATTCATTGCTTGTGCCATTACAAACTGAATTTTTTGCTTTAGAGGGATTAACTCAACTTATGAAGACTATTGAGAGAATAAAAACTAATTTAAATCCTGATTTAGTGATTCAAGGCATACTTTTAACTATGTATGATCGAAGAAACAAACTTTCATCGCAGGTTGAACAAGAAGCAAGAAATTATTTTAAAGAAAAAGTTTATAAAACTGTTATTCCTAGAAATGTAAGATTATCAGAAGCCCCTTCCCATGGAGTACCAGTGCTTATTTATGACAAAAATTGTCCAGGCAGTAGATCTTATTATAGTTTTACAGATGAATTTATAGCTCGTGAAAATAAAATTGGGAGTGCCGCTTAATGAATTCAAAAATAAAAAAAGGTTTAGGAAGAGGCTTATCATCTCTAATTGGTGAAACTAAAGTTGAGACTAAAACATATAAATTACCTTTGAGCGATATTTCACCAAACAAATTTCAACCAAGAAAAAATTTTGATGAAGAAAATTTAGAGGATTTAAAAAATTCTATTAAAGAAAGAGGCGTGATTCAGCCAATTATTGTAAGAAAATCGAATGAAGAAAATTCAAAATATCAGATTATTGCGGGTGAAAGAAGATGGTTAGCAGCGAGAAGAGCAGGTCTTCATGATATTCCTGTGGTTGTTACTGAAGCTGATGATTTAAAATCCCTAGAGTTTGCTATTGTAGAAAATGTCCAAAGGCATGACTTAAATCCCTTAGAAGAAGCACAAGGATACAAAAGATTGATTGATGAGTTTTCTTATGATCAAGAAAAAGTTTCAAAATTTATAGGAAAAAGCAGAAGTTACATTACTAATTCATTGAGGCTTCTAAATCTTCCAGACGATGTTCTAAAGCAAATAGAACAAAAAAAAATATCTGCCGGTCATGCTAAAATTTTAGTTGGTCTTGATAATGCGAGTTTTATTGCAGCGAAGATTATAGAAAAAAAGCTTTCGGTTAGACAGGCTGAAAATTTTGTTAAAATTTTTAAAAAGAAAAGATTTTTTAAAGGTTCAGTTAAGGACCCTAATATAAAAAATTTAGAGCAGTCAATTCAAGATAAAATTGGGCTTATCGTTAATATAAAGAATAACAAAAGAAATAAAGGAACGATAACCTTTAACTTTAATGATTTAGATCAATTAAATAAGATAATATCTATAATAAAATCTAATTATTGATTGTTTTAGAATTTTTAAAAATAAAGTTTAATAAGATATTAAGGGATAAACTAATATTCTTCTTTATTTGTAACTCGGTCAAATTAACTTCATAAATTAGTTTTTTTAAATTATCTTTTTTCCATAATTTTAATTGTTGTTTTACAATCTCTTTGTCTTTCCAAAAAATAGTAGGCTTGTAGTTTGAGATTACTGTTTCTAAGTTTTTTTCTTCTTCCAAATTTTTAGTGAGCTTTAAAAGCCTTTTAGCTTTTAATAAAAAAGTTCTAATTATTAATATCGTATCATCGTTCGAGAAATTATTCTCATTAATTATTTTTGATAGTTTATTATGGTTTTTTACCAAACACATTTCAACAAGTTCCGATATATTATAATTTTTACCTAAATTGGTTAATTTAAGAATTTCAGAAAATCCGATTTCTTTTTTATTTAAAGCATA
>CACPJN010000011.1:0-22191 GCA_902634235.1 uncultured Pelagibacteraceae bacterium
CATGAAGTATATTTGTGACTGGAAAAATTGTAACAAGATTGGTGAATATAGAGCGCCTGTTGAGAAAGATAATAGTAAAAAATTCAGAATGCTCTGCTTAGAGCATGTTAAAGAATTTAATAAAAATTGGAATTATTTTTCTGGAATGAATGATGATCAGGTAATTGAATTTTTAAAATCTGACATGATTTGGCATAAACCTACACAAAGTTTTAGTTCCTCAGATAATTTCTTTAAAGTTTTATGGAACAATACTCTTAAAGATGAGCTAGATAAAGATAGATTTAATGGAAATTTCAATCATATGCGTCAATTTAAATTTGATCATAAAGATATAAAAGCGTTTGGAATTTTGGGAGTTTCAGTCGGTTTAAGATGGAAAAAAATTCAAGATAAATTCAAAGTGCTTGTTAAAAAATTCCACCCTGATATGAATTCCGGTAATAAAAAATATGAAGAAAAATTAAAATTAATTACTTTAGCTTATACGCAACTAAAAAATACTTATAGAGAAAAAATTGAACCCAAATCTTAACATTCAACCTGACATAAAAGTATCTTTAAAACAAACTTTCGGCATCGACTCTGATATGGAAGTTGATGCTTTTTCAAAAAAAAATGATTATGTGCCTGAAATAGATAAGACTTACAAATTTGATAGAGATACTACTTTAGCAATTATCTCTGGTTTTGCTCACAACAAAAGAGTTTTGATACAGGGTTATCACGGAACTGGTAAATCTACTCATATAGAACAAATAGCTGCAAGATTAAATTGGCCTTGCATTCGTGTAAACTTAGACAGCCACATAAGTAGAATAGATTTAATTGGTAAAGATGCGATAGTTCTTAAAGATGGAAAACAAATAACTCAATTCAACGAGGGTATTTTACCCTGGTCAATACAGAATCCTGTTGCTCTAGTTTTTGATGAGTATGATGCTGGTAGACCGGATGTAATGTTTGTAATCCAGAGGGTTTTAGAAGCTGAGGGAAGTTTCACTCTTCTTGATAAGAATAAAGTTATAAAACAAAATAAATTTTTTAGATTATTTGCTACTTCAAATACTGTTGGTCTAGGGGATACCTCAGGGCTTTATCATGGTACTCAACAGATTAACCAGGGACAGATGGATAGGTGGAATATAGTTACCACTTTAAATTATCTTAGTTTGGAGAGAGAACTTGAAATAATATTATCTAAAAATAAAAATTTTAATAATCCAAAAGGTAAAGAGCAAGTTGCTAACATGATTAAGGTAGCCTCCTTAACTAGGAAAGGTTTTATTGCTGGTGATATTTCTACAGTAATGAGTCCTAGGACAGTTATGCATTGGGCCGAAAATAGTGAAATTTTTAAAGATATTGGATACGCTTTTAGAGTTACTTTTTTAAATAAATGTGATGATATGGAGAAAAATACTATTGCTGAGTATTATCAAAGGTGCTTTGGTGAAGAGTTGCCTGAGTCATTGATTAATATTCAAATTTAAATGAGTAATAAAATTTCTAGTTTAAAAGAAAAATTTAAAGTTGCATTAACTTCTACTGCAAAAGTAATTTCGGATGATTTAATATTAAAAAAAAAATTACCAAAACATAGAGATTTAAAAGATTTTGGTAAAATAGAGATTAATGAAATAGAAAAACCATCAGATTTTACTAAACTTCGTGCTGAAACTGATTCTGCTGCATTAAAAATAAGGTTTTCTAATGAAGAAATTTATAAAAAAAACTTACCAGTTAACAGTTCATCAAGATCACTTTATAACATCGCTGAAAAAATAAGATATGAATTGTTAGGTAGTAAGATGCTTAAAGGTATTAAAAAAAATCTTTCTCAAAATTATGATCAAATAATCAAATTAAAAAGAAAAGATCAGCTTAAATCAAAAGAAGATATCTCAGTTGTGGAGGCCTTTGAACTTTATATGATAAAAAATTTTCATCAAGTACGACTAAATTCTTTAACAACAAAAATCTTAAGTTTTTGGGAAAAAGACTTTGAAAAATCAATTCTTAAACATAAAAAATTTTTAGAGGAAAATTTAGAAAATCAAATTGTCTATAATTCAAAATTTTCAGAAATTTTAGATGAAATGGATATTTTTCAAGACGACAATGATGAAAAAAAAGAAAAAAATCAAGAAAATGGAAAAGACGAACCATCAAATGAAGATCAAAATCAAGATCAAGAGGATAAAAGAGATGATAATAACGATCAACAAACTCAAGCAAGTCTAGATGCTGATTACAATGTTGATGAATACAATTTAGATGAACAACTTCCAGATAATGATACAAATGAACAAAACTCTGAACAAATCATCCAAAAACAACTAAATCCAAATGACTTAGATTATAAAATATTTACTAGTCAATTTGATCAAGTAATTAAAGCAGAAAAATTAGAAAATACAGATGAGGCTAGTAAACTTAGAAAAACGTTGGATCAACAATTAATTGGTTTTCAGGATTTAATCACCAAGCTTGCTAATAAACTTCAAAGACAGTTATTGGCGAAACAAAACAGATCGTGGGAATTTGATTTAGAAGAAGGATTGCTCGACAGTTCAAAATTACCCAGAATTATAATGGATCCTTACAATTCTTTATCATTTAAAAGAGAGAAAGATCTAGAATTTAAGGACACTATTGTAACTTTGCTTATAGACAATTCTGGATCTATGAGAGGAAGACCAATTACAATTGCTGCTATTTGTGCAGATATTTTATCTAGGACGCTTGAACGATGTTCTGTAAAAGTAGAAATTTTAGGTTTTACAACAAAGAATTGGAAAGGCGGTCAATGCAGAGAAAATTGGAATAAAAATGGTAAACCTAAATTTCCAGGAAGGCTAAATGATTTGAGACACATAATTTATAAAAGTGCAGATACTCAATGGAGACAATCTAAGAATAATCTAGGTTTAATGTTAAAGGAAGGTTTGCTTAAAGAGAATATAGATGGAGAGGCAATATCTTGGGCGTTTAACAGACTTAAAAAGAGAAAGGAAGAAAGAAAAATATTAATGGTTATTTCAGACGGTGCACCAGTAGATGACTCAACTTTATCAGTTAATTCAGGAGATTTTTTAGAAAAACATTTAAAAAAAATGGTAAAATATATTGAAACTCAGACAGATATTGAAATATTGGCTATTGGTATTGGTCATGATGTATCGAGATATTATAACAAAGCAATTAAAATAACAGATGTTAATGAATTAGGTGATGTAATGATTGGCCAACTAAGCTCTATGTTCGATAAAAAAAATAAACTTAATTAAAGATTAAATAAATCATTATTCTTCCATCTAATTTTTACTTCAGCACCACCTCTTGTTTTAGAATTTCTGAAAGTCAGAATTGCAAAATTTTTTTCGAGTAAAGTTTTGCCTATAAAAAGACCAAGCCCTAAACCAATTTTTTCTTTATCTATGTCTTTTACTGTTTTTAGATAAGGTTCTCCAATTTTTGACAAAATATCAGCTGGATATCCGTCCCCATCATCCTCTATATTTATTTCAGTAAAATTCATATCACTCTTTAAACTTATAAATATTTTATTATTGCTAAACTTGTTTGCATTACCAATAAAGTTTCTTAGTCCATATACTATCTCTATTGACTTGGTTATTCTTTTAGAATTTGAGTCTTGATCAAAATTGAAAATAAATTCTTTATTGCTTGTTTGTTGAAATGAAAATACTATTTCTTTAATGTAATCTTTCATAGTTAAATCATCGTCAATAAATTCATCCTCTTCTATAGGATTTAAAGATAAACGTTTTAAGATTTGATTACACCTCTCAACTTGGCTAGATAATAATTGAATATCCTGAATTACATCTTTTTGATCTTTAAGTTGTTTTAATAGCTCTTGGGTAATAACTTTAATAGTTGAGAGAGGTGTGCCTAATGAATGTGCTGCAGCAGCTGCCTGCCCTCCTAAAGATAACATTTCGTGTTCTTTTGCCATAACCTCCTCCATTTTCTGTAAAGCCTCTTTTCTAAGTCTAGACTCAGAACCAAAAATAATAGCAAATAGATTTAAAAATATTAAAGCAATTATCAAGGCAACAGGAATTGCATAATAATAATATGGACTTACATGGAAATGATTATTTAAAGGTTCTGGTAATTCTTCAGAATAAAAGGTTAGAAAAATAATTATAAATATTGTCGTAATAATTAGAGTTAAATTTGTTCTCAAACTCAAGTTTGAAGAGGCAAAAATACTTGGTATTATCAAAAATATGATGAAAGGATTTAATATTCCACCTGTTAGATAAATTAATGTTCCCAGTTGGATTATATCTATAAGAAGAAAAATTAAAGCTGCTCGATCTGATACCTGGGTTTTTTTGTACACATATGTCAAATACAGGTTGCTTAATATCCCTATAATGATAATTATATTTGAGTAAACAAAATCAAAAGTAAAGTTTAGATAAAAATAAACTAAATAAATTGATATTAGTTGTCCAATAATCCCAATCCACCTTAGTGAAATATAAGTTGATTTTTTTAAAGAGTAATATTTTGAAGTTTCAAAAAACTTCATTTTTAAATATCAAGATTTTGAACATTTATAGCGTTCGAAACAATAAAATCTTTCCTTAATGAAACATCATTACCCATTAATGTATGTATCAATTTTTGATCTTTTTTTGTGTCTTTAGAGTACTGAACTTGTAGCAAGTTTCTACTTTCTGGATTTAGCGTAGTGCTCCATAGTTCTTCAGGGTTCATTTCTCCAAGACCTTTAAACCTCTGTATATTCATATTAGATTTTTCAGCTTCTATTATTCTAATAAATTCTTTCGAACTTTTTTTATATTTTTTAATATCTTTGTTGTTCTTAATAATATAATCCTCTAATTCTTTTTCATCCTTAATATAAATTCCTTTAGACCCTTTATTAATTTTAAATAATGGAGGTTGAGCTAAATATACAAATCCATTTTCGATTAATTTATTAAATGGTTTGTTATTAAAAAATGTGAGCAACAAAGCTCGAATATGAGATCCATCGACATCTGCATCGGTCATTATTACGATTTTGCCATATCTTAAATCTTTTAAATCTATTTCTTGAGCTTTAGGATCTAATCCAAGTGCATTTATTAAAGTCATTATTTCATTAGAGGAAATCATCTTTGATAAAGTTTTTGTCCTGTGATCAGAACCATTTTTATTACCATTAGAATTCTTATTAAATTCTTCAACATATGTATTCAAAATTTTTCCTCTTAATGGTAAGACTGCTTGATTTAATCTGTTTCTACCTTGTTTGGCTGAGCCGCCAGCAGAGTCACCCTCAACTATAAATAACTCTGTTCCTTCTTGTTTTCCAATTTGACAGTCTGCCAATTTTCCTGGCAAACCACTTAGTTCAAGAGCACCTTTTCTTCTGACGCTTTCTCTAGCTTTTCTAGCTACATCTCTTGCTAAAGCGGCTTGAATAATTTTTGCTAAAACTATTTTAGCTATTGAGGGATTTTGATCAAACCAAATAGAAAGTTTTTCATTAATTATTGTTTCTACTATCATTCTTACCTCTGATGAAACCAATTTGTCTTTTGTTTGAGACGAAAATTTAGGATCTGGAATTTTAGTTGATAAAACACATGTTAATCCCTCTTTAATATCATCTCCAGATATTGTAAGTTTATTCTTTTTTAAAAGATTGTTTTCATTAGCGTATTTATTGATAACTCTTGTTAGAGCACTTCTAAAACCTAATAAATGAGTTCCTCCATCCTTTTGATAAATATTGTTTGTATAAGGAAGAACATCTTCAGCATAACTAGCATTCCATTTTAAAGCACATTCTATATCTATGCCATTATTTTTACCTTCAATTTGAATTGGTTTTTTAAACAGATCATTATCATTTTTATTTCTAAGTTTTTCTCGTTTATTATCTAAAAATTCAACAAATTGCACTACGCCTCCATCAAATTTGAATTCTTCAACTTTCTCCTTCTTAGAGCTGCCATCTGTAAAAGTAATTTTAATTCCTTTATTTAAAAAGGCTAATTCCCTCATTCTTTTAATAATTATATTTCCACTAAATTTAATAGATGAGAAAACATCTTTGGATGGGAGAAAAGTTATCTTAGTCCCAGTTTCTTTTGATTTTCCTATTACTTTAAGTGGTGATTTTGCATCTCCATTATTAAATTCAATAAAAAATTTTTTTCCATCTCTATTAATTTCTAATTGTAATTTCTCAGACAAAGCGTTAACAACTGATACTCCAACTCCATGTAAGCCTCCTGAGACTTTATAAGAATCATGATCGAATTTACCTCCAGCATGTAATTGAGTCATTATTACTTCTGCGGCAGATTTTTTTTCTCCTTTATGAGTGTCTGTAGGTATACCTCGACCATCATCTTTTACTGTAATAGTTCCATCATTATTAATTCTTACATCAATATTTTTACAAAAACCTGCCAGAGCTTCATCAATAGAGTTATCTACAACTTCATAAACCATATGATGCAGACCAGTACCATCATCGGTATCTCCAATATACATTCCAGGTCTCTTCCTGACGGCTTCTAAACCTTTTAAAACTTTGATTGAATTAGCTTGATAGTTGTTATTTTTCATTTTTTTGGAAAGGATTATTTTAACATAAATTAAACTATTTAAATACAGAAGTTTTCATATATATCTTGTGTAAATATAAACTAAAATGATTAAAAAAGGCATTATTCTGGCTGGTGGTCATGGAACAAGAATGAGTCCATTAACAAAAGCTGTTAATAAACAACTTTTACCAATATATGATAAACCTTTGATCTTTTATCCATTATCTATTCTAATGCTATCAAAGATAAAAGAAATTTTAATCATAATAAATAAAGGTCAACTAAATCAATATAGAAAAATATTACCAGACGGAAAAAATCTAGGTATAAAGATTATTTATAAAGAACAGTCCTATCCCAAAGGACTGCCAGATGCTTTTCTTTTGGGAGAGAAATTTATAGGTAAAGATAATGTAGCATTGATATTGGGTGATAATTTTTTTTATGGGCAATCCCTCTCCAAAACATTACTAGACTGTGTAAAATTAAAAAAAGGTGCAAAAGTGTTATTGCATAAAGTTTCAAAACCTGAGCTGTATGGGCTAGCAAAGGTTAAAGGGAGAAATAAAATTGTATCAATAAAAGAAAAGCCAAAAAAATATTTTTCTGATTTAGCAATCACTGGTCTTTATTTCTTTGATAAAAATGTGGTGAAATTTTCAAAACAATTAAAGCCATCAAAAAGAGGTGAATTAGAAATAACAGACTTATTAAATAGATATAAAAAAAAGCAGCAACTTTACGCTGATTATATAGGCCGAGGTGGTGCATGGTTAGATACGGGATCAATCGAGGATTTTTACAAAACTAGTGCCTTCGTATCTGCTATTGAAAATAGGCAGGGATTTAAAATATCTTGTATTGAGGAAATTGCACTGAATAACAAATGGATATCTAAAAAAAATATAATTGAAGCGATAAAATTCTATGGGAAATGTCAATATTCTGATTATTTAAGAAAATTAATTTAATAATTCATGAAAAAAATAAAAACAATATTTAAAGACGTTAAGATATATCAAGGTAAAAAATTTTATGACAAAAGGGGTTTTCTTGAAGAAGTATTTTTAGAAAATAAAATAAAAAAAAAGCTTATATTTTCTATAGTTTCTAAATCTCATAAGAATGTTTTAAGAGGACTACATTTTCAAACTGTAAGAACACAAGACAAATTTATAACAGTCTTAAAAGGTCAAATATTAGATGTGATTGTTGATCTTAGGAGAAATTCGAAAACTTTCGGAAAATATTTCAAAATTATTTTAAGTGAAAAAAATTGTAGATTTTTATTTATACCTAAAGGTTTTGCTCATGGCTTTTTAGGTCTAAAAAAAGAAAATATTGTTTTATATAGTTGCTCAAACTACAGAGATATAAAAAGTGAACAAACAGTTCGGTGGAATGATAAAGATCTAAAAATAAGTTGGGGAATTAAAAAACCAATTTTATCAAAAAAGGATAGAAATGCTCAAACATTGAGCCAATTTTTAAATAAATGAAAAAAAAAAAAATAAAAATAATTTTTACAGGAGGTACTGGAAGGTTTGGAAAAATTTTTAGACAGATAAAAACAAATTACGATTTATATTTTCCCACCAGAAACCAGTTTGATATAACAAATTTTAAAAAGTTAGAAAATTACACTAAAAGGGTAAAACCAAAATTTTTAATACATACAGCTGCTTTATCCAGACCTATGGAAGATCATGATAAACATATTTCTAAAAGTATAGACACAAATATAATTGGAACATCTAATATTGTAAAAATTTGTTCAAAATTTAAAATTAAATTAATCTACTTCTCAACAAATTATGTCTATCCAGCTAAAGCAGGAAATTATACTGAGAAAGATCCTGTTCTTCCTCATAATAAATATGGGTGGTCAAAACTTGGTGGTGAGGCTGCAGTCCATATGTATAAAAATTCTTTAATTCTTAGAATTTGCATGACAGAAAGACCTTTTGCCTACGATAAAGCTTTTGCTAACATGAAAACAAATTTTATTTTTCATGATGAAATCGCAAAAAATCTTTTTAAGTTGATAAAATTAAAAGGAGTTTTGAATGTTGGTGGCAAACCTCAATCAATTTTTAACTTTGCAAAGACATTTAATCCAAAAGTAAAAAAAATATTTGTAAAAAAAAAACAGTTAAAAATTTTTCCACTTAGCTCTACAATGAACATTTCAAAATTTAAAAAAATTTTAAAATAAAATTTTAAATTATTTTTGGATAAGGAATATGGGAAATAAATTTTCCGCCTTGTTTAATAAATTTTTTTTCTTTTTTAAAAATTTCATCTTTAAAATTCCATGCTCCTAAAAAAACATAATCAACATCATTTTTTTTTAATTTTTTATATTTCTTTATCTTAATTTTTGAACCTGGTAAGTATTTGTTTATCTTAAAAGAAGTCGTATCATAAAAATATTCAATAAGTCTTCTGTCGACACCACAGTAATTTAATACAGTGCAAGATTTTGCTGTAGCACCATACCCAATTACTTTTTTTTTATTCTTTTTAAGATTTTTAAGTATACCTAAAAGCTTAATTCTTGAAATGCTTACTTTTTTTGCAAATTTTTTATAAGTAACAAAATTTTTTAAACCATATTTTGTCTCTTTTGAAACCTCAATTTTAACTTTCCTCGTAATTCTATGAATACTATTTGTTCTTTTTTTTATATAATATCTGTTTGATCCCCCATGGGTCGATATATTTTCAATATCAAAAATCTCTAATTGAAAATTATCTAAAATTTTTTGTAAAGAAATAGTAGAAAAAACATATAAATGCTCACAATAAAATTGATCATATGCTACTTTCTTCACACATTCTAATAGTGATGGATCTTCCAATATAAGTATACCATTGTCAGATAACGAATATTTTATAGCTTTGAAAATTTCATTAAAATTTTTGATATGACTGAGCGTATTTGCAGAGTAAATTAAATCTGCTTTTTTGTATTTAGTAATCTTTTTTGCTAACCTAATATTCCAAAATTGTGGATAAATCTTAAAATTTTTTCTTTTTGTTATTAAAGCCAAATTCTTAGATGGTTCTACACCTACCACTTGGTCTTTTTTAAAATTTTTAATAAAAGCACCATCGTTACTTCCAATCTCAATAACAAAGTTAGGATTAAATCTCCTTTTTATTTTCTTTGCTAAGTTTATGAATGAATTTCGCATAGTTTTTGACTCTGATGATTTATAAGGATAATTTTTATTAAACATTTTTTCTTTACTTACTGTATTCAATATTGAAACTAGATAGTTCTTTTCATTAAATCCAATTTCTAAACGAAATTTTTTTTCTTTCATTTTTAAATTTTTTTCCAAAATATAAGAATTTGCTAAAGGCTGAAGACCTAAGTCTAAAAATTTTTTCATAATTAATATCTTTACTTATATAAAAAATTTTTTTTATCAACAATTAATGGCGGAGAGAATGGGATTCGAACCCATGAAAGAGTTTCCCCTTTACACGCTTTCCAAGCGTGCGCCTTCAACCACTCGGCCACCTCTCCATTAAAAACTATTGAATTTTTTAATCTATCCATTCATTAAGTTTAATTTTATTTTCAATTATATATTTTGGAAATGATTTATCGAGTTTAATTGTCTCATAAAGATTATTTCTTTTAAATAAATCTTTTTTTTCTAAAATATTTTTTTTAATAACATCTATATTTGAATACTCATCTCCAGCAAAGTTTTCATGTGCAAATGTTTTAAGTTTTAAAGATATCTCTTTTGCATCCATTAGAGAATTAAAATGCCAACCACCATTCTGAATTAAGCAAATATCTTTCTCAACATAGAATTTCCACAATGCTTTTTTTAAATTTTTAGCTTTTATATTTTGTCTCATATAATCAAATGATTTTAAATCTTTAAACTTACAAATTCTTGTTCCTTCCCATGGAGTCTCATATTTATTGAAGATATTAAATTTGTAGCAAAAACAGTCTTGTAGAAAAATTCCATATTTCGAGCTAATTTTAAAATTTATAAGACTTTCAGGTCTAGGTATCTCATCAGGGTCAGAAAACATTATTAAATCATCTTTGTTTGCAATCTTTAAACCCTCAAATAAAAACTCTCTTTGTTTAGCCTGATTTTTCCAAGGGTCTGTGCTTATAAATTTATCCTCCAGTACAAGATAGATCACTTTTGATTTAAATTTCTCATTTAATAATCGAAAATTAAGACTTTTTTTATTATTTTTGTGATCATATTTTGACTCACAAACAACAAAATAATCAACTGCTTCATTTAAAATTTCAAATCTTAAATTTGTTATAAAATTTTCTCTAAAAAAAGTTATACAATCAAAAATTTTTGGTTTCATGTCTAAATTAATCTTAATCCTTCGTCAAAAGTTATAGTTCTCATTATCTTTTGATAATTATTATAATAGTATTTAAAATTTAATTTTCTTAAATCTTTTTCAGTTAAGTCTAGAAGGCATGTATTTTTCTTTTTTTTAATAATTCCTAAACCCTGATCTGCTAAAATTGTATACGTATCTAAATCTTCTTTCGTTCTAATTTCAACAATGGCTTTCCAAACATCTCCATTCCATTTATATCTAGTTCTTGGAACTCTTTGGTGAGATATACAAGATGGTAAACAATCGTGTAAAATTATTATTCCATTTTCATTTAAAAATTTTAATGAATTTAAAATGTCTTTCTTTACTTGTTGATAGGTGTGAAGACCATCAATAAAAATACAATCAAATTTTCTCTGATTTTTTTTGAAAAATTGATCACTTGTTCCTCTAAAATTACCTCCACTGATGGGATCAACACCAATTTTATCAATTTTAACCTCATTAAAGATATAATCTAAATGACAACCTATTTCTAGGTAAACCTTGTAGTCATTTTTTTTAATTGCATATTTTATTAAATCCAACCTATTTCTTTTATCAAATTTAAAATTTATCTTTTGAAAAAATTTTTCGCCAAAAAATAAATGGTAAATTTTATTAAAAAAAAATTCAACTTTTCTATTAGACTCCATTTTATTTATCTTTATTTATTCTTAAAACCCCAATAAAAGCCTCCTGGGGAATTTCTACTCTACCAAATTGCTTTGATCTTGCCTTTCCTTTTTTTTGCTTTTCGAGAAGCTTTCTTTTTCTGTCTGTTGCTCCTCCACCATGAATCTTTGTAAGAACATCTTTCTTAAAACCCTTAATTGTTTCTCTCGCAATAATTTTGCCACCAATTGCAGCTTGAACTGGTATCATAAAATTATGTCTGGGTATCAAATCTTTTAATTTTTCACATACTTCTCTTCCAGTTTTTTGAGCAAAATCTTTATGAATCATCATAGCGAGCGCATCAACTGGTTCACTATTAACTAAAATACCAAGTTTTACTAAATCTCCCTCTCGATGCTCTAAAATTTCATAATCAAAACTTGCATAACCACTTGTCATAGATTTAATTCTGTCATTAAAATCAAAAACTACTTCATTTAATGGTAGTTCATAATTTAAGACAGCTCTATTACCTGAATATGAAAGATTAGTTTGAACTCCTCTTTTATCCTGACATAATTTTATTATCGAACCCAAGTATTCATCTGGAGTTATTATGGTTGCTTTAATCCAAGGCTCTTCAATTGAACTAATAATTGTTGGATCAGGAAGAGTTGATGGATTTTGTAAATCCATACTTTTACCATTGTTTAAATTAATTTTATAAACTACTCCAGGTGTAGTTGTTAATAAATTTACATCAAACTCTCTTTCTAATCTTTCCGTAATGATTTCAAGATGTAAAAGGCCTAAAAATCCACATCTGAATCCTAATCCTAAAGCTGATGATGACTCTGCTTCATATGAAAAACTTGCATCATTTAATTGTAATTTAGCAAGCCCATCTTTTAATTTTTGATACTCAGAGCTATCAACTGGAAATAACCCACAAAAAACTACAGGTTTACTTGGTTTAAAGCCAGGCAATGCATTTACAAGTGGTTTTGATGCATCACAGATAGTGTCACCAACTTTTGTTTCTGAAAGAACCTTAATTCCTGTAGTAATAAAACCTATTTCACCAGTATTTAATTCATCTATATCTTTTGCCTTTGGCGTAAAAACTCCAACTTTTTCAACTATATAATCTTGATTAGTAGAAAGCATTTTAATTTTCATATTTTTTTTAAGTTTACCATTAATTACTCTAACTAAGATTACGACGCCCAAATAAGTGTCATACCAACTATCAACTAATAAACATTTTAAA
This sequence comes from uncultured Pelagibacteraceae bacterium, assembly GCA_902634235.1. Lineage (GTDB taxonomy): Bacteria > Pseudomonadota > Alphaproteobacteria > Pelagibacterales > Pelagibacteraceae > Pelagibacter. Next base: position 12,874 of record CACPJN010000011.1, read on the forward strand.
TCTTTATCAGAGTCCCCTTTTGGGCTTGGCAATTGATCGATAATTTGCTCCAAAATATCATTTATACCTTCTCCTGTCTTTCCTGAACATGGAATCGCATTTTCAGTGTCAATTCCTATAACGTCCTCGATTTGTTTTTTTGTTCTATCTAGATCGGAAGCGGGCAAATCTATTTTGTTTAAAACAGGAATAATTTCATGATTAATATCTAGAGCTTGATAAACATTAGCTAGTGTTTGGGCTTCAACACCCTGAGTACTATCTACAATTAGTATTGATCCTTCGCAGGCATACAAAGATCTACTTACCTCATAACTAAAATCTACATGACCTGGAGTGTCTATAATATTTAAAATATAATTTTTACCATTTTTTGCTTTGTAATTTAACTTTACCGTCTGTGCTTTTATTGTGATACCTCTTTCTCTCTCTAAATCCATAGAGTCGAGCACTTGTGACTTCATTTCTCTCTCAGTCAAACCGCCACATTTATGTATTATTCTATCAGCTATTGTAGATTTTCCATGATCTATATGAGCTATGATTGCAAAATTTCTAATATTATCGATTGTACTCATTTTAATTTTAAGATCGAATTTTAGCGCCAGTTTTATTTTCCACTGCTTCTATGACTGAATTGTTAATTTTTTCTAAATCCTTATCGTTCAAAGTTTTTTCTGATGACTGAATTGTTAAACTGATAGCTATAGACTTTTGGTTATCTGGAATATTTTCACCTTGATAAACATCAAAAACTTTTATGTTGCTAATAAGATTCGGGCTTACATTTGAAATAACACTTATTAACTCTTGTGCTTCTACATCTTTATTAACTATAAATGCAAAATCTCGCTCTGACTTCTGAAAATCCGATACAGCAAACCTCGATTTTCGATCTTTTAATGTTTTTTTTGGAAGTCTTAAATTTTCTAAAAAGATTTCGAAACCTATTAAATTTTCCGTTTTAATATCAACTTTTTTTAGAATATGGGGATGAATTTCACCAAAGTAAGCTGCAACTTTATCTTTATTATGATCTAAGAAAATTCTACCAGACTTACCTGGATGATAATAATTGGGTGTTTTACTATCAATAAAAAATTGGTCAGAATTATAACCTGCCTCAGTCAAAGTTTGCACAACATCTCTTTTTGCATCAAATAAATCAATATTTCTCTCTTTTTCGATCCAGGAAAGTCTTGACTTTTTACCGGCTGACAAACCACAAACTACTGTTTTTTGTTCACCTGGGTCAGAGCCAGTAAAAATAGGGCCTATCTCAAATATAGATAAATCTTTAAAACCTCTATCCAAATTTTTGCTCATATACATAATTAAATTTGAAAATATGGAGTTTCTTAAAACCCCCAATTCAGAACTTATAGGGTTTACAATTTTAATTTCTTTACCATCTTCTCTAAAGTGATCGTTATAATTTTGATCTGTGAATGACCATGTTATTGTCTCTAAATAACCCTTAGAAGCAATTGCTCTTTGTAAAAAATGGAATAATCTTTGAGTTTGAGTTAAAGTAGATTTAGATCTATACTTAATTGGATCTATCATTTTTATTTTTTCATAACCACTAATTCTTACCAACTCTTCAATAATATCTATTTGCTGTGAAATATCTGGTCTCCAAGAAGGAACTGTCAGCTTTAATAATTTTTTTTCTTTTTTGATCACAAAACCAAGATCAGTCAAAATTCTTTTCATCTCTTTTTCGGAAATTTTAAATCCAACTATATTTTCAAAAGAATTTACATCAAAGTTTATAGTTTTACTTTTATAAGACTCAATTTTTTGGATGTTGATTTTACTAACTTCGCCACCACAAATTTCATGTATTAGTAATGCTGCTTTCTTTAAACCAGTTTCGATGGATAATGGATCAATTCCTCTCTCAAATCTAAATTTAGCATCTGTATCTAAATTCAATCTTTTTGCAGTACTCCTAATTGATCCTGGATCGAAATAAGCGGACTCTAACAATATATTTTTTGTATCAAATTCTGTGCCTGATCTGGTGCCCCCAATAATTCCACCTAATCCTAAAACTCCTTTGTTATCACTTATAACGCACATACCTTTTTCTAATTTATAAATTTTATTGTCCAGTGCAGTGAATTTTTCTCCAGATTTTGAGTTTCTCACGGTTATTCCTTTTTCAATTTTGTCAGCATCATAAGCGTGTAATGGTCGATTCATATCAAGCATCACATAATTTGTTATATCAACAATAGCTGAAATAGGTTTTTGACCAACCGAAATTAATCTATCTTTGAGCCATCGAGGACTCTCAGTATTTTTTACATTAGTAATTAAACAACTACCAAACGCACTACATCCTTGCCCTTTCTCCTTATTAATTTTAACTTTTAATGTTTGTTTTGTTTTTAATTTTATTTGCTTTTCTTTGGGGACTATTAACTTTCCAAAACCTGAAGCTGCAAGATCTCTAGCTATTCCTTTCACACCAAGACAATCTGGTCGATTAGGTGTAATGGATAAATCAATAAGATTAGATTTTGATTTTGAAAAATAACTTTTACCAATATTTTTTTCATATTTTTTTGATAATTCGATAATACCATCACTTTCATCAGATAAATTTAATTCAAATTCGGAACAAAGCATTCCGTAAGAAGTTACACCTCTAATTTTTGCTATTTCTAATTTTGTGTTAGTCTTCGGGATAATCGCACCCGGAGGTGCATATATGGTAATAAGTCCTTCACTTGCATTATCGGCACCACACACAACTTTTTTAAGCTCTTTTTCACCAACGTTTACATCACAAACTTTAAGTCGATCTGCATTTGGATGTTTTTCTATCTTGGTAATTTTAGCGACTTTAAATAATTGGTTATCAGATTGGAGACTTTCTACGCTTTCTACCTCCAGTCCTATATTAGTAAGTTGTTTTAAAAGATTTTTTTCTTTGAAATTAGTCTTTAAATGATCTTTTAACCAATCAAATGTGATTTTCATCTGCTTAAGCCTCTATAGTTCGTAGGTACGTCTAAAGGATCAAAACCAAAATGATTTAACCATCTATAATCACAATCAAAAAAAGCTCTCAGGTCATTAATTCCATATTTTAACATCGCTAATCTATCTATTCCTATTCCAAACGCATAACCTTGAAACTTAGTTGGATTGACTTTTACATTTTTTAAAACATTTGGATGAACCATCCCACAACCTAGTATTTCTAACCACTGATTACCTTCTCCTATAAGAATTTTTCCATCTTTGATTTCATATCCAATATCAACTTCGGCAGACGGTTCTGTGAAGGGAAAATGACTTGGCCTAAATCTCATCTTTATTTTTTTTACTTCAAAAAATTCTTTGATAAAATAATTCAAACAACCTTTTAAATGACCCATATTTATATTTTTATCTATATGAAGACCTTCAACTTGGTGAAACATTGGTGAATGTGTTTGGTCACTATCCGATCTGTATGTTCTGCCAGGCGCGATTATTTTAAAAGGGGGTTTGTCTTTTAACATTGTTCTAATTTGAACAGGGGACGTGTGAGTACGTAATAATCTCTCTTTTTTATCATCAAGATAAAATGTATCATGCATATCTCTTGCTGGATGATTGTCTGGAGTATTTAAAGCAGTAAAATTATTATATTCATTTTCAACATCTGGTCCCTCCTCTACATTGAAACCTATTTCAGAAAATATAGAAGATATTTCATCAATTGTTTGTGATACAGGATGAATTTTGCCCCCTACAAAAGATCGCTCTGGTAAAGTAACATCAATTTTTTCTTTTTCCAATTTTTCATTGATATTTGCTTTTTGTATTTCATTTATTTTCAAATTAATAAGATCCTGAAGTTCATCCTTAATTACATTCAAATCAGATGCAAATTTTTTTCTTTCTGAGAAATCAATAGTTCCTATCTTTTTAAATTGAGATGAAACCAGCCCATTTTTGCCAAATAGATCTGATTTAATTTGATTTAGTTCTAATAGATCTAACTTACTTTTTAATTTTTGGATAAATTCGTCTCTTATTTTTTTTAGATCAGACATTTTTACAGATTATTTCTTCAGCGAAATAAAACAATAGTGAAGATTAATTTAAAGCAGATTGTGCTTTTTGGACAATAGTTTTAAAGGCTTCTGGACTATCATAGGCTATTTCTGCTAGAATTTTTCTATCCATTTTTATTCCACATTTGCTAAGTCCGTTAATAAATTTAGAGTAAGTCATTCCCTCTGCTCTAACACCAGCATTTATTCTTTGTATCCATAGAGACTTAATATCTCTTTTCTTATTTCTTCGATCTCTATATGCATACTGCATTGCTTTTTCCATCGCCTGCTTGGCGGCTCTGATTGTGTTCTTTCTTCGGCCCCATTGACCCTTGACTGCCTTTAAAACTTTCTTATGCTTTGCTCGGCTTGTGACACCTCTTTTTACTCTCGCCATTTTAACCTCTTAAACTATAAGGCATATACGATTTAACTATTTTTCCGTCTTGTTTTGTCATCGTAGTAGTACCTCTTAATTTTCTAATCTGTGAATTTGTACGTTTAATCATGCCATGTCTTTTACCAGCTTGAGCCATAATTACCTTTCCTCTAGCAGATATTTTGAAACGTTTTTTAGCTGAGCTTTTAGTTTTTAATTTAGGCATAATTGGACGAGTTTATACAAAGAAAGCTTTTGATTTACAACTAATATTAAAAGGCTATATTGGCTGTATTACCATTATCATTTGTTTGCCGTCAAATTTAGGGTGTAATTCAACCTTTCCAATATCTTTCATGTCCTCTTTTATCTTTGTCATAAGTTCATTTCCTAAATGTGAGTGTTGTAACTCTCTACCTCTAAATCTAATTGTGAATTTAACTTTATCGCCTTTAGCAATAAATTTTTTTGCGTTTTTAACTTTAAACTCATAATCGTGGGTTTCTGTCACTGGTCGCATTTTAATTTCTTTTAAAGAAACAATTTTTTGTTTCTTTTTTGCAAGATTAGCTTTTTTTTGAGCATCGTATTTGAATTTTCCCATGTCCATAATTTTACAGACAGGAGGATTTGCGTTAGGTGCAATTTCGATCAAATCTAATCCTTGGTTCTTTGCCATTGTAATTGCTTCATTCGTGTTAAGAATACCTAAATTTTCACCATCATTTGCAATTACTTGAACCTCAGGCGAAGAGATCCTGTTATTAGATCTAGGACCACGATCTTTAGTTCTTCGTTGAAAATAATTTTGCTTAAAATCTGCCACTTAATTTGAAGATGCTTTATTTAAAGCAGAGAATGTTTTTAAAAATAAATTTAATTCCATATTTTCTTGTTTATCTGAATCCAACCTTCTAATGGTTACTGAGTTACTGTCAACTTCTTTTTTACCACAAATTAATAAAATTGGGACTTTTGCGAGTGAATGTTCTCTGATTTTATAATTCAAGTTGTGATTCTTTAAATCAACTTTTGAACTCATTCCAGCTTGTTTAATCTTATTTGATACTTCTGCAGCATAATCTTCAAAATCTTTTGAAATAGGAATCACAACTATTTGTAATGGTGAAATCCAAAATGGAAATTTTCCTGCGTAATTCTCAATTAAAATACCAATAAATCTTTCGAGCGATCCAAACAATGCTCTATGTAACATCACTGGAACCTTTTTTGTTCCATCTTTATCTACGTAAGTAGCACCTAATCTACCTGGTAAATTGAAATCCACCTGCAAAGTTCCACATTGCCAATCTCTTCCTATAGCATCTCTTAATACAAACTCAATTTTAGGTCCATAAAATGCACCTTCGCCTTTATTAATAGAATATTCTAATTTAGTAGCTTTTACTGCTTCTAATAAAGCTGCTTCTGCTTTATCCCAGACGTCATCATCTCCAACTCTTGTCTCTGGTCTATCAGAGTATTTGAGAATAACATTTTCAAAACCTAAATCCCTATAAATTTCTAAGATTAAATCAGTTACAGTTAAACATTCCTTTGTAATTTGATCTTCAGTACAAAATATATGGGCATCATCCTGTGTGAATGCTCTTACTCTCAGAAGACCATGAAGTGCACCAGAGGGCTCATAACGATGGACTTTTCCAAACTCAGACATTTTCAACGGTAAATCTTTATAACTTTTAAGACCTTGATTAAAAACCTCAATACAACCAGGACAATTCATTGGCTTTATAGCAAATATTTTTTCATCTGGAGTAGTTGATGTATACATATTTGCTCCAAATTTTTCCCAATGACCAGATTTTTCCCACAAACTTCTATCTAAAACTTCTGGCGTGTTTATTTCTTTATAACCTGCAATGTCTTGTTTCATTTTCATGTAATTTATTAACTTTTGAAATAGAGTCCATCCCTTCTCGTGCCAGAAAACAGACCCTGGGCTTTCTTCTCTAAAATGAAATAAATCCATTTCTTTTCCAAGTTTTCTATGATCTCTTTTTTCAGCTTCTTGGATTCTATTTAAATAATCATCTAAATCTTTTTTTGACGCCCAACTTGTTCCATAAATTCTCTGTAACATTTCATTTTTTGAGTCTCCACGCCAGTAAGCTCCTGCGACTTTTGTTAGTTTAAAAGCCTTGCCAATTTTACCGGATGATAAAAGGTGAGGACCTCTGCATAAATCATGCCACGTCTCACCATGATAATAAACAGATAGCTCCTCGTCTTGAGGAATACTCTCTATTATTTCAGCTTTATATTTTTCTCCGATTTTTTTGAAATGATCAATTGCTTTTTCTCTTTTCCAAACTTCTCTTCTTGTTTTGATATCTTTATCAATTATTTCTGCCATTCTTTTTTCAATTTTTTTTAAGTCATCCTCAGTAAATGGTTCTTTTCGTGCAAAATCGTAATAGAAACCATTTTCAATTACTGGTCCAATCGTCACTTGCGTACCAGGATATAACTCTTGCACAGCCATTGCCATAATATGTGCAGCGTCATGCCTAATAACTTCTAATCCCTCGGGATCTTTAGAAGTAAAAATTTTTACTAAAGAATCCTTATTTATAGAAAAATACAAATCTTTTAGTTCTCCATTAACGCTCATTATTAAAGCTTGTTTAGATAATGACTTACTTATCTTCTCAGCGATTTCTAATCCTGTGACTTCTTTTGAAAAGGTTAGATTTTTTCCATCAGGTAGTGTTATATTAGGCATTTAATAATCTTTTATACTCTGAATAAGTAGAAAAACACATTTTTTCAACATTAAATTTTTTAATAACGTTTTTTCTACCCTGTTGACCTAATAATTTAAGAGAAGTTTCATCCATAGTTATAACTTTGAGAATTTTTTTACTCAAAGAATTTGGATTACCAGATTCAAATAGAAAACCAGATTTTTCATCAATTATTGTCTCATTTGAACCACCGATATTGCTAGCTATGATTAATTTTTCCATAGATTGCGCTTCAACTGCTACTCTTCCAAATGCTTCGGGTTCAATTGAAGGAGAAATAACTATGTCAGAAACTTTGTAAGCCAAGGCCATATCTTTACAATGATTTATAAATTTAATTTGATTGGTCAAACGGTATTGCTCAGTTAAACGAATTAGTTTTTTTTTATATAAATTTCTACCCTGATCGCTTCCTAGTATAATAACATGAAAAGCTTCATAACCTAATTCAACATTAACCAAATTAATTGCTTCAATCAGCAGTTCATGTCCTTTCCAAGACGTAAGCCTACCTGGCACCAAAATAATTTTTTTTTCTTTATTAATTTCCCATTTTTGAAGAAGTTTTTTTTCTTCGCTCTCTAATTTTGTTGTTGGATCAAAATAATCGACATTAATACCTCGAAATATTACTAAAAATTTTTTCTTTGGATCTAAATATTTTGAATAGTGGTCTTTAATATGTGAAAATATAAAGTTAGATCCTGCAATAATTAAATCTGATCTTACCATAACAGAATTATAAATTTTTTTAATTGACCCAATAAAATTGTAAGTGCCATGAAATGTTGTAACAAATTTTCTACAAGTCAATTTTGTTGCTAATAAACAAGACCAAGCTGGTGCACGACTTCTCGCGTGGACTATTGAAATATTAAAAAATAAAATTATTCCAACTAAGATAATTGCATTTATTAAAATTAAAATTGGATTTTTACTGTTCACAGGTAATCTAATAACTTTTACCTTTTTTTTATTGATAAACTTCAATAATTCTCCGCCACTAGTTACTATAAAAGATTTACAATTATTTTCTGCTAAGTAATGAGCAATGTCATAACAACCAGTCTCTGCACCCCCGTAGCCTAATTTTGGTATAACTTGTAAAACTTTTATATTAGATGACATTTGATATGATTATATAATAATAGATAAAACTAATAAACTTTAATGACGAACTTTAAATACTTGAAATTAACAAAATCTAAAAAAATAAGATACTTAATGAATGGACAAAAAAACAGTGACTATGTTGTTTTTTTACACGGTTTTATGTCAGATTTAGAGGGAAAAAAACCTAAAACATTTTTTAATTTTGCAAAAAGAAATAAGATAGGTTTTCTAGCGCTTGAATACTCTGGTCATGGTAAGTCATCAGGAAAATTTACCAAAGGAAATATATCAAAATGGTCAAATGAAACTAAATTTTTAATTAAAGAATTAATTAAGAAAAATAAATTTATTTTAGTTGGTTCAAGCATGGGTTCGTGGATATCTTTAAATCAGTTCAAATTTTTTGAAAAACAAATTAAAGGCTTCTTAGGAATTGGATCAGCTCCTGAATTTTTAGAAAAATTGATGTGGAAAAAATTCTCAAAAAAAATCAAAAAAGAATTAATAAAAACTGGAATTTATAATCTCAAACATGGAGATTACATTTATCCAATAACTCATCAACTGATTAAAGATGGGAGAAAAAATAAAGTTTTAGAAAAAAAGATTAGAGCAAAATTAAAAGTAACAATGATTCATGGTCAGAAAGATGAAGTTGTTCCCATCTCTTTTTCAAGAAAAATCCTTAAAATTTTTAGTAACGCAGAGAAGAAACTTGTTATTATTAAAAATGGAGATCATAGTCTTTCATCTCCTAAATGTATAAAGATATTGGAAAAAGAGCTAAAAAAAATTATCAACTAACTTCTTTAATTTTTGGATTTAAAGAAATCGGATTTTTTAACTTATCGATCATTTCTTTTGGACAGACTTGCAAGAAGTTCTTAATTTCTTCATCAAAATTTGCTATTATGTGTTTTGATAAATTAGAATTTGTTTCTTTATGATGATCTAGAATCAATTCCTTAAGAATACTTTTCCAATAATCTGTTTCCACTTC
>CACPJN010000012.1:0-17233 GCA_902634235.1 uncultured Pelagibacteraceae bacterium
TTAAAAAAAAATAAGGTTAATGTTAGATATGGACCAGGTTTTGACTCGCCAATAAAGTACATTTACAAAAAAATTAATCTTCCAGTAAAACAAATTGATAAAAAAGAGAATTTTAGAAGAATAATTGATTTTAAAAATAATAGTGGTTGGATACATATTTCACAATTAAAAGATGTAAGTTCGGTAATTCCTAGATCTGATATAGTGCTTTTTAAAAAACCATCTAATTTTTCAGAACCATTGGCCAATATAAAAAGAGGAAGAGTCCTCTTGATTATTAAATGTAGTGAAAAATGGTGCAAAGTAAAAAGTGATAAATACGGTGGATGGATAAATAATAAAAATCTTTGGGGAAAGATTTATTAATATAAAATTCTATAAAACTATTTTTGCTGTGAACAAACGTCTTTTATAACAGGCACATTTGCACAATCCCCACATTTGGTTAGCTGCACAATACATCCATCATCTAAAACTCTTACATCTACAGTTCTGTCACATTTTGAACAAGTAGATGCAATTGTAAGTCCACACTTTTTACAATTAAAATTTTCTAGTATCATATTTAAAAAAAATAATTACAAAAAAATAAACTTCAAGAAAAAAACATGCAAATGATAATTGTTTGCAAAAAAAAATTTTTTTATGGGATTATTTGTTTTTAATAGTAATCATTCTCAATGATTATTTTTTAGATTTACTTGCCCACCATTTATCTAAAATAAAATACCAAACAGAATTTGCAATAGGTTCAACTATGGCGTCAGTAAGAGCAATCATAAAAGATACATCTGCAACGAGCATTAAAACTGTTATTGCTATTGCAAAATGACCAACAGTATAAACGATTGTTCGTAATATTGACCCTCTATTATTAGAATATATTTCTTTACTTGCTTCAAATATACCTTTTGTAACTTCGACCATTTACTCAAAAGGACTATCTAAAACACATGCCACTAAATGTATTCTAGATTGTTCTCCTCCGTTAAAGAAATTGTGATATTTGGTGTTATTTGTAATCCACACTTTACCGTCAGCTGGTAAGTGTTTAGCAACATTTTCAATTACCATTGAGCAACCTTGATTTGTAATAATTGGAACATGCAATCTACATTCAGGGTCTTTATGCCAGCTAAGAGTTGACCTTGGTTCTTTTAGCAAAAGTCTTACTCTTCCAAGCTTAAATCTTTTACATAATGTCTCATAAACTTCTTTAAAATAAGTTTTCTCAAACTCTGGTAAAAGTTGTGTATATTTCGATTCATCTATATCAACGTCTCTAGATACTTCTTTTCCACTTTCGTCCGCTATTGTCCAGTATTTACCTCTAATATTATTTCCATTAATTGAATTCACGTCGTTTGGAATCTGATTTAATGGGATCGCACCAAAATGTGTAACACCTGGTGAATTAAATTTTTTTTCTTTTAAGATTAGTTCTAAATCTTTTCTAAGTCTATTAATATCAAATTTAAGATTAGGTACTTCATAAAAGTCTTCGAAAGATACTTTGGGAGTGTTTAATGCGGTTTCCATATTTTATTAATTTAATTTAAGATCAAATCTATCAGCATTCATAACTTTTACCCATGCTGCTACAAAATCTTTAATAAATTTATCTTGCGAATCATCACATGCATAGACTTCTGCTAAAGCTCTTAATTGTGAGTTTGAACCAAAAATCAGATCTACTCTTGTTCCTTTCCATTTGCTTTTTCTTGTTTTTCTATCGAAGCCCTCAAAAGTTTGCTCAGATTTATCTGTTTCTTTCCATGTTGTGTTCATACTTAACAAATTTGTGAAAAAATCGTTGGTAAGTGAACCAGGTTTTTTTGTAAAAACTCCATGATTTGAGCTGTCATAATTAGTATCTAAAACTCGCATTCCTCCTATCAAAACAGTCATTTCTGGGGCAGTTAGACCCATAAGTTGAGCCTTGTCAATTAACTTCTCTTCTGCTGAAATAATTGAGGTCTCATTTTTAAGATAGTTTCTAAAACCATCTGACTTAGGTTCTAGTAAATTAAATGAGTTTATATCTGTCTGTTCTTGTTTTGCATCTCCTCTACCTGGAGAAAATGGAACATTAATTTTTGATCCAGCTTTTTTAGCTGCCATTTCAATACCAACACCACCAGCTAAAACAATTAAATCAGCCATAGATACACTCTTTTTTTTATTATCAAATTTATTTTTAATCTTTTTTAAAGCTGTAATGACTTTTGATAATTTATCAGGATTGTTTACTTCCCAATTTTTTTGAGGTTCTAACATAATCCTTGCACCATTGGCTCCACCTCTTTTATCAGAGCCTCTAAATGTAGATGCTGAAGCCCAAGCTGTAGAAACTAAATCTGAAATAGATATTTTTGATTTAGAGATAATAGACTTTAATTGACTTACATCTTTTGTTTTTAACTTATATTTTGGTTTATCTATTGGATCTTGCCATATTAGTTCCTCTTTAGGGACGTCTCCTCCTAAGTAACAAGCTTTTGGACCCATATCTCGATGGGTTAATTTAAACCATGCTCTTGCAAATGCATCATGAAACTCTTTTGGATTTTCATGAAAATGTTTTGTAATTGGTCCATAACTTGGATCAACTTTTAATGAAATATCTGTTGTTTGCATCATTGGTGGATGTAAAACATTTTTGTCATGAGCATCTGGTACCATTTTGATTTCTTGACCATTTTTCTTTGGTGTCCATTGGTGAGCACCAGCTGGACTTTTCGTAAGTTCCCACTCGTGTCCATAGAGACAATCCAAATAGCCCATGTCCCATTTGATTGGGTTCTGTGTCCATGCACCCTCTATTCCACTGCTTATTGTGTCTATACCTTTACCTGATTTATAACCACTGTTCCATCCAGTTGCTTGATCTTGAATTTTTGATGCTTCAGGATCTGGACCTTTGTGTGACTCAGGTGCAGCACCGTGAGATTTACCAAAAGTATGTCCGCCTGCAACTAAAGCAGCTGTTTCATAATCATTCATAGCCATTCGACCAAATGTTTCTCTTATATCGTGAGCTGCTAGCAACGGATCTGGATTAGCATCTGGTCCTTGGGGGTTTACATAAATTAATCCCATATGTGATGCACCCAAAGGCTGTTCTAAATCTCTTTTTCCACTATATCTTTCTACACCCAACATTTCTTTTTCAGAGCCCCAATATATATCATCCTCAGGTTCCCAAATATCTTCTCTTCCAGCTCCAAAACCAAATGTTTTAAATCCCATAGAATCTAATGCCACGTTACCAACTAAAATAAATAAATCTGCCCACGAGATTTTTTTTCCATATTTCTGTTTGATTGGCCATAAAAGTAATCTTGCTTTATCTAAATTTACGTTATCTGGCCAAGAGTTTAAGGGTGCAAATCTTTGATTTCCAGTCCCAGCTCCCCCTCTGCCGTCTCCAGTTCTGTAAGTCCCTGCAGCGTGCCATGCCAATCTAATAAATAATGGACCGTAATGACCGTAATCTGCTGGCCACCATTCCTGAGAGTCTGTCATCAATTTTTTCAAATCTTTTTTGAGAGCTTTAAAATCTAATTTTTTAAATTCTTTTGAGTAATTAAATTTCTTATCCATAGGGTTAGATAAATTTGAGTGCTGACTTAGTATTTTTAGATTTAAGCTATTTGGCCAAAAATCTCTGTTTGTTTGTCCTCTACCTGCAGAAAATTTTGCAGGAGTGCCTGCTCCTGTAAACGGACATTTGCTTAGCTCATTATATTTAAACGATTTATTTTTAAAATTTTCAGTACTCATTAATGTTCCTCCTTTATAAATGGATGATAAGAATAGTTTATAATGATTCTAAAAAGGTGTCAATTGTATAAAAATGACGCTAATTATTTTAGAAAAATTAATCCTCAAGCTTTACAAGGACTTCAACAGATTTAATTTTTTTTCCATTAATTTTTTTAAGAATATTTATCGGCCCGACATCTGAGTTTTTTAAATCAATTAATTTCTCTTCTTTTAGATCATAAAAGTGATGATGTTCAGTAACATTAGTATCAAAATAAGTTTGACTAGAATTTATTGGAATTTGCTTTAAATATCCTTTTTTTTCAAAGGCATGAACTGTATTGTAAAGCGTTGCTAAAGAAATTTTTTTACTTGTCTGTTTTTTGATTTTTTCTGATAAATCATTTATTGTGAAATGAAAGGTTTTATTGGTATTAAATAGAACCTCACATATTTGAAGTCTTTGTTTTGTTGGTCTTAATCCAGAATTTCTTAATTTTTCTAAATATTTCACAGTTTAAACATATTGTTAGTTAAAATTGTTTTAAACTAGTATTATAATTATATTATATCATTTTAAAATCAAGTAAATATGATTACTTATTTTTATGAAAAAAAATTCATACTCATACAATGAGTTAATTAATTGTGCTAATGGCGAATTATTCGGCAAAGGTAATGCAAAGCTACCACTTCCACCAATGTTGATGTTTGACCGAATAACTGAAATTAATGATAATAAAGGAAGCTTTAATAAAGGTTCTCTTGAAGCTGAGCTAGATATTAAGAAAGACCTTTGGTTTTTTGACTGTCATTTTAAAGAGGATCCTGTTATGCCTGGATGTTTAGGTCTTGATGCTATGTGGCAATTAGTTGGTTTTTATTTGGGTTGGATTGGAAATCCAGGGAAAGGAAGAGCTTTAGGTGTTGGGACTGTAAAATTCACAGGAGAAGTTTTACAAAATATTAAATTAGTAAAATATGAAATTGAAATGAAAAAAATTATGTCACCTGGAGGTACAACCGTAGGATTAGCTAACGGGTTAGTGCTAGCTGATGGAAAAAAAATTTACTCAGCTGAAAATTTAAAAGTAGGATTGTTTAAATAATGAGAAGAGTAGTAATTACTGGATTGGGAATAATATCTTGCTTAGGTAATAATCAAGAAGAAGTTTATCAATCTCTATTAAATTCAAAATCAGGAATTTCATATTCTGAAGAATATAAAGAACATAACTTAAAAAGTCATGTCCATGGCAAACCAAAAATAAAACTTGAAGATCATGTAGATCGGAAGACTATCAGGTTTATGGGGTCTGGCTCTGCATACAACTATATAGCAATGAAAGAAGCTATTAAAGACTCTGGATTAGAGGAAAAAGAAATAAGTAATTTTAAAACTGGTATAGTTATGGGTTCTGGAGGACCTTCAATAGAAAATGTTATATTGGCTGCTGATAAAACTAGAGCAAAAACTCCTAAATTGATGGGACCTTTTATTGTTCCAAGGACAATGGCAAGTACAGCCTCCGCAACACTCGCTGTCCCCTTTAAGATAAAAGGAACTAACTATACAATGAGTTCAGCTTGTGCAACAAGCGGACACTGTATAGGAAATTCTATGGAATTGATTCAAATGGGTAAACAAGATGTTGTATTTGCTGGTGGTAGTGAGGAAATTCATTGGGCGATGACTGCAATGTTTGATGCTATGACTGCATTATCATCAAAATATAATGATACTCCTAAAACAGCATCAAGAGCTTACGACAAAACAAGAGATGGTTTTGTTATTGCCGGTGGAGGGGGAGTACTTGTTCTTGAGGAGTATGAACACGCTAAAGCCAGAGGTGCAAAAATATATGCAGAATTAACTGGTTACGGAGCTACTTCAGATGGGTACGATATGGTGGCACCCTCAGGTGAAGGAGCCGTTAGATGTATGAAAATGGCTATGGCGACAGCAAAAAATAAAATTGATTACATAAACACACATGGAACATCTACTCCTGTTGGAGATATTACAGAGTTAAATGCTGTAAAAGAGACTTTTGGATCAGAAATTCCAAGGATTAGTTCAACTAAATCTCTTTCAGGACATCCGTTAGGAGCAGCATCTGTTCATGAGGCAATATATTGTTTAATTATGATGAAAAATAATTTTATTGCTGGCTCTGCAAATATTAGTGAAATGGATGATGAAGCAAAAAAATTCCCGATAGTCGCTAAGACTGAAACAGGAGTAGCTTTAAATACAGTAATGTCAAACAGTTTTGGGTTTGGTGGAACTAATGCAGCTCTAATTTTTGAAAAGGTTTAGTCATGAGTTTAATGAAAGGCAAAAAGGGATTGATCATGGGTGTTGCTAATGAGAGATCTATTGCCTGGGGTATTTCTCAAAAACTAGCCGAAGCTGGAGCAGAGCTTGCATTTACCTACTTAGGTGACGCTCTTAAAAAAAGAGTAATTCCTTTAGCAGAAAAATTAAATTCAAATGTTACATTTAGCTGTGATGTTGAAAAAAAAGAAGAGATAGAAAAATTATTCGAAAATATTAAATCCCAATGGGGTGAAATTGATTTTGTAGTTCATGCTGTTGCATTCTCTGATAAATCAGAGTTATCAGGTGAATATTTAAATACAACTAGAGAAAACTTTTTAAGAAGCATGTTAATCTCATGCTTTTCATTCACTGAAGTAGCAAAAGAAGCTTCCAAGGTAATGAAACAAGGTGGAAGTTTATTAACTTTGACTTATGAATCTACTAAGGCAATTCCAAACTATAATGTAATGGGTGTTTGTAAATCTGCTCTTGAGGCCAGTGTTAAATATTTAGCTCGAGATTTAGGCACCAAAGGCATGAGGGTAAATGCAATAAGTGCAGGCCCTATTAAAACTTTAGCAGCTTCTGCTATAGGAGATGCAAAATTTTTATATAAATGGAATGAAGATCACTCGTTTTTAAAAAGAAACGTTGATATTCATGATGTTGGAAATTCAGCATTATATTTATTAAGTGAACTTGCTAATGGAGTTACAGGTGAAATTCACTATGTAGATGCTGGATATAACAAAGTTGGAATGCCAGATCCAAAAAATATGACGTAATAAAATCTTAATGGAAGATTTAATAAATAAAGTACATAAAGCTGACAGCATAAATTTTCTTAAAAAGATTGAAGATGAAACAATTGATCTTATAGTAACAAGTCCCCCGTATTGGAATGCCGTTGAATACGAAAAAAATAAAAATTTTACATATGAAAGATATTTAAAATTCTTATTAGATGTTTGGACAGAGTGTGAACGAGTGTTGAAGCCAAACAGTAAATTAGTTATCAACACTCCAATTTTACCAATACCTCAGGATATAATTAAACAAGATACAAGACACATTAAAAATATTAATAACGATATTGAAAAGACTATTTTAGAAAATCTTAAACTGAACTTATTTAGTCTTTATATTTGGCAAAAGCAAACCTCTAAACTTATGTTTGGTAGCTATCCATACCCGGGAAATTTGTTAGAGAATAATACCGTAGAATTTATAAATGTTTACTCTAAAAAAGGAAAATCCAAAAAAAGACCTGATTATGTAAAAGAAGCAAATAAGATTAAACAAAAAGAATGGACAGACTTAATTCAGCAAATTTGGTTTATGTATCCTCAAGATGTAAAAAGATTAAAAAATCACCCCGCACCTTTTCCAGAAAAATTACCTGCGAGGTTAATAAAAATGTTTACCTATGGAGCCATAAAATCATTTGAGGGGGATATTGTCTTAGATCCATTTGTGGGAACTGGAACAACTTGTGTAGTAGCAAAAAAAATGAGAAGAAGATTTATTGGAATAGATAATGAGCCAAGCTATATTGAATACGCAAAAGGAAGAATTTATAATGCAAAAGAGGGTGAGCCAGTAAATTACTTGGTTGGAAATTCAAAACATTTATCTAAAGAAGAGTTGAATGAATTACAGCACGAAATTAATCACACATATAAGAAAAAAACATCAGAAGAGGATAAAACTAAAATTGGTGAAAAAAATAAACAAAGAACTTTTGGTAGAAAAGTTTCTAATGGAAAAAAAACTCAATCAAAATTATTCTGATGGATTCAAATTGGAAAAAGTTTATTTCAAATTATAATAATCAAAAATCTTATTGGCAGGTACATAAAAGGGATTTAGATGAGGCGGAAGCCTTATTGATGCTAGAAATTTTCAAAAAGTTTGAGGGACAGTCTTGGACAAAAAATCAAGGAAATATAAAAAAAGAACTTATTAAAGAAGGTTTAATAAAGCCATATAAAGACAAAGGCCAAAGTACAAGTAGCGCTCTTGTAAGGGGCTTAACAAGGGTAATGACACGCTTTGGTTTAATGTACTGGGATGAAGCAACAAATAAAATTTACATCACACCTGTAGGATATAATTATTTACGCTATGCTGATTTTGGAAGATTGAAACAACAGCAATTATGGAAATTTATGATTTACAATCCAAACTACAGAGGTACAGATTTCTTAGGATGTAACATAGTTCCTCATGCAATACTTATTAAGATATTAATTGATATTAAAGAAAATTATATAACTAAAAAAGAGTTTAATCTATTTGTGTCTAGAATTGAAAAATCTAATGAAGTTGAGAAAACGATAAATAGTATTTATGAGTGGAGAAAATTAAATCAAAATTATCAAGATCAAATAATAAAAAGACTAGCTGATATTAGAATTTCAGCTCGGGGAGGTTCTATGTATACAAAAATATACGGATGTTCAAACTATACCATAAATTTTCTTGTGAACGATCTTGATTATGTAAATCAGAAAAATGAAAAAATTTTTCTTAAAAAAAAAGTTAATGCAATAAAATTGTTTGAAGAATTTTCTAAAAATTTTGAACTAATAAACTTTCATTCTAAACAAGATTGGATGGAATTTTATGGAGATTTAGATAGAAAATTGACTAAAGAAGAAGCTTTAGAATACTATGAAAAAAAAGGGTTTTCTGGTGTAAAAAAATACAAAGATGAAGCTTTAAAAATTTATAAATCTTCACCTAATTTAAGAAGATCTAGAAATTCAAAAGAGTTTGAAGAAAATTATGAAAATGAAATTCAAATGCATAATTGGTATGCAAAAAATCCTGAGGCAATAGAGAGAGGCTTAAAAGTTGTACCAAATGGTTTTAAATTTAATACAAATACCTTCCGTGTAGGGGAAATAGATTTATTATGCAAAGATAAAGATGGAAATTATGTTGTAGTTGAATTTAAAAAAAGACATAACTCAGATAAAGCAGTTGGACAAACAATGAGATATGTAGGTTGGGTTACAGAAAATCTTGCAAAAGAAAAAAGAACAAGAGCAATTATCGTTTCAAGAGAACACAGAGAAGAGATTGAATGGGCTGCTAAAGCCATTCATGATAAAAAAGGAAGAAAGATCTTAGAATTAGTGGTAACTCAGTGGAACCCTGCAACAAAAAAAATTAAAATCAATTAATAGTTAATCATTAATTTGTTTCATCGAAAGTTTAACTTTACCTCTATCAAAACCAATCACTTTAACTTTTACTTCATCGCCTTCTTTAACAACATCAGTAACTTTAGCTACTCTTTTATCTGCAAGTTCTGAAATATGAACAAGTCCATCTTGCTTTCCTAAGAAATTCACAAAAGCACCAAACTCCATAATCTTCATAACTTTACCTGAATATATTTTGTTTAATTCAGCTTTTGCAGTGATATCTTTAATCATTTGCATAGCGATGTTTCTAGACTCTTCGTCTGGAGCAGCAACTGTTACAACTCCTTCATCATTCACATCTACTTTTGCACCTGATTTTTCAACTATCTCTCTTATCGTTGCCCCACCTTTTCCAATCACACCAGCAATGTCTTTTTTATCAACGTTAATTTTTTCCATTTTTGGAGTATGTTTTCCAACATCTGCTCTTGAAGCTGATAATGCTTTATTCATTTCTCCTAAGATATGAACTCTTCCATCTTTAGCCTGGCTTAATGCCTGCTCCATAATTTCAAAAGTAATACCCGTAATTTTGATATCCATTTGAAGAGAGGTAATTCCATCCTTAGTTCCAGCAACTTTAAAATCCATATCACCTAAATGATCCTCATCACCTAAAATATCTGATAAAACACTAAAGTCGTCACCTTCCTTTATTAATCCCATTGCTATACCTGCAACTGGTTCTTTAATAGGCACGCCTGCATCCATTAACGCAAGTGAAGTTCCACAAACCGTTGCCATTGAGGACGAGCCATTAGACTCAGTAATTTCAGAAACTACTCTAAAAGTATAAGGAAATGCCTCTTTTGATGGTAATGAAGAATGAATCGCTCTCCATGCTAATTTACCATGTCCTATTTCTCTTCTTCCAGTTCCTATTCTTCCTGTCTCACCTACAGAAAAAGGTGGAAAGTTATAATGAAGCATAAATCTTTCTCTTTGCAATCCGTCTAGACTCTCAATTCTCTGTTCATCATCAGATGTGCCTAAAGTCGCTGTTACAATTGCTTGCGTTTCTCCTCTGGTAAATAAAGCAGAACCATGTGTTCTTGGTAAAATACCAACCTCACACGAAATTGGCCTAACATCAGATAAACCTCTACCATCAATTCTATTTTTATTTTTTAGAATATCTGTTCTTACTATAGTTTTTTCCAAGTTTTTAAGTTCAGAATTCACATCAAGATCAGTATAATTTTCATTTTCTTCATAAAGCTTTTTAGCTTTATCTGTGATTTCTGAAATTTGATTTGATCTATCTTGCTTATCTCTTGTAGCAAAAGCTTTTTTAAGATCTTCTGTGAAGGCTTCTTCAAGTTTTTTCTTTACTTCAGAAAGATCTTTCTTTTCAACAGTCCATTCTGGTTTTCTACATTCTTTTGCAAGTTCCTCTATCATTTTAATTACTGGAACAAAACCTTCGTGACCAAATTTAACTGCGTTTAACATTTCTTCCTCTGTTAATCCACTTGCCTCAGACTCAACCATAAGTACTGCATCTTTTGTACCTGCTACAACTAAATCTAATTTTGACTTTTCCAGTTCAATTTTTGAGGGATTTAAAACATATTTTCCATCAACATACCCAACTCTAGAAGCTCCAACGGGACCCATAAATGGCATTCCTGATATAGCTAAGGCTGCAGATGATGCAATAATTGACAAAATATCTGCTTCATTTTCTTTATCGTAAGAAATTACAGTTGGTAATAACTGAACTTCATTTTTAAATTCATCAGGAAACAATGGTCTGATCGGTCTATCAATTAATCTCGAGATTAATGTTTCGCTTTCAGTTGGTCTTGCTTCTCTTTTAAAATATCCTCCAGGAATTTTTCCTGCTGCATAATATTTTTCTTGGTAATTGACAGAAAGTGGGAAGTAATCCATATCTGGATTTAACTTCTTAGCTCCTACCACAGTTGCCAAAACAACTGTTTCACCACATCTCGCTAATATTGCTCCATCTGCTTGCCTTGCTATTTTTCCTGTCTCTAAACTTATTTTTTTTCCTGCTACTTCAATTTCCTTTTTATATATCTTAAACATTCCATTTCCATTTCGTTTCGTTTCGTTTCGTTCTATACTGCGCTATCTGTCTTGATCTTTACTTTCTTAAATTCAATTTAGACAGGACATTTTTGTAAGAATCTATTTTATTCCTCTTTAAGTATTCTAACAATTTTTTTCTTTTATTTACCGCTCTAAGCAATCCAACAGAAGAATGTTTATCTTTTTTAAATTTCTTAATATGGTTTGAAAGAGTTTCGATTTTATCAGTTAACAATGCAATCTGGATCTCTGAAGATCCAGTATCTTTATCATGTGTTGCCAACTCTTGTGCTTTTTTGTTCATGCCTTATCTTTCTTATTTGTTTGTTTGTTTTATTAAATTTTCAATTTTTTCCGCATATTCAAATGACTCATCTTTTTTAAAAAGAATTTTGGGTAAAAATTTCATATCCACTTTTTTTGACAAAATTTTTCTGATTAGGAAAGAATATTCTTTCAACACACAGATTATTTCTTCTGCATTTTTTCCACCTAGTGGAAGCACGTAAGCTTTGGCAATCTTCAAATCTTGACTCATTCTAACTTCTGTTACTGTTATTGTATTAGTTTCTAATTTTGGCACCTTAGCTTCATTTCTTATAAAAATCATGCTTAAAGACTGTTTGATCATTTCACCAACTCTTAGCTGTCTTTGCGAAACTGGTTTTCCTATTCTGTCAGACATTATATTGACCTCGCGGTAGATGTAACATTAAATGCTTCTATTGTATCGTTTTTTTGAAAATCTATGTAATCTTTAACAGTAATACCACATTCTTGACCATTGCTTACCTGTTTCACTTGATTTTTTTCTCTAAAGAGAGTTCCAACTTTCCCAGTATAGATAATAACACCATCTCTGATAATTCTTACCTCTGAAACACTTGTGATTTCCCCTTCCGTTACTTTTGATCCTGCAACTTTTCCTGCTCCAGAGACTTTAAATATTTCTAGTATTTGAGCAGTACCCGTTACAGTTTCTTTGAGATCAGGTGTTAGTAAACCTGACATTCTCTGCTTTATAAAATCGAGAACTTCATAAATAATATTAAATGACGAAATTTTAATTTTTTCGTTTTCAGCAAGCTTTTTAGCTTCTTTGCTTGGCTTTACATTAAAAGCAACTAAAACTGCATTAGATGCTTTAGCTAAAGTAACATCAGTTTCTGTAACCATTCCAATGTCAGCTAGAATTATTTTTGGTTTTACTTCTAAATGTTTAATTTGACCAATAGCGTTCTTTATAGCTTCAGATGAACCATGGACATCAGATTTTAATATTAGGTTTAATTCTTGTACAGACTTATCTGAAAAAGCAGATTCTTGAGTTGCGAATGTTAAAGGATTTTTGTTTTCTTTATTTTCTTGAGCTCTATTTTCGCTCAAATTCTTTACCTCTTTTTCATTATCAAGAACTATGAAATCATCCCCTGATTTTGCTGGGCCATTAATTCCCAAAATTTCTATTGGTGTAGAAGGTAAAGCTTGGTCTATATTTTCTCCTTTATCGTTTATAATTGCCCTTATTTTACCCCATCTTAAACCACTGACAAAGAAATCTCCTTTCTTCAAAGTACCAGAAGTTACAATTATCGTTGCTACGGGACCTCTTCCAACATCAATTTTTGATTCTAAAACAGTTCCTGTAGCTTTAGACTCAAAATCTGTTTTCAAATCTAATATCTCAGCTTGTAATGTTATTGATTCAATTAACTTATCTAAGTTAAGTTTTGTTTTTGCTGAAATTTCAACCATCAAAGTATCTCCTGATAATTCTTCAGCGATCAACTCATGTTCCAATAATTGATTCTTTATTTTTTGTGGATCAGCTTCTGGTAAATCACATTTATTTATAGCGACCACAATTGGAACTTTTGCTGCTTTGGCGTGTTTAATAGACTCTATTGTCTGTGGCTTAACTCCATCATCAGCAGCGACAACCAAAACTACAATATCAGTTAACTTTGAACCTCTCGCTCTCATTTCTGTAAAAGCAGCATGACCTGGGGTATCTATAAATGTTATCTTATTAGATTTATTTTGAATTTGGTAAGCTCCAATGTGTTGTGTAATTCCACCAAATTCACCAGATACAACATTTGCACTTCTTAAAACATCTAGAACTGAAGTTTTCCCATGATCAACGTGCCCCATAACAGTCACTATAGGCGGTCTATTTCTTAAATTTTCAGATCTTGACTCCTTAATCTTTTTAATTATTTCTTCAGCTTTTTCCTCTCTTATTGGATTATGTCCAAATTCTTTAACCAAATATTCTGCTGTATCTGCAGCTAAAGTTTGATTGATTGTCACTGTAACACCCATATCAAATAAAAATTTGATTACATTACTTGATTGTTCAGCCATTCGATTTGCAAGTTCTCGAACAGTAATTGCCTCTGGAATATTAACATTTCTTTTTATGTTTTTTAGATTATCTTTATTTTCCTCTTTGATGGAATTCTTCAACTCTTTTTGTCTAGCTCTTTTAACGGAGGCGAGACTTCTTTCTCTTATCTCTATCTCATCACTCAAAGCCCTGGAAACAGTAAGCTTAAGTTCTCTTTTTTTTGATCCAAGCTTTGATTTTTTGTCTTTTATTTCTCTGTCGTCTTTTAATCTTTTTGTAGCTCTTTGCTCTGCCAATTTACGTTTTTCAAAATCACTTGTAACTGTAGAGATTTTGGGTGATAAGTTAGATTTAAAATTTATTCCTCTCTTAAAATTCGAGGATGATTTTGACCCAAAAGATTTACTTAAATTAATTTTATTAGCAGTTTTATTTAACTGCCTCTCAATAATCACAGTCTTTTTTGTTTGATTTTTTGCTGCATCTAAATTTTTAAATGACTTTTTTGGATTTCCAGAAATTGTTAATTTTGTTTTTTTTTTCTCCATTTGTCATCTCTCAATCTTTATAAATTATTTTTCTTGCGGACATTATTAATTCGTCAGCCTCATTTTTAGATAATGCAAAATCTTCAAGATAACCCTTGATTTTAACTCTTTCACCTTTTACTACGTCAAAACTTCCAGTTAACTCATCAGAGGCTAAATCTGAAAAATCTTGCAAAGTCAATATCTTTTGTTCCCCTAAAGTAACTAACATACCGGGCGTCAATCCTTTAAGGCTTATCAGATCATCTGCTAACCCTAAATCTTTAATTCTTTGAGATATATCTTCTTGGTCCTTCTCATAAAATTCTTTTGCTCTTTCAATCAAAGCCTTTGCTGTATCTTCTTCTATACCTTCTATTTTAGTTAAACTCTCACTAGTGCTATCTTTAATGTCATCAATAGTTGAAAATCCCTCTGCAACCAAAAGCTGACCAAGAGTTTCATCAAGTTCTAAATTCTTCACAAAGTTGTCTGTCTTTTCTTTGAAATCTAATTGTCTCCTCTCAGAGTCTTCTTGATCTGTCATTATATTAATTTCAAAGTTTAACAATTTAGTAGCGAGCCTTACATTTTGACCTCTTCTACCTATCGCCTTACTTAAATTTTCTTCAGTAAGAATTACATCAAGTTTTTTTCTCTCGTTATCAACATTAACTCTTTGCACCTCTGCCGGTGACAATGCATTCGAAACTAGAATTGCAGGATCTTCAGACCAATTAACGATATCGATTTTTTCACCTTGCAACTCATTTACAACTGCTTGAACACGCGATCCCCTCATACCAACGCAAGCACCAACTGGATCTAAGGATGTATCAACTGCTTTAACGCAAATCTTAGCTCTACTGCCGGGATCTCGTGATGAGGACTTGATCTCAATTAATCCATCATAGATTTCTGGAACTTCCTGAACAAAAAGTTTTTCCATAAACTTATTATGAGCTCTCGATAAAAAAATCTGTTGTCCTCTTGACTCTCTTCTTACATCCTGACAGTAAGCTTTTATTCTATCCCCAGGCTTTATATTTTCTCTAGGGATCAACTCATTTTTCTGAATTATTGCTTCGGTTCTACCAAGATCTACTATGACATTTCCAAATTCTAATCTTTTTACAATACCGCTTAAAATTGTATTTTTTTTATCTATAAAATCACTATACTGTTTTTCACGCTCAGCTTCTCTTACATTTGTGTTAATCACTTGTTTAGCTGTCTGTGCAGCTATTCTACCAAAATCGAACGAAGGTAGTGGCTGCAATATTTCGTCACCAATCTTTTTGTCTTTATTAATCTGATTAAGATTAATTGCATCCTCTAACTTTATCTCAATGTTTGCATTTTCAGGATTTTCTGAGATTACAAGTTTTCGAAATATTTCAATATCACCGTTATCTCTATTTATTAAAACTTTAATCTCATTATCTTGACCAAATTTTGATTTTGCTGCTTTAGCAATACCCGTTTCCATTGATGTAATAATTAATTCTTTATCTATAGATTTTTCTAAAGCTACAGCTTCAGCAATTCTTAATAATTCTAATTTATCTGCTCTTTTGTTTAGCATAGTTTTGTTTGCTCCAAAAAAAAATGGGCAAAAGCCCATTATGTAAATTCGACAATTTTATTGAAATATAATAAAGTTTTCTCTTAATTCAACATAAACTATTTGGAAAAATAGCTTATTTTATCAGTTTTTTCCCATGAAAACGAGCCATCATCCTCAGGGTTTCTGCCAAAATGGCCATAAGCAGCTGTTTTTTCATAAATTGGATTATTTAAATTTAACATTTCTCTGATACCTCTTGGGCTTAAATCAAAATTACTTTTTATTTTTTCTACAACAAATTTATTTTTCTCAAGGTCACTATCAAACAAATCAACATAAATTGACAGCGGTTTAGATATACCTATTGCATAAGATAGTTGTATTAAACATTTATCCGTTATCTTGGAGGCAACAACATTTTTTGCAATATATCTTGCTGCATAAGCAGCTGATCTATCAACTTTTGTTGGGTCTTTTCCTGAAAAAGCACCACCACCATGAGGAGCTGCACCACCGTAAGTGTCAACAATTATTTTTCTTCCTGTTAACCCACAATCCCCATCAGGCCCACCAATGACAAAATTTCCAGTGGGATTTACATAAAACTCATCCTCATTAAAACTCTCAAGAAAACTCTCTGGAACAGCTTTTAGAATATAAGGTCTTAGCAACTCTCTAACTTGTGACTGATTGACATTGGGAGAATGTTGAGATGATATAACTATAGATTTAATTTTGGTGGGCTTTCCGTCTATGTACTCAAATGTTACCTGACTTTTTGAGTCTGGCTCAATATCTTTTAATTTCCCTAATTTTCTATCCTCTGCCATTAATCTTAGAATTTTATGAGAATAATGAATTGGTGCAGGCATCAATTCCTCAGTTTCGTTACATGCATATCCAAACATAATTCCTTGGTCTCCTGCTCCCTCATCTTTATTTCCAGATGAATCTACTCCTATTGCTATATCCGCTGATTGAGAATGTAAGTGACTTTCTATCTTAGTTGCTTCTTTCCAAGTAAATCCTTTCTGATCATAACCAATATCCTTAATACAATGTCTAACTTTTTCTATCAACTCGTTATCTTTAATTTTTGGACCTCTAACCTCACCGGCCAAAACAACTTTATTTGTAGTTGTAAGTGTTTCACATGCTACTCTTGAAAAAGGATCTTTTGAAAGATAAGTATCAACGACCATATCTGAAATTCTATCTGAAACTTTATCAGGATGACCTTCAGAAACAGACTCGCTTGTGAAAAGATAATTTTTCAGATTACTCATTTTCAATTTTATTAAATGAAAAAATTAATAAAATATACAATAAAATTAATAATCCAAAAATTTTATTTTTAAACTTAGAAAATATCGTTGGTTGTATTTTATTGATTTTATTAATATCTAAATAACCAGATTGACCAAAATCTAAAAT
>CACPJN010000013.1:0-14166 GCA_902634235.1 uncultured Pelagibacteraceae bacterium
CTAAAGCTTCCATTAAGGTATTCGCAATTTGCATAGTAAGTCTTTCTTGTGTTTGCAGTCTTTTTGAAAAAACTTCAACTACTCTTGCGAGTTTACTCAGACCAACCACTCTTTCTTTTGGAATATAAGCAACATGAGCTTTTCCAATTATTGGTGCCATATGATGTTCACAATGACTTTGTACAGAAATATTCTTTTGAATTACCATATCGTCATAACCTTCAACATCTCCAAAAGTTTTTTCCAATATTTGAAGTGGATCCTCTTTATATCCTTTGAAATATTCCTTAAAAGCTTTAACAACTCTTTTTGGAGTTTCTAACAATCCTTCTCTGTTTGGATCTTCGCCCATCCAAGAAAGAATAGTTTTAAATGCTTCTTCAGCCTCAGAGTCACTTACATTTTTTAATTCTTTTTTAAGATTAGTATCTTTAACAAGTTTCATGCAGGGTTTTATACCTATATTTTCGTAATTTTAAAATATTTAAAATATGGCTATATGTGCTACAAAATAACTTTATATGTTCAAAAAAAGAGAGAATGTTGTTGAAATTGAAGAAGGTAATCTTCTTTCCCCTAAATTTGATAATGATGGGTTAATACCTGTTATCACTATGTGCTCAAAGACTAAAGAAATTTTAATGCATGGGTACATGAATATTGAAGCATTTAAAAAAACTATTGAAACTAAAGAAGCTCACTATTACAGCCGTTCAAGAAAAACTATTTGGCATAAAGGAAAAACTAGTGGATTTGTTCAAAAAGTTATTGAAATTAAAATTGATGATGACCAAGACTCAGTTTGGCTCACTGTTGATATTGGAGATGGAGCCAGCTGTCATGTGGGATATCGGTCATGTTTTTATCGATCAATTCCATTAGGTCCGATAGAGAATGGCAGAAAAGTTGAGATGAAGTTTACAGAAAAAGAAAAGAAATTTGATCCTGAGAAAGTTTATAAAGGTCAGCCCAATCCTACTAAAATTTAAATGAGTAAAAATCAGAAAAACGTTCTTGGAGAAAATTTAGAGGAATGTTCTTTAGATCCACTTACAGGTTGGTACAGAGATGGTTGTTGTAATACAGATGAGAATGATCACGGTGTGCATACAGTTTGTGCAAAAGTTACAACCGAATTTTTAGAATGGTGTAAAGAAGCTGGTAACGATTTAATTACCCCGCATCCTGAATTTGGTTTTCCTGGATTAAAAGATGGAGATGGTTGGTGTGTTTGTGCTACTTGGTATGCAAAAGCTGTTGAGGCAGGGAAAGGTTGTCCAATTTTTTTAAAAAGGACTCACGAAAATACTTTGAAGATCTTACCTATTGAAACTTTAAAAAAATTTGCAATAGATTTATCTTAGCTACATATTCCCATACTTTGGTCCGCCACCACCTTCTGGAGTAACCCAGATTATATTCTGAGAAGGTTCCTTGATATCGCAGGTTTTACAATGAATACAATTTTGTGAGTTAATAACAAATTTATTTGTATCATTTTCTTTTTGAACCTCGTAAACTCCTGCTGGACAATATCTTTGAGCAGGTTCATCAAATTTTTCTAATGTATAATTTATTGGCAAATTTGGATCTTTTAGTTTTAGATGAACTAGTTGGTTATCTGTGTGATTAGTTCCTGTTAAATAAACTGAACTTGTTTTATCAAATGTAATTATATTGTCTGGTTTTGGATACTCTATTTTTGGCATTTCTTTAGCAGGTTTTAAAGTTTCGTGATCAGCATGTTTGTGTTTTAATGTAAAGGGAAGTTTTCCTCTAAATAATATTTGATCTATTCCTGTAAATATAATTCCCAAAATCAAACCCCAGCTAAAACTAGGTTTTACATTTCTAGCATGATACAACTCTTTATATAACCAGCTATCTTTAAAATTTTTTTCATAATCAGATAAGTTTTTACCTGAGATAATATGATCATTAATTGTTTCTGCTGCAATTATTCCACTTTTCATTGCTGTATGAGATCCTTTTATTTTTGGCATATTTAATGTTCCTGCATCACAACCTATCAATAAAGCACCGGGCATGAACATTTTGGGAAGACTCTGAAGACCGCCTTCAATAAGAGCCCTCGCGCCATAAGATATTCTCTTTCCTCCTTCAATTATCTTTTTAATTGCAGGATGAGTTTTAAATCTTTGAAATTCATCGAAAGGAGATAAATGAGGGTTTTTATAATCAAGTCCGATAACGTATCCCAAAAAAACTTGTTTATTTTCCGCATGATACATAAAGCTTCCACCATAAGTATTGTTATCCAATGGCCAGCCAGCAGTATGCATCACAAGTCCTTCTTCATGTTTTTTTTCATCGATTTCCCATATTTCTTTAAAACCAATTCCATATTGTTGAGGATCTTTATCTTTGTTAAGTTCAAACTTTTGAATTAATTGTTTGCCTAGATGTCCTCTACAACCCTCAGCAAATACAGTCACTTTACCTAATAATTCAATACCTGGTTCAAAACTATCCTTTTTATCTCCATTTCTGTCAATTCCCATATCTTGTGTAGCTACACCTCTAACTGATCCATCTTCGTTATATAAAATTTCACTAGCAGGAAAGCCTGGGAAAATTTCAACACCTAAGGTCTCAGCTTGCTCAGCAAGCCATCTGCATAAATTTGCAAGACTAATGATATAATTATTATGGTTCTTTTGAACTGTGGGCAAAAGCCAAGTTGGCCAATTTAGTGATTTATTTTTACCTAGAAACAAAAATTTTTCTTTTGTCACTTTTGTTTTAATTGGAGAATTTAATTCCCTCCAGTTAGGTATTAATTCGTCTAAAGCTCTTGTTTCAAAAACATTACCACTCAATATATGTGCACCAATTTCTGATGCTTTTTCTAAAACACAAACATTTAAATTTGAGTTTAGTTGTTTCAGTTTAATTGCTGTTGTTAAACCTGAGGGGCCTCCACCTACAATAACTACATCATATTCCATTGACTCTTTAGTCATAAATATTTTTTTACAGATTTTATTATTTTTGTATAGTATTTAATTTATTTAATTCCTCTAGAAATTTAGGAAGTGCATCAAAAAGATCAGCTTCTAGACCATAATCAGCAACACTAAAAATTGGAGCTTCACCATCCTTATTAATTGCTACGATTACTTTGCTTTCTTTCATACCTGCTAAATGTTGAATTGCTCCAGAGATACCAACAGCTATATACAAATCGGGTACAACAACTTTGCCAGTTTGTCCTACCTGGTGATCATTTGTTATATAACCAGCATCAACAGCAGCTCTGGATGCTCCGATTGCTGCATTAAGTTTATCTGCTACGGCTGTTATTAATTTAAAATTTTCACCACTTTGCATTCCTCTACCACCTGAAATAACAACTCTTGCTGTTCCAAGTTCAGGTCTATCAGATTTAATTTCCTCTTTTTTAATAAATTTTGATAAGTTCGTAGAGTCTCCAACTTCACCAGTTTGTATTTCAGCGGATCCTCCTGTGGTTGGTGCTGGATCAAATGATGTTGGTCTAACTGTTATACATTTAATTTTGTCAGAACTTTTTACTGTTGCAAATGCATTTCCTGCATAAATTGGTCTTAAGAAAGTATCTGAGCTTATAACTTTAGTTATATCACTCACTTGAGAAACATCTAACAAAGCCGCTACACGGGGCATTAAATTTTTTCCAAACGTATTAGCTGAACAGATTATATGTGAATAATCTTTTGATAAATTGATTATTGCGGATGTGTAATTTTCAGCTAAATAATTTTCATAAATAGTATCATTGATATGTACCACCTTTTTGACATTTGGCACTTCAGAAACTAATTTGGCAACACTATCAGAGTTATGTCCTAAAACTAAAACATGAACGTCTTCATTTATTTTTGAAGCTGCTGTAATAGCATTTAAAGTAAAGGGTTTTAGTTCTTTATTATTATGTTCTGAAATTAATAAAACTGACATCTATATAACTTTAGCCTCATTCTTTAATTTTTGCACCAATTCTTCAACACTTGCGACTTTAATCCCAGCTTTTCTCTTTGGTGGTTCTTCAACCTTGATTTGCTCAATTCTAGGTTTTGTATCTACTCCCAAATCAGATGCATTTAATTGTTCAATTGGCTTTTTTTTTGCTTTCATGATGTTTGGCAAAGAGGCATAACGCGGTTCGTTCAATCTTAAATCACATGTTACTATGGCTGGAATATTTACCTCTATTGTTTCAAGACCCTCATCAATCTCTCTTGTCACCTCCAATGATTTATCTTTTACATCTATTTTTGAGGCGAAAGTTGCTTGCGGCCATTTTAATAAAGCTGCCAACATTTGACCTGTTTGATTACAGTCGTCATCAATAGCTTGTTTTCCCATAAAAACTAAGTCAGGTTTTTCTTTTTCAACAATTTTTTGTAAAATTTTTGAAACTGCTAATGGTTCTAATGCACCCTCAGCTTTAACAAGTATTCCTCTGTCAGCACCAACTGCTAAAGCTTTCCTTACTGTTTCTTGAGCTTTCTCCTCTCCAACAGAAACTGCGACTACCTCTTTTGCTTTACCAGATTCCTTTATTTTAACTGCTTCTTCGATAGCGTTATCATCAGGTGGATTGGTAGACATTTTAACATTTTCAGTCACAACACCAGAACCGTCATCTTTTACTCTAATTTGAACATTGTAATCAATAACTCTTTTTACTGCGACTAAAATTTTCATTAGGCTCTTAACAACTTGTTTTCACTATCATATGGACTTTCCTCAAGAATTGTAGCCTCATACATTTTTCCAAGAATATCGACTTTAAGTTTTTCACCTACATTAGCAAGATCAGGTTTAACCATTGCTAGAGCAATTGATTTATCAAGTCTAAAACCATATTCACCTCCAGTAGCTCTACCAACGACTTTATCGTCTTTATATATCGGATTATTTCCTAGTACATCTGAGTCAGTTGTATCATGAACTTCAAGTGTAACTAATTTATTATCAAAACCTTTTTCTCTCCACTTATTTAAAGCTTCGAGGCCTATAAAGTTTCCTTTATTTGGATGAACAAATCTATCTAAGCCAGATTCGTATGGAGAGTATTCTATTGATAATTCTGTACCCACCAACTTATAAGACTTTTCTATTCTTAAACTGTTCATAGCCCTAATACCAAAAGGTTTAATTCCTAAATCTTTGCCTGCTTCCATTAATTTATCAAAAATATGATTTTGGTATTCAATCGGGTGATGTAACTCCCATCCTAATTCCCCCACAAAATTTACTCTCATTGCATTTACAGGTGCGTATCCCACATTCACATTTTTAGCAGTGAGCCACTTAAAATTTTCATTTGAATAATCATCAGTTGAAACTCTTTGCATTAGTTCCCTTGCTTTAGGGCCCGCAACAACCAACACTCCATTACTATTTGTCAGATCTTCAAATATGACCGAACCATCAGTCGGCATCCATTTCTGTATCCAGTCATGATCTAATCTTAAATTTGCTCCAGCTGATACAAGATAATAACTATTTTCTGCTTCTTTCATTATTGTAAATTCAGAATGGACACCTCCCTTAGTATTAAGTGCATGACATAGATTTATTCTGCCAATCTTTTTTGGTAATTTATTCGCAACTAAATAATCCAAAAATTCCTCCGCTTTAGGACCTTTAATTCTACATTTTGCAAAAGCAGTCATATCTAAAAGACCAACATTTTTTTTTACGTTTTCACACTCTTTTTTTATTGCATCAAACCATTTAGATCTTCTAAAAGACCAATCATCTTTTTGTTCCATGCCATCTGTTGCAAAAAAATTTGGTCTCTCCCACCCAAACTTTTGTCCAAAGACAGCTCCTAATTTTTTCATTCGTTCATAACATGGTGAGGTTCTAAGAGGTCTTGCCGCTGGTCTTTCTTCGTCAGGATAATGAACAATAAAAACATGGCTGTAAGCTTCCTCATTCTTTGCTTTTAAATAAGACTTTGTTGCGTAATTACCATAACGTCTTGGTTCAACTCCAAGCATGTCAATAGTAGGTTCTCCATCAATAATCCACTCTGCTAATTGCCAACCAGCACCACCAGCTGCAGTAATACCGAAGCTGTGGCCTTCGTTGATCCAGAAATTTTTAAGTCCCCACGCGGGTCCAACTATTGGATTACCATCTGGTGTATAACAAATTGCTCCATTATATACTTTTTTAACACCAACTTCTCCAAAAGCGGGTACACGATGTATTGCTCCTTCAATATGAGGTGCAAGTCTATCCAGATCCTCTTGAAACAATTCGTATTCTGAATTCTTAGATGGACCTTCGACATAACAAGCTGGTGCACCATCTTCATATGGACCTAAAATTAATCCACCAGCTTCTTCTCTCATGTACCATCTGCTATCACTATCTCTTAATACACCCATTTCAGGAAGACCTTCTTTTTTTCTTTTTTGTATTGCTGGATGTGGTTCAGTAACAATGTACTGATGTTCAACAGGTATAACTGGAATATCTAGACCAACCATCTCTCCTGTTTGCCGTGCAAAATTTCCTGAACAAGAAATTACATGTTCGCACTCAATTGAACCTTTGTCAGTTTCTACTACCCATCCATCTTTATTCTGTCTCATTGATAAAACAGTTGTATTTCTGTGAATTTCAGCTCCTCTATTTCTTGCTCCAGTTGCTAAAGCTTGTGTTAAATCTGCTGGTTGTATATATCCATCTTCTGGATGTTGAATAGCTCCAATTAAATCATCTGTATGACATAAGGGCCAAATTTCTTTTACTTGTTTAGGAGTTAAAAACTTTACATCGACCCCAATTGTTTTTGCTACACCAGCGTATTGATGATATTCATCCATTCTATCTTTAGTACTGGCTAAACGAATATTTGAAACCACACTAAAGCCGACATTTTTTCCTGTCTCTTCCTCTAATGTTTTATAAAGATTGACTGCATATTTATGAAGCTGACCTACAGAGTAACTCATATTAAATAGTGGCAATAATCCCGCTGCATGCCAAGTAGAGCCTGATGTAAGCTCTTTTCTCTCAATTAAAACTACATCAGACCAACCTTTTTTTGCTAAATGGTAGAGCGCACTAACTCCAACAACACCTCCACCAACTACAACTACTTTTGTTTTACTTTTCATTATTTGATTTCTACTAAATTTTTATTCATTTCGAAACAAAATTGTACCAAAGTGTATCAAATTGAACTTCCAAGAGGCTCTGGACTTGACACCATTGTAGTCAACCAACAGTTTTTTAAAGGTCCATCGCCAGTATATTTTTCAACCTGCCAATTGAATTTATGATAAATTTTTTCTTTATCTAATAAAATAACCTCAAATTGCACCCAATCATCTCCTCTCATAACTTGTGTAACAGTATGGCTTAAATGATTTATCATCATTTGATAATTATTTCCTTTTATCATTCTTTTAAATCTATCGAGAGGACCTGTAGCTTTTTTATTGTTTGGATGAGCGAAATTCCAAGTTTGCTCAATTCCACTATCCTCAAATCCGTCATTATTCTTTTGTAAACTTTTTAATTGTATCTTAACAACCTCAGAAGGATTAATTTGACTATTTGGCTTGAGTAATTCTGCTTTCGAAATTGAAATTGAGATAAAAAAGAATATTAAAAATTTAAATACAGTTAGCAGTTTTTTGGACATCATCTAAGAATTTATTTCTTTTTTTATCACCTACAAAAGGTACAGCAAAGTATCTTTTATATATAACATCCGTTATGCCGCATATATTGAATACTCCTCGTCTTAACCTTTTTGTTGGCATATTTAGAAAAAAAGTCCTTACTGCAAACTGGGGAGATCCATAAGTACAAAATACAACTGCTTTTTTTCCTTTTAAATTACCAATAGGATATCCGTAATTTCCAAATAATTTTTTAAATTTAAATGCCCATGGTGGAGCCAAGACTTTATCTATCCATCCCTCAACAATTGCCGGCATTCTGAAATTCCAAATTGGTGCAATTAGTACTATCACATCAGAGTTTTCTATTCTTTTTCTGTGATCTAATGTCTGATTGTCTGGTTCTTCACCAGAAAAAACTGGGTCAAACTTTTCTTTATAAAGGTCAACAATATCAATTTCATGCCCATTATTTTTTACTGTTTCAATGAACCTATCTCTAATCGCCGAATTAAAAGATTTTTCATTGTAATGTCCATATACTACAAATATTTTTTTCATTTTTTTAAAAATTTTTCAAATTCTATTTTTGTACATTTATTTTCAATATAAAAAATATTATTTGCTTCAACAATTTCTCTTGCTTTATTATTAGATATATCTAATTGAAGCCATAAAACCTTTGCACCAACTTTTACTGCATCTTTTGCTATCTCAACGACTTCATTGGAGGGTCTAAAAACATTGACTATTTCTACTGGTTTCTTTATGTCTGAAATTTTTTCATAAACATCCTCGTTCAATATTTTCTCATCTTTAATTGATGGATTAACCGGATAAACTTTAAATCCACATTCTTGAAGATATTTCATAACAACAGTCGATGTTTTTTTTAAATCCTTGCTTGCCCCAATCAAAGCAATACTTTTATATTTTGATAAAATTTCTTTTGTACTAATCATTTTTTTTATCTATTTTTCCATACAGGTTTTCTTTTTTCGAGAAATGCTGATATTCCCTCTTTTGCATCCATTGCTAACATATTAATTGTCATCATCTTACTAGTATAAGCGTAAGCTTTATCTAAAGGCATTTCTAACTGTTTATAAAAAGTTTGTTTTCCGATTTTGATTGTAAGATTTGATTTTGATGCAATTTTTTTTGCAATTTTGAAGACTTCAGAATTTAATTTAGACTTTGGAAAATAATCATTAATTAAACCCAGCTCTTTTGCAAATTTTGCTTTGATAGGTTCTCCAGTTAAAAGCATTTTCATCATAGGTTTTCTATTAATCTTCCTGCTGACGGCAACCATTGGCGTGCTACAAAATAATCCAATATTAACTCCTGGTGTAGCAAATAATGCATCTTTGGAACTATAAGCAAGATCACAACTTGCAACTAACTGACAACCTGCAGCATAAGCCGCTCCGTGAACCTTTGCAATTACTGGTTTCTTTCCCTCTACAATTTGAAGCATTAATTTTGAGCAAAGATTAAAAAGTTTTTGATATTTTTCTTTTTTTTTTAAACTTTTTACCTCTTTAAGATTATGTCCTGCACTAAAGCCCTTCCCTGATCCTTCAATTACAATTACTTTTATATTTTTATTTTTGTCTAATTTTTTTAAAACATTAATAAGATCTGTAAGATTTTTAAATGATAAAGAATTATATGTTTTTGGATCATTTATAATTACTCTTGCAATTTCTTTATATTTGTAAATTACCCTTATATTGCTCATTAAAAAATTTACTTAAGCTTTCCTTCTTCTCTCATTTTAGCTCTTATCTTTGTGGCGGATATATCTTGTATCTCTTTTGATAATTCAATTTCCTCTATTTTATACCCTACCCCACGACCATAACAAATGTTGGTAATGTTAGGAACTAGCATAATTTTAAAGCGACCCTCAAATTCTGGATTTAATCTCTCCTCAATATTTTTTTTTACTGTTTCAAAATCGAATGGGTTATCGTCAACCCCTTGAACATCTCTAATTTGAATGCAAACTTGACCTGTTTTTTTAATTATTTCTTTAAATAAAGTGTAATGACCCTCATGAAAGGGTTGCCACCTTCCTAGCATTTGAGCGGTTGGTTTTTTATTGTCCCATTTATAAGACATTAAATTATTTCCTTTAATATTTTTGGTGCCCAATTTTTAGCATCTTGAGTAGTAACATGATAGTTATACTTCTCTGGTTTTACGAACATTTTGTTAGTATCGTCAAATCTACCTTCTTTTATAGTGTCTACCCATATGATAAAATCTGCTGGAAACAAGGCTCTTGCTGCTGGAGTTGGACAAACAAAATCTGCAACAACATGATTGCCCTGATCTTTATACTCTTTTGCTTTTGCCCACATTCTTTTAGCTTGTCTCGTTCTTCCCTCAGCTGAAAAATCCCAATCATTTGCCTCTTTTCTTACTTCATCAGCATTGAGCCATTTTGCTTTCAATAATGGCACTAGCTCAGAGGCTAAAGTGGTTTTACCTGACCCTGGCAAACCCATAATTAATATAATCTTCATGAGATTATATAGTTAACAACCACCTGAATTTAAGCAACAAATTTCATTGCGTAATTTAATAAATTCTTTGACAGCTTTTTCAAAAAAGTTAATTATCTGATAATGAATTTTTCTCTAGAAATCGGCCCTACAACAGATCTTGAAACTGTTCCTGCGGTAAAAGATGTGTACATAACGATGTTACCTGGAGGTGATTATAAAGATACGGCACAACAAGCAGTTGAGCTTGTCAAAAAAGGATTCAACCCAGTACCACATTTTCCTGCCAGATCTATGCACAATGAAAAAGAGCTAAAAGATTATGTTAATATGTGTAAAGACGGAGGAGTTAAGCAGGCACTAATAATTGGTGGGGGTAGAGAACCCGTGGGAAAATTTGATAGCTCATTTCAGCTTTTAGAGACAGGCTATTTTGAGCATATGAAGATAGGAATTGCTGGACACCCTGAGGGGAGTCCTGATATATCCGACTCAGATTTAGAAAAAGCTATGATAGATAAAAAGCCTTATGCTGATTATATAGTTACCCAATGGTTGATAGATCCTCAGCCTATCATAGATTTTATATCAAAACAAAGCGTGCCAGTTCATGTTGGAATTACTGGGCCTCTTAGAATATCGAGCTTGATTAAATTTGCCAATATTGTTGGAGCAAAAAATTCCTTAAATTTTCTTAAATCTAATTTTAGTAAGGCTTTAGATTTATTGAAACCTAAAGACCCTAATGATTTAATTGGGAAAGTTAAATCGCATACAGATTTCTTCCACATTTATACATTCGGCGGCTTGAAGGAAACTAACAAGTGGTTGAAGGAGAATAGTTATGTCTAATGAAGTTGACTATACTAAATTAAAACATGTTACTTCGGTTGATCAATCAGATCGAAAAGTACCATATAACTTAAGGCAAAGTGGACCAACAAAAGTTGAAATGTTAATCTCAACAAGAGTAAGAAAATCACCTTACTGGCATTTATCTATGCAAGCAGGATGTTGGAGAGCAACTGTTTACAATCGAATTTATCATCCTAGAGGATATGTAAAACCTGAAGATGGTGGAGCAATGGTTGAATATGATGCAATTGTTAATCATGTTACAATGTGGAATGTAGCTGTTGAAAGACAAATACAGGTTAAAGGACCAGATGCAGAAAAATTTGTTGATTATGTTATCACAAGAGATGCAACAAAAATATCGCCCATGAGAGCAAGGTATGTAATATTATGTAACGCTTATGGTGGAGTTTTAAATGATCCTATTCTTTTAAGGATATCAAAAGATGAATTTTGGTTTTCTCTATCAGATTCTGATATTGGTATGTATCTTCAAGGTGTAAATGCTGATGGAAGATTTAATTGTACTATTGAGGAAATTGATGCATGTCCTGTTCAAATTCAAGGACCGAAATCTAAAGCATTGATGAAAGATTTATTAGGTGACCAAGTCGATTTGGATAATATGCCTTTTTATGGTTTAGCAGAAGTTAAAGTTGCTGGAAGAAGTTGTGTTATATCTCAATCAGGTTTTTCAGGTGAAGCTGGTTATGAAATATATTTAAGAGATGCAACTTTGTATGCAGATGAAATGTGGAATGCTGTTCTGGAAGCTGGTAAAAAGCATAAGTTGATGGTCATCGCACCTGCTCATCATAGAAGAATTCAAGCTGGAATTCTTTCTTGGGGTCAAGATATGGATCAACAGCACAATCCTTATCAATGTAATTTAGGTTATCAAGTATCTTTATCTGGCAAAGGTGAGTGGAAAAAGTCAAGTGATTATGTCGGCAAAGCTGCATTAGAAAAAATGGGAGCAGAAATAAAAGCTGGGAAAAAACCATATAAACTACAATTGGTTGGTCTTGAATTAGGTGGTAAGCCGATAGATGATTATGCGCCAGATTTTTGGTTAATTTCAAACAGTGATGGCGGGGATCCGGTAGGCTTTATAACTTCTCCATGGTATCATCCAGAAAAAAAAATAAATATAGCAATGGGATATGTTCCATTTGATGGAACTTTAAATAACAATGGTTTCCCAAAAGGCAAGGTCGGAACAAAATATAAAGTTCACTTACCTGAAAAGTACTCCGACAAACCTGGAACACCAGTTGATGCGGTAATTGTTGATATTCCATTTAAAGAGTCATTTAATGCTAATACTAGAGAAGTCGTAAAAGGTTAATCTTGTTATAGGGGAACTCTTAAAGTTCCCCTATTTATTTTAAAATGACTAATAGTTTTTTAATTGCAATTTGCATTATAATAATTTTTGCTTTAATAGTATTTCCATTAATTGTTTCTTACGTTGAACAAAAAAATAAAAAGAAATAAATGTTTGGTGAATTTATTGATATAATTTTTAAATCTATAAGATTAGATAAAACTCTTTATAGTGATAATAAAAATTTTACTGAAGCATCCATATATTTTGCTGGGCTCATTATGATTTTAGACGGAATTGCTGGCGCAGTCGCTGCAAACACTGTGATTAAAACTTCTATAGGTATGTCGGGACTAACGGCAATACTAACTTGGTTTATCTGGGCAATATTTATTTTTGTAATTGGTGTAAAGATATTTCCAGATAAACAAACTAAAGTGCCATTCAAAAAAGTCTTGACTGCAGTTGGTTTTGCTCATGCACCTGGACTTTTAAGATTTTTTGCAGTCACACCAGAATTAATGGTACCAATTATTTTTTTAACTCAATTTTGGATTTTTGCAGCTTTAATAATATCTACCAAACAAATACTAAACCTAAAATCAAATTTTAAATCTTTTGGAATTGTATTTTTATCATTTTTAATAATTGCTATTTTATCAATATCTTTTGTTATGAGCAGAATGAATGCTTTACCAATTAATCATATTTAGATTGGAAAAATTGTTTTAGAAATTCTACAAGATTTACATATTTTAAAACCTGTAAGAATTAAATTTTGTAAAACACTTTCATCTTTTTCTTTACACTCTTCACAAATATTATCTATTTCCTTTTGGTTTTTTTGATTGATATCTTCGTATTCAGTCATCTCGATTTAAGAATATCAGCATGTTTTAAAAATACTATTTATTTTATTGAAATCTTTAATCATTTTTGAAATAAACTTTAGGCAAAAATCATGAAAAAAAATAAAAATTATAAAGTCTCAATAGTAATGGGAAGTCAGTCCGACTATAAAGTAATGAAATTAGCCACAAAAATCCTTAAAAATATTGGTGTTAAGTTTGAAACTAGAATCATTTCCGCTCATAGGACACCTAAAAGAATGTATGACTTTGCTAATTCTGCTGAAAAAAATAATATTGGTGTAATAATTGCAGGAGCTGGTGGTTCAGCTCATTTGCCAGGTATGATTGCTTCACTAACATCTATACCTGTTTTAGGAGTTCCAATCGAAGGTAAAAAACTTAAAGGATTAGATAGTCTATTATCTATAGTTCAAATGCCAAAAGGTATCCCTGTTGGAACTTTAGCAATAGGTGAAAATGGAGCAGTAAATGCTGCATTATTAGCTGCTTCTATAATTTCAAACAATGATGCTAAGATAAAAAAAAAATTAGATAATTGGCGATTATCACAAACAAAATCGGTTAAAAAATATCCTAAATAATAAAGATGTCTAAAAAAAATCTGGGTATAATAGGTGGGGGTCAATTGGGAAGTATGCTCTCAGATGCGGCAAAAAAATTAGATATAAAAACCGTAGTTTACGCTGATGATATTGACGCTCCAGCGCAAAATTTTTGTAATGAATTTATTCAAGGAGAATACAGTGACAAAGAGAAAATTAAAAAGTTTATAAACAAAGTTGATGTTATTACATATGAATTTGAAAATATTCCTTATGAAACTCTTGATAAAATTAATCAATTAAAACCTGTATTACCGAAGCCATCAGTAAATAGATTGATACAACATAGAATAGCCGAAAAAGATTTTGTTAATAAACTTAATATAAGAACAACTAGATATGTTT
>CACPJN010000014.1:0-4434 GCA_902634235.1 uncultured Pelagibacteraceae bacterium
ATATGGATGATGTAGTTATAGTTGGTGGTGGAATAATTGGAACAGCAACAGCATATTTTCTATCTAAAGAGGGCAGAAAAGTAAAAGTTATTGAGAGAGATCCAACTTATAAGACTGCCTCTTTTCCACTTTCTTTAGGAGGTTTCAGAAGACAGTTTTTTCAAACTGAGAATATTTTACTGGGTAAGTTTGCTAGAGAATTTATATTTCAGATACCAGAGTTACTAAAAACTGAAAAAAATCCAAAACCAACAGCAAGTATGGTAACAAACGGATATCTTTTAATGTTTGGTCCTGAGCATGCACAAGAACAATATAAAGCTTTA
This sequence comes from uncultured Pelagibacteraceae bacterium, assembly GCA_902634235.1. Lineage (GTDB taxonomy): Bacteria > Pseudomonadota > Alphaproteobacteria > Pelagibacterales > Pelagibacteraceae > Pelagibacter. Next base: position 327 of record CACPJN010000014.1, read on the forward strand.
GAAAACCATAAAGCTTGTGAAGCAGGTACCAAAAATATCAAAGGGTCAGAATTAAAAAATTTTTTTCCTTATATAAACAATGATGGAATAGAAACTGCAACGTTTACAGATAATCAAAGTGAAGGATGGATTGATCCTTTCATGTTTCATGGGGCTTTAAAAAGTAAAGCGATTGAACTAGGTGCTGAATTTATAAAAGGAGAAGTTAAAACACTTTCAGAAATTAAGGCAAAAACAATCATATCTGCAGCTGGTTGTTGGACAAAAGAACTTCTAGAAGATATTCCAGTTGAACCACAAAAACACACTGTATTCAGAGTTAAATGCCCAAAGCATATACCAGAAATGCCATTAACAGGAGATTTGACAACTGGAGTTTACTGGAGACCTGAAGGAAAAGAATATTTAGCGGGATCTCCCAAATCAGTTTTTGACGCAAAGGATCTTGAGCCTGCATGGAATGATTTCGAAGAGCTTGTTTGGCCAGCTTTAGCTCATAGAGTACCCGCCATGGAAGAACTAAAATTGACAGGTGGATGGGCTGGATACTATGACTGCAATAGACTTGATAATAATGCAGTGGTTGGAAAACATCCAAAGTATGAGAATGTTTATTTAGCTACTGGTTTCACAGGTAGAGGATTAATGCAAGCTCCGGGTATTGGTAGGGCCTTAACTGAACTAATAACCACTGGCGCTTACCAATCAATTGATATCTCAAATATGTACTTATTAAATTTATACGTCTAAATCTGAGGGTTAGTACAATGATTAAAAAAATTAAGATTAATAAATTAACGAAAGCAAATAGAATATTATGTAAGCCAAAAAAAACTATACTCCAAGTTGTATTAAATAATATATGAATAAAATAAATGTAAACGGTATTCATATCTCTATTTTCACTATGCCAAAAAAACCAAATTGCGAGTGTCATCATGAAATATAATGTTGTCCATACAGGAGCGAAAATCCAATCTGGTGGACTAAAGCTCGATCTAACTAATTCTGAATACCAAGGCTCTTTAAAATTTATAGTTACTAATCCTCCAATAAAAGAAGCTGAATATGTAATTAGTAGAAATAGAGTAAATGATAATATTTTATTTTTTAACATATTAGTATTATACATCAATGTAGAATGAATAAAAAAACTATTTGGATAACCGGTGGAAGCACGGGTATCGGAAAAGCTTTAGCACTTAAATTTGCTAGTATGGGTTGGAACGTTGCTATATCTGCAAGAAGAGAAAACCTCTTGAAGGAAATTTCTGATGCCAATGAAAATATTTACAGTTTTCCACTGGATGTTACCGATAAAAAAAAATGTGAAGAAGTCTTTATGGAAATTAAAAATAAGTTTCAAAATATTGAGATATGTTTTTTTTCTACTGGTACTTGGAATCCTAAAAAAGAAAGGGATATTGACGTCGAACAAATAGAGGATGTTTTTAAAGTAAATTTTTTTGGAACTCTAAACAGTATTAAAGCTGTTGAACAATATTTTAAAGACAAAAAAAGTGGGATCATTACGATTGTTTCCTCTATTGCTGGATATAGGGGACTACCAAATTCAACTGGATACGGCCCATCAAAATCAGCTCTAAATAATTTAGCAGAAAGTTTATATTTTGACTTTAAAAGATCAAATGTTCGAATTTGTTTGGTGTCACCTGGATTTATTAAAACACCAATGACAGATAAAAATGACTTTAAAATGCCCTTTTTGAAATCTACAGACTATGCAGCAGAAAAAATTTATGATGGTCTAATTAATAAGAAAATCTTTGAGATTCATTTTCCTAAAACACTTACTCTAATACTTAAGTTTTTAAGTTTTTTACCGAGTAAAATTTATTTTGGATTGGTTGGTAAAATGACTAAATATCAAAAAAAAAATTAATCTTTAACAAATACGACTGTCAGTTCAGCGACTTTAAAACCAAATTTAGTCATTGTGGCTTTGTTGATGGCTACACGTTCGTCTTGTTTAAAAATCCAGTCATCAAAAGTAATCTTTATTTCTTTTCCTTTAACAGGAACCAATAAAACATATTCAAATTTAAATGCTGGTCCGTAGGAATAACCTTTAGCTCTGCCTACAACATCACCTGCTGTTCCTTCGTAATTATTTTCATCAATTTTAGTAATTTGCCATTGTCTGTTTTGAATTTCGCCGTCATCCCAATTAAATTTTTCATCAAGAATTAATTTAGTTCCATCCCATTTACCATTTAGATCAGCAGAAAATTGTCTTATAACTTTGCCAGATCTATTTTGAAGAACACCCCAAGCTTTAACATTACCTGATAAATAATTTTCTATAATTAGCTTAGGCTCTTTACCTTTAAAATCCTCTGGTTTCATATCGCTATTGTTTGAGCAGTTTGTAATTAAGAATAGAGAGATTATCAATAAAATTGATTTAAAGTTCTTTATCTTACCCATAAGTCCTCTATATTCTATTTATTTTGAATTGAAAATTGTATCAAATCAATATTTTTTGATTTAAATCCTGCTTCACAATAAGAGAGGTAAAATTCCCACATTCGTTTAAATGTTAAATCAAATCCTTGTTTTTTAATTAAATCCCATTTTTTATTAAACTCATTTTTCCATATACCTAATGTATTTGCATAATGATCAGCATAAGAATCGTAAGACTTAATCGTTAAACCATTCTCTGAAACATGTTTATTTAAGCTATTTTTGCTTGGTAAAAAACCTCCTGGGAAAATATATTTTTGAATAAAATCTTGTTTAGTTTTATATCTTCCAAATAAACTATCATCAATTGTGATAGCTTGAATGGCTGCCCTTCCATCTGGCGATAAATTGTTCTTAATAGTTTTAAAGTAGCTTTCCAAGTAATTTTTTCCCACCGCCTCTATCATTTCAATTGAAGCGATTGAATTATATTTATTTTTCAAATCTCTATAATCTTTAATTTCTATATTTACTTTTTCATTTAAACCACATTTAAAGATTCTCTCTTTTGCATACTCATATTGTTTTTTTGAGATTGTAATACAATCTAATTTTACATCATATTTTTTTCCTAAATATTCTGCAAATCCACCCCAGCCACATCCTATTTCTAAAACCTTATCTCCATTATTTGGTCTAATTAAATCAATCATTTTTTGATATTTATTATTTTGTGCTTCAGAAAGATCTTTAATAGTTTCATCAAAAATTCCACTTGAATAGGTCAAGGTTTCATCTAACCATAATGAAAAAAATTCATTCCCTAAGTCATAATGTTTTGCAATATTTTCTTTGCTTCTATTTTTTGTATTTTTTATAAATATATTCTTCAAAAAATTTACGATTGTAAAATCAAGTAAACCTGAAAATTTGTAAATAATTTTAATATTTCTTGCGGTGATCTCGATTAAATCAGATAAATTATCTGTTTCAAATTCTCCTCTCATATAAGACTCAGCAAAACCAATACTACCTCCTCTTATTAAATTAAAAGAAAAATTGGGTTTTTTAATTATTAATTTTGCCTTTAAATTATCTTTAGGATTGCCTAATCTGAATGTTTCTCCTTGATAACTTGTAATTTCTAAATATCCAACTTTGATCCCAGATAGAGTATTAAAAACAACTTTATCAGAAAGTTTATGCAGTAACATTAGTTTTCAATAGATATATTATTTTTAATTTTAAATTTTTTTTGAATAAATTTTATCCCTTTAGTCCATAATTTAAACGCTTCAAAATGTATCGCTGCAATAACTTTAAAGGTCATTAATGGATGCTTTAAATAAGATTTGATTAACTCTGAAGTTGTAAAGTCTGTTCTTTTGCCATCTTGAGATGCATATAATATTTTTTCATTTAATTGATATTGATCTATTATAATTGAAATCTTGTCAGCTGGTTTTAGAGTCCTAAAAAAATAACTACAATTCATTTCAATAAATGGTGAGACATGAAATTTTTTTTCACAATTATGTTGAAGTAGATTGTTTTCTTTTATTTTAAAAATATATGTATGTTGCTCGCCGAAAGTATTTTTAACTTCATATAGTAATGATATTAATTTGTCATTTTTATCATAAACATAGAAAATGCTTAAAGGATTAAAAACATATCCTAA
>CACPJN010000015.1:0-4225 GCA_902634235.1 uncultured Pelagibacteraceae bacterium
GATTGATTCCTTTAAAAAATTAATTGAATTTGTAAAATCTAGATCATTTTTGAATATATTTGAAAATTCTACATCATTTTCTAAAGAAAAAATTTCATCATGATCAAATTTTCTTGAAATTATTAATTTAGAAAGAATATAGGAAAAGTTATTTTCTTGATGCAACTTTTCAATTAAGTTTTTATTAACTATTCTTTCTTTCCAATTTCTACCAGAAACCGAGTTCATTATTTACTTTTTAGTGTCATCTAAAATGATTTCTTTCTTAATTACACCTTTATTATCTGAACTTTTGTGAGTAAAAATTGTTTCTGTAAAAAATGAACTTTTACTTTTTTTAATTACACCTTTAATAGAATTGTTTGGCATACAATCTGTTATAGCTGTTGCACAAAATATTGAATCACCTTTTACAATCTCATTTAGTTCATATTTTTTATTTAAGTCACTTATTCCTATTTTTTTTGCAGTCTTAATATCTTCATCTCTATCAAAAATAAACCTTCCCTGAAAATGACAATTATGAGTATCTAATGCAGATGCTGCTAGAACGCCTTCTGGTCCACCACCAATGCCTAAAAAAATATCAACTTTATACTCAGGCTTTGAAACTAATAATGCTCCAGAAACATCACCATCTGAAATTAAAAACAAGTTTACATTAAGATCCTTTAATTCATCTATAATTTTTTTATGTCTAGGCCGATCTAGCAAACAAGCTGTTAATTTTGATGGTTCACTATTTTTAAATTCAGCTAAGTTTGTAATATTTTTTTTAATTGAGTAATCAAGATCTATTAAACCTTTTTCAACTTTCGATGTGGCAATCTTATTCATGTAGGTCTCAGGAGCTTTAAATAAATTTCCCTTTTCTGCAATAGCAATTACTGAAAGTGCTCCAGGCAAGTTATTTGCTGCAAAATTTGTTCCTTCTAATGGATCTACAGCTATATCAAATTTTGGTCCACTTTTATTTCCTAATATCTCGCCAGTATAAAGCATTGGAGCTTCGTCTAAAGAACCCTCTCCTATAACAATTTCCCCTGTCATTTTAATTTTATTTAATTCTTTCCTCATTGCGTCAACAGCAGCTTTATCTGCTAAATTTTTGTCATTTTTTCCAACTAAGAAAGAAGATGATATGGCAGCTTTTGAAGTAACAATAATTAATTTGTCTAAATAATCTTTATCAATTGTCATGAAATTTTTGGACTAAATTCCTTAGATGACTCAAGTTTTGATTCAAATTCTCTTAGTCTTTTCCAAACAGATATCAATTCAACAATGATTGGCCAACTTCTAACAAGATATTGAAGTGAAGTTTCTACTCTACCAAATGCTCTAATTATTTGTTGAACAAATCCCAGAGTGATAGCTCCTGTAACAATTGTGGGAGCTAAAGCTAAATAAGGTACTATAACCATACCTTGCAGATAGCTCCATTTCACAGCATTAAAATATAAATAATGAAAATACATTTTATAATGGATCCTTCTTACACCACCATATAAGTCTGTTATTTTTTCTGGCTTAGCGCTTTCTTTAAAATCTTCACCTAAAACAAGTTCTTTTCTATAAGCAGCTTCCTCTTTTTGAATATCATACTCTATTCCTGGAAGTTTAATTCCAACACTAGCAAGTAAGATTGTTCCACCTAGAGCTGAAAGAATAGCAACCCAAACTAGCGCGTGCTCAACTTCTCCAATCCATGGAAGAACAGTTATACTTTTTGATAAGCCCCATAAAATTGGAGTAAATGCAATTAATGTCATTAGACTTCTTAAAAGTTCAGCACCTAAACCTTCCATTATTCTAGCAAATTTTAAAGTATCTTCTTGCACTCTTTGGGAAGCTCCTTCTATAGATGATGCATAATCCCATTTATCATGGTAAAAATCTGCCATTGCAGTTCTCCATCTAAATGTCCAATGACTTGTAAAATAATCACTGAAAATTACAACTAAGATATAGACTGCTGCTATTTTTGCAAAAGTAAAAAGATAAAAAATAAATTCTTTTTCTGTGACTGAATTCGGTTCGGTTAGAGCTTTTTGTAAAGTATCATAAAACTCACCAAACCATTCATTAATTCTGACATCTAACTGAACTTGAAACCAAGTTGCACTTAAAATTAATAAGGTCCCACCAATACTCCATAAGTACCATTTTTTTTGTGTAAAAAATTTAAACATCTATTATCTATTATCCTAAAAAATTATCAGCGTATGATTTTTTAGTAACCTTTCTTTTTTTTGGCTCAATTATTTCATAATCAATTTTCATTTTTTTAGCGTAATTGATCGCTAATTCTTTTGTGGAAAACTCCATCTTAAGTTCAGTCAATGTATCGGAAGAACTCTCCCACCCCATTAACGGATTAATTGTTGGATCTTTAGTCTCATACTCTAGTATCCATTTATTAATTTTTCCAAGACCAGACTGCATTGCACTTTTGTTAGGTATATATATTTTTGCTTTTTTCATAATGTAGATGGTCGGAGTGGCAGGATTTGAACCTGCGACCCTCTGGTCCCAAACCAGATGCGCTACCAGGCTGCGCTACACTCCGAATGATGTACTAATACAGCACTTGTTGAATATTTCAATGTATAAAGAAGTGTAAATTTGAAAGAATTTTAATAAAAATCTGTTATATAGGATGATATGATAATTATTTGTCCCTGTGGTGAAAAGAAATTTCAAATAGAGGATAAACTAATTCCTACAGAAGGAAGACTACTTCAGTGTGGTTCGTGTAACAAGGAATGGTTTTTTAAAAAAGAAAAAATAGAACCTACAAAATCTAATACACAAGAACTAATTAAAAAGCCTCAAATTACTGAAAATTTAGACATTAATAAAAGAATGACAAGAAACACGATAAATCAGGAAATAACTGTAGCAGAAAAAAAACCAAAAAGTTCAAAAAAATCCTCTTTTTCTTTTGCAAAATTTTTATCTTATATTTTAGTGACAATAATTTCTTTTATTGCACTAATAATATTAATTGACACTTTTAAGTCACCACTGTACAGAATTTTTCCTAATCTAGAATTTATTTTATTTAATTTTTATGAAACGTTAAAAGATATTGAACTTTTTTTTAGAGACTTGATCAAATTATGATTAGCTATTTATCTAAACCTTTTAGATGGTTTTTTAAGTTAGAAGCTGCGAGTGGTTTAATTTTGCTTATCGCGGCTATACTAGCTTTAATGATAAGTAATAGTAATTATAGTGAATTTTATTTTAGCTCTTTAGAAAAATATTTATTTATTGGAATTAATGAATTTGGATTAAAGCTCTCTGTTCATCACTGGATTAATGACGCCTTAATGGCAATATTTTTTTTCTTTGTAACGTTAGAAATTAAAAGAGAATTTATTCAAGGTGAGCTTTCAAATATAAAGCAGGCCATGTTACCTATCATCGCTGCTGTTGGTGGAATGGTGATACCAGCCTTATTTTACATCGTAATAAATTGGGGTAATAATGAAACAATGAATGGATGGGCAATACCGTCAGCTACAGATATTGCTTTTTCTTTAGGAATTTTATCATTATTAGGTTCGAGAGTTCCGATTTCTTTAAAAGTTTTCCTAACCGCTCTTGCTATTATTGATGATCTTGGTGCAATACTAATTATAGCTTTTTTTTATTCAGGAGACTTAAGTATACCTTATTTAACTCTTATCTTGTTAAGTTATATTTTACTATTAACTTTAAATAAATTTTCAGTAAAAAAATTTTTTCCATATCTATTAATTGGATTATTTATGTGGTTTTTTACTTATAAGTCTGGAATACATGCAACAATTGCTGGAGTTTTATTAGCCTCTACCATTCCTCATAGAACTAAAGAAAAAGATTTTTCTCCATTAGTCACGATCGAACATGCGATATCACCATATGTTGCGTTTGCAATAATGCCCTTATTTGCTTTTGCAAATGCTGGAGTCAGTTTAGAGGGTTTATCATTAAGTAGCTTATTGGCACCAGTTCCTTTGGGTATACTATGTGGATTATTTTTTGGAAAACAAATAGGTGTCCTATTGTTTTCTTATATTTCAATAAAATTAAAGTTAGCTGAACCACCAAATAAATCTACTTGGTTAAGTATATACGGAGTTTCAATACTAACAGGGATAGGATTTACAATGAGTTTATTTGTAGGTAATTTAGCTTTTGTTGACAATGTTCAATATATGGATGGTGTTAAGATAGG
>CACPJN010000016.1:0-4180 GCA_902634235.1 uncultured Pelagibacteraceae bacterium
TAATTTTACTTCATTATCTCCAGTTAGAATTAATGAAATAAACCTTTGAAATGGTGGAAGCTTATTTTTTTTTCTAATATCTAACTCCCTATCTAGAAAAATATTTGGATTATTATTAGTTAATTCTGAGATCATCTTATAATTATTATGATAAGTTTGAAAATATACTGTTGCTGGCTTACCTGTTCTTCCTGCTCGTCCGGAAAGCTGGTGATATAATTGTAAATTTTTTTCAGCACCCCTTAAATCATGACCATGTGCTGAAAGATCAATATCAACTACTACGATACAGTTTAAATTCGGAAAATGAAAGCCTTTTGAAATTAATTGTGTGCCGACTAGAATTTGAACTTGATTATTAATAATTTTTTCTAGTTTATTTACAGAATCCTTTTTATTCATTGTATCACTTGAAAAAATTTCAATTTTCTTTGATGGAAATTTTTTTTTTACTTCTTCAGATATTCGTTCAACACCTGGACCACTAAAAACAATTTCACAAGTTCCATTTTTTGTGCAAGTTCTTTCCAAAGATCTCACAAACCCACAATAATGGCATAACAAATTTCCCTTATTTTTATGATAAACTAAATTAATTGAGCAATTAGGACATGAATAACTTTTAAAACATTTTTTGCACAACACATGTGGTGAAAATCCACGTCGATTCAAAAAAAATAATACTTGATCATTTTTCTCAAGATGAAAATTTACTTTTTCTATTATTTTTTTTGAAAGCCAAGAATGTTTTTCTAATTTAGTTTCATTGAGATTAATTATTTCAAAATTTGGTAAGGATGCATCTTTATAACGCTTTTCTAAGCAAGAGATACTGTATTTACCTTTTTGTACATTTTCATATGTTTCAATTGATGGAACAGCAGTAATTAAATTAATGGGAATGTCTTCAAATAAAGCTCTAGAGATTGCCATATCTCTCGCATTATAGGTGAGTCCTTCATCTTGTTTATATGATTGGTCATGTTCCTCATCAACAATGATTAAACCTAATTTTTTAAATGGTAAAAATAAAGATGACCTCGCTCCTATTACAACTTTAATTTCTCCATTAGCGACTCCACTCCAAATAACCTCTTTCTTTTTTTTTGAAATACCAGAATGCCAGATTGCTGGTTTATTACCAAAAAATTCTAAAAACTTTTTTTCAAATTGACTTGTTAAACCTATTTCAGGCAATAATATTAAACCTTGAAATCCTTTGTTTATAATTTCCTTCAAGCCTGAAAAATAAACCATGGTTTTACCTGAACCTGTTGTACCTTGAAGAACATGAACTCTAAATTTATCATTTGATATATTCATTTTTTTTAAACAATTTCTTTGTTCCTCAGACAGCTGAATTAAATTTGTCTTAATATCAGTATTGAAAACTTTAAAAGTGTCACTTTGAAATTTTTCTACTGCATTATTACTTAATAAAACAAGTTTTAAAGCCATTCCCTTCGGGATAATATTATACTCAGCAAACCAATTAAGAAACTTTATAGTTGTCTCTTTAAGTGGAGTAACATTTAGTTTTTTTAAAACGGTTTTTAACTTAAAGTTTTTACTATTTTTTTTTTCAAATTCATTCCAAACAACTCCTGTTATCTTTGATTTACCAAAAGGTACTTTTACGTAATCACCTACTTTTAAATTTTTATCACTTTCGTAGGTAAATGGATGGTCAAAGATATTTGGCAAAAGAATCGGAAACTTCATATTTTTATAGTATGAAAATATTTTAAGAGTGTATTGCTCTTTTATCTACAGATAATGCTGCTTCTTTGACTGCTTCAGAAAAAGTGGGGTGAGCATGGCATGTTCTGGCTATATCTTCTGAACTAGCTCCAAACTCCATTGCAACACCTATTTCTCCAATTAACTCACCAACATGAGGACCAATTAGATGTGCTCCAAGCACCTTGTCGGTTTTTTCATCGGCTAAAATTTTTACAAAACCCTCTGTATCATCTATCGCTTTCGCCCTGGAGTTTGCCATAAATGAAAATTTACCTATTTTATATTTGATATTTTTTTCTTTTAATTGTTCTTCAGTCTTTCCTATAGATGCAACTTCAGGACTTGTATAAACAACTCCTGGAATAGTATCATAATTAACATGACCAGACTGACCTGCTATAATTTCTGCTACAGCAATTCCCTCATCTTCAGCTTTATGAGCTAACATTGGGCCTGTAATGACATCACCAATAGCATACACGTTATCTAAATTAGTCTGAAAACTCTTATTAGTTTTTACTCTTTTTTTTTCATCTACTTCAATTCCAATTTTTTCAAGGTTAAGTCCTGAAGTATTTGGTTTTCTACCTACAGAAATTAACACCACATCACACTCAAAATCTTTTTTATTACCGTCTTTATCTTTTGTTAAAACTTTAGCACCCACATTACTTTTTATAATCTTTTCAACTTTATGCTGCATATGAAAATTAATACCTTGTTTCCTTAAAATTTTCATAAATTCATTAGAGATCTCCCTGTCCATACCTGGTGTTATATGGTCTAAAAATTCAACTACATGAACTTCTGCGCCAAGTCTTGACCAGACTGATCCCATTTCTAATCCAATATAACCACCTCCCACAACTATCATTTTATTTGGTACTTTTTTTAGTTCCAAGGCACCTGTAGATGAAACAATCACATTCTCATCAAATTCAATACCTGGTAAAGATACTGGTACCGAACCTGTTGCAATTATTGCTTTATCAGTTTTTATCAAAGTTTCTTTTTTCTTATCGTCTTTAATAGAAATTTCATTTTTTGATTTAAAGCTTCCTGTGCCTTTAAAGTAAGTGACATTATTTTTTTTTAATAGAAACTCTACTCCTTTTGTCAAAATAGAAACTGCTTTATCTTTATTTTTCATCATTTTTGATAAATTTAATTTAACGTCACCTATTTCGATCCCCTTGTTAGATAGATTTTTTACTTTATGAAATTCTTCTGATAAATTTAATAAACTTTTAGATGGTATACAGCCGATATTAAGACATGTGCCCCCCAATGAGCCTCTAGACTCTATACATGCAGTTTTAATACCTAATTGAGCTAGTCTTATAGCACATACATATCCAGCTGGACCACCACCAATAACAACAGCTTGAAATTTATCTTCCATTTAAATACCTAAAAACAATCTTCGTGGATCCTCTAAGTTTTCTTTTATCATTTTTAAAAATGAAACTGAATCTTTTCCATCAATAATTCTGTGATCATAAGATAATGCTAGGAACATAATGGGTCTAATCTTAATTTCACCATTAATAACTACAGGTCTCTCAACTATATTGTGCATACCTAGTACTCCTGATTGAGGTAAATTTAATATTGGGGTTGAGAGCATAGAGCCATATACTCCACCATTACTTATCGTAAAAGTTCCTCCCTGAAGGTCTTCAATTGTAAGTTTTCCATCTCTAGCTTTTTCAGAAATTTGTTTAATATTTTTTTCAATATCAGCGAAAGATAATTCATCAGCATTTTTTAAAACAGGGACTACTAAACCCTTATCAGTTCCAACTGCAAAACTGATGTTATAATAATTTTTATAAATTATCTCGTCCCCCTCAATCTCTGCGTTTACTGCTGGAAAATTCTTCAATGCTACGACGCAAGACTTAACAAAAAAAGACATAAAACCTAATTTAACACCATAGCGATTTTGAAAATCTTCCTGATTTTCTTTTCTCATTTCCATAATATTTGTCATATCTACTTCATTGAAAGTCGTTAAAAGAGCTGCGTTATCCTGTGCTTGTTTTAGTCTTTTGGCTATTGTCTGCCTCAACCTTGTCATTTTAATTCTTTCTTCCTGACCATACTTCAGTTTTCTGTCAGAAGCTGGCGGATTAACCCCCATTAAATTGATTAGATCACCCTTTAAAACTCTTCCGTCTTTTCCAGATCCCTCAATAGAATTGATATCTATTTTATTTTCTGCAACCATTTTTCTGACAGCAGGTGATAAATTTTGATTTTTATTATCATCACCTAAAGGTTTGTCTTCTTTAATTTCTTTAGTCAAAACTAATGGTTTTTCTTTTTCTTCAATTTCATTTGAAACTTTATCAAAAATTTTTGGTTCTTCTTTTTTTTCTTTTTCTCTATCAAGTTCGATAACATTATCTTTTTTTGTTGTCGGTTTTATTTTTTG
>CACPJN010000017.1:0-3501 GCA_902634235.1 uncultured Pelagibacteraceae bacterium
ACCTACAATGGGTACAGTGCTTGTAGAAGGTTTTAACATCATAGATGATTATAGAGAAACAAGATCTAAAATTGGACTGGTGCCACAAGAACTTACATTAGAACAATTTGAAACTGTTTTTAATAATGTATCTTATTCAAGGGGACTTTACGGAAAAAAACCTGACCCTCTTCACATAGAAAAAGTTTTAAAACAATTAAGTCTTTGGGATAAGAAGGATTTAATTCTTCGTCAATTATCTGGAGGAATGAAAAGAAGAGTTTTAATAGCAAAAGCTTTATCTCACGAACCACAAATCTTATTTCTAGATGAGCCTACCGCAGGGGTTGATGTAGAATTAAGACAAGAAATGTGGAAGGTTGTAAAATCTTTAAGAGAAACAGGAGTTACAATAATCTTAACAACTCATTATATTGAAGAGGCTGAGGCAATTGCGGACAGAGTAGGTGTAATAAATCAAGGTGAAATTATTATCGTAGAGCAAAAAAAAGAATTATTAAAAAAAATGGGACAAAAGAAATTGATTGTCGAATTACAACATGAGTTAGATTTAGTGCCTGAAAAATTGAAAAAATATAATTTGATAATTGGAAGTAATAAGATGTCATTCAATTATACATATAACCTTAGAGAAAAACAAACAGGTATAACTAATCTTTTGCAAGACATGAAAGATTCTGGTTTAAAATTGAGAGACTTAAAAACTGAACAAAGTAATTTAGAAAATATATTTGTTTCTTTAGTAAGGGAAAATAATGAAAATTAATTTTTATGGATTAAAAGCAATATATTTGCATGAGATGGACCGTTTTAGGAGAACTCTAGGTCAATCACTACTCTCTCCTGTTATATCAACATCTTTATATTTCATAGTATTTGGCTCTGTAATTGGAGGTTACGTTCAAAAAATAGATGGAATTAGTTATGGTTCATACATAGTCCCTGGTCTCTTGATGTTAACTTTATTAACACAATCAATAAGTAATACATCTTTTGGGATTTTTTTTCCTAAATTTAATGGAACAATATATGAAATTTTAGCTGCACCTATTTCAACATTTGAAATCGTATTAGCATTTGTTAGTGCGGGAGCAACTAAAACATTAATAGTCGGTTTCGTAATATTTTGTACATCCTTATTTTTTGTTGACGTTCAAGTCCAGTTTCCTTTATTGATGATTTTTCTCTTAATATTAGTATCCTTTACCTTTGCTTTATTTGGTTTTTTAATCGGATTAATAAGTAAAGATTTCGAACAGATGTCAATTGTTCCATCTTTGGTGATAACTCCCATGGTATTCTTAGGCGGTAGCTTATATTCACTAGATATGCTTCCAGAATTTTGGCAAATAATTACTTATTTCAATCCCGTTGTATATCTCATTAATGGCTTAAGATACTCATTTTATGGTATCTCAGATTTTAATATTTGGATAAGTGTGGGATTAATGGTCTTATTTTTTGTAATTTGCGTATTTTCTGTCTCAATACTTCTTAAAAAAGGTTACAATATTAAATCTTAACTGACCCATCTCTGAACCAGTTAATAACGTTTCTTTTCAAGAAGATTAATCCTAAAATTGTTCTGACTCAGTTGAGCCATCCATTGCTGTGGTAGAACTTTTCCCACTACTTATCGTATTGGAAACAGCGTCAAAGTAAGAAGTACCAACCTCTCTTTGATGTTTTACACTTGTATAACCATCTTTCTCACGAGCAAATTCTTGTTCTTGTATTTTTGAATAAGCAGACATACCCTCTTTATTGTATTTTTTTGCAAGTTCGAAAATTGCAATATTTTGTGCATGAAACCCAGCTAAGGTAATGAACTGGAATTTATAACCCATTGCGCTAATTTCTTTTTGAAATGATGCTATTTCTGTGTCTGAAAGATGTTTTTTCCAATTAAATGAAGGAGAACAATTATACGCAAGAAGTTTACCTGGAAATTTTTCATGTATTGCATCTGCAAATTTTTTAGCTTCTTTAAGATTCGGAGTAGCTGTTTCACACCAAATTAAATCTGAATATGGTGCATAAGCTAGACCCCTAGAAATAGCTTGATCAATTCCAGCTTTAACGTAATAAAAACCTTCAGGAGATCTTTCACCTGTCATAAATGGCTTATCATTTTCATCATAATCATTTGTAATTAGTTTCGCTGCATTAGCGTCTGTTCTTGCTAAGATGATCAAGGGTACATCTGCAATATCTGCTGCAAGCCTAGCAGCTTTTAAATTTTTGATCATTGTGCCTGTAGGTACTAGAACTTTACCACCCATATGACCACATTTTTTTTCACTTGCTAACTGATCTTCGAAATGAACACCAGCAGCTCCAGCTTTAATAAATTTTTTTGCAAGTTCAAATACATTTAATGGACCACCAAAACCTGCTTCTCCATCAGCTATGATTGGTAACATATAATCAATTCTTTTTTCTTTATTCATATCACCATCTAAAAGTTCCATATGTTGAATTTGATCTGCTCTAATTAAAGCATTGTTCATCGACTCAACTAATTTTGGAGCACTATCATATGGATACAATGATTGATCTGGATACATCTCACCAGCACTATTTGCATCCGCTGCAACCTGCCATCCACTTAGATAGATGGCTTTTAATCCAGCCTTGGCATGTTGGACAGCGTGATTACCGGATAATGAACCTAAGGTATTTACATAATTTTCTGTGTGCAACAGTCTCCATAATTTCATCGATTGTTGTTTACATATAGAATATTCAATTTTAATTGAACCTCTTAGTCTCTCTACATCTTCAGGTGTGTAATCCCTTTTAATACCTGCAAATCTTTTTAAATCATAAGAAATTTTTTCTGCACTCATAGATATGATCCTATCCTATTTAAGTGTTATTTGTGAAATATGAATTTAAGTTGGATTGTATAAATTAGTTTGAGTCGTTAGTTTTCTCAACTAAGTCCTGCATCCCACTTGATCCCCAATCACAATGATCATCTCTCATGTAGATCCCTCTGTTATTATGTTTAGCAAGATCTTCATGGTTTATGATTTGATTATCATTTTCACTATTTTTTAGTTTATTTTCCATGTAAATCTTATAATTTACAAAATTTACAAAATCTATAAAAAATAACAAAAAGCTTGTAAATATTGGAAAAATATTGTAAATATAAATTTACAAAATTTACACATAGTAAATATGAGTCAAATAAACTTAAAAATTGGTCCAAAAATTAAGGCTTTTAGACGTCAGCTTGGCCTACAGGCAAATAAACTAGCAGAGGATCTTGATATATCACCTAGTTATTTGAACTTAATTGAGGGTGGAAAAAGAAAAATTGATGGAGATTTATTACTAAAGATATGCGAAAAATTAAATATTGAGCTGTCTCAACTAACTTCAAAAATAGATATTAATTTAGAAAATACTTTATCAGAAATTTTAGATGACAAATTGTTTGAGGATTTAGATATTTTGGGACCAGAGGTTAAAGACCTAGTTAGTACAAATCCA
>CACPJN010000018.1:0-3259 GCA_902634235.1 uncultured Pelagibacteraceae bacterium
ATTGCTGATGGAGAAGTGTAGCCATTTAATAAAATCACAACAATTAAAGCTAATAATATTTTTCTGTTAAACATAATTACTAAATAATTTTAAGCATTTTGAAATACAACTCAAGGTAGTATTTGAAACATTATTTTCATTATTAAATTTAACTAAATTCGATGATCTTATGTAAGAATAAAAGTTCTACAAAACCTGAAATGATCAGAATATTTCCACTTATATTTATTTTACTTTGGTCTTCAGCTTTTATTACCACTAAGCCTATTGTTGACAATAGTGATCCATTTGCAGCTTTAGCTTTTAGATTTTTTTTTGTAGCTATAGGCTTTTATGTTTTTTGTATTTTTTCCAAAAATTCAGTAATTATTAAGAGAAAAAGTTTTGTTGAATCTTTTTTAAGTGGTGTACTTTTTCATGGAGTTTATCTGGGAGGAGTATTTTATTCTATCTCGATTGGGATGCCAACAAGTCTAGCTGCTCTTATTGTCACTTTACAACCTATTCTAACTAACGCTCTCAGTGGACCAATTTTAAATGAGAAAGTCTCAAAGAAACAATGGGCAGGAGTTTTTCTTGGATTTGGAGGAGCGAGTATAGTTTTAGGTTTAGATGTAGGTTCAGATATTCCTTTTCTTGGATTTATTGCAACTATTATAGCTTTAATCGCAATTACAACATCTACAATTTGGCAGAAAAAATTAAGTAACAATTTACCTTTATCTGTTAGTAATTTTTATCAAGCTATTGGAGGTTGTTTTTTTCATATTATAATAATCATTTTTTTTGTAGACCCTTTTATTTATTTTTCAAAAACTTTTTTGATAGCTATAAGCCATCAGATTTTACTTGTATCATTCGGAGCATTTACAATACTTATGTTTCTTATTAAGAAGAATTCGGCCAGTAAAACAGTCTCCGTATTTTTTTTGATTCCTCCTACGTCAGCTTTTATGGCATGGTTTTTCTTAAATGAAACACTTACTACATCAGATATTGTTGGATTTTTTATTGCATCAGTAGGTGTATATTTAGCAACAAGAAATGAATAATTGTATTTTTAAGTTATTAAAATGAATAAAAAGAATTCTAATTTTTATATTTAAAAAATTGATAAAAAGAGTTACTAATTAAAGAATTATATAATGCCTAAAATTAAATCTGACATAGAAATAGCAAGAAAAGCAAAAATGAAATCTATATCAAAGATTTTAGGCAAAATTAACGTACCTGATAATAGTAGTGCTTTTAGTCCTATGGGCAGGCATATAGCTAAAATTAATTTTAATTTTTTAAATAAACTTAAAAAAAAGAAAAATGGTAATTTAATATTAGTTTCAGCAATTACGCCAACTCCTGCAGGAGAAGGAAAAACAACTACTTCTGTAGGTTTGAATGATGGTTTGAATAAAATTGGAAAAAATTCAATTGTTTGTTTAAGAGAACCGAGTTTAGGTCCTGCATTTGGGATGAAAGGAGGAGCAGCCGGTGGAGGATATGCTCAAGTGGTTCCCATGGAACAAATCAATCTTCATTTTACTGGAGATTTTCATGCGATAACATCTGCACACAATCTTTTATCAGCATTAATCGATAATCATATTTATTGGGGAAATAAACTTAATATTGATGAGAAAAAAATTGTGTGGAAGCGTGTGTTGGATATGAATGACCGTGCTTTAAGATTTATAGACATAAATACTGATGGAGTTGCAAAGGATTTTAAGAGAATTGAGGGTTTTGATATTACTGTTGCATCAGAGGTAATGGCAATTTTTTGTTTATCTAATGATTTAAAAGATTTAGAGAAGAGAATTGGTAATATAACTATTGCGTATAACAAAGATGGAAAGCCATTATTCGCTAGAGATCTCAATGCCCATGGTCCTATGACCGTACTACTTAAAGAAGCATTACGACCTAATGTAACTCAAACTTTAGAGAATAATCCTGCGATTATTCATGGAGGGCCATTTGCGAATATTGCACATGGTTGTAATTCAGTTATAGCAACTCAAACTGCTCTTAAACTAGCTGATTATGTAGTAACAGAAGCTGGTTTTGGTGCTGATTTGGGCGCTGAGAAATTTTTAAATATCAAATGTAGAAAAGCTGGTTTCACTCCAAGTTGTGTGGTTATTGTTGCTACAATAAGAGCATTAAAAATGCATGGTGGATTAGAAAAGAAAGATTTGAAAAAAGAAAATATTAACTCTTTAAAAAAAGGTTTGGAAAATCTAGAGAGACATATTCAAAATATTAAAAAATTTGGATTAGAACCAATAGTTGCTATTAATAATTTTATAACGGATACCAGTAAAGAAATTAATATAGTCTTTGATTTTTGCAAAAAACTTAAAGTAGAGATAAGTGAATGTAAACACTGGGCTCAAGGTGGAAAAGGTGCAACTGATTTGGCAAAAAAAGTTGTTAAAATATGCAAAAATTCAAATAAGAAGAAATTTAGATATTTATATAAAACCAGTGATAAATTATTAGAAAAAATTGATTTAATTGCGAAACAAATTTATAGAGCTAATAAAGTTGAGATCAATGAAGAGGTTAGAGGTCAGCTTAAAATGTTTGAAAGCAGTGGATATGGCCATTTGCCGATTTGTGTAGCAAAAACCCAGTATAGCTTCTCTACCGATCCAAAGCTTAAAGGTGCACCAT
The DNA here is from genome assembly GCA_902634235.1 of uncultured Pelagibacteraceae bacterium. GTDB lineage: Bacteria > Pseudomonadota > Alphaproteobacteria > Pelagibacterales > Pelagibacteraceae > Pelagibacter. The sequence continues at coordinate 2,674 of CACPJN010000018.1, forward strand.
CAAATCATGAAATTTCAATTAGAGAAGTTAGATTATCCTCTGGTGCTGAATTCATTGTTGTTATTTGTGGTTCGGTGATGACAATGCCTGGTTTACCAAAAATCCCTGCAGCAGACTCTATCACTTTAAACAAAAAGGGAGAGATTGAAGGATTATTCTAAATTTATAATTTAAGTTTTTTGTTGCTTATAATTGTTTTTATCAAATTAACCATAAGGGGTATTTTTTTTCTGTCAATTTTTTTCAAAATGAAAGGTGCAATCTCTCTGGCTAATTGTTCTCCCTCTACAGTATCTTTGGGCATAAATTTTTTTTTAGCTAAATTAAACTTATAACCTTTTCCTAAAAAACTACCCATTTTACTATTTCTACCTCCAGCCGCGCTAACATATAAATCGCCGACACCAGCTAGTCCTAATGTTGTTTCCTCTTTACCATTAAAATATTTAGTAAGATATTTCATTTCATCAACCGATTTTTGAAATAAGTTAGATGATTCATTTAAACTTTGTCCTGCTCCAACTATCATTGCATATATATTCTTTATCGCAGAACAAACCTCTACACCTATAATATCTTTGGAGTA
>CACPJN010000019.1:0-2954 GCA_902634235.1 uncultured Pelagibacteraceae bacterium
TCTTTTTGTTTAAATCCACCTTTTGAATTAAGATGATATTTAGCTTTTTTTCTTGATAAATTTTCTAAGATAAATAAAGAAAATATAAATAATAGTAAAAAGAAAGATATTCGATTAGCAAAAGCTAAATCATCAAAATAAATCCAAGAGTTGTAAATACCTGTAGTAAGAGTATTTATTGAAAAAAAGTCGACGGCACCGAATTCTGCTAAAGTTTCCATTGCAACCAAAGATAAACCCGCAACTATTGCTGGTCTAGCTGCAGGTAAAATTACCTTATAAAAGGATTTAAACCTTGAAAAGCCGAGATTTTTACCCAAATCGATTAGATTTTGTGATTGATATAAAAATGAAGCTCTGGCTAGTATATATACATATGCATATAGAGAAAAAGATAAAGATAATATCGCTCCAAACATTCCATCAAATTTAGGAATATTTTTGTTATAATTTGTATCTCCTAATAAACTTTTGAGAATGGTAAAAGCAGTTCCATAATTTTCAAAAAAAGCAGTTAAGGAATATGCATAGATGTATGGTGGGACTGCAAAAGATAATATTAACGACCATTTAAAAAACTCACTTCCAGGAAATTTATAGAAAGATACTAAGTAAGCTGCACCTGTTCCTATAACAAAGGTAAGTAATAAAACTGATAATAAAAGTATAAGTGAATTTGAAATATACTCAAATAGAAAAGTATTTTTTAATATTTCATAGTAATTAGAAGTGCTCTCAAAAAAACTTGCAAACACAGTTATGACTGGAATTAATACTATAAAAGAAATTAAAAAAGATGAAAAAAACCAGCTGTTAAATTTCATATTATACTCCGCATTATAAAAATGAAAAAAATAAAGTGCCCATAATCAATACTAATCAATTATGGACACTATTAAGAAAATCAAAAATTAAATACTTTTAGAATATGCGGAACCTCCTCAGTTTTAATCTCTGATATTTTTCTATTATTTATTCTTTCGTTGATTTTTTTACACTCCTTTAAACATGGGGAACATGCAACGGAAGATTTATTTAAATCAACTTCAGAATTAAATTTTTCTTTTTCTTTCACTATAATTATTTCCAACCAGCAGCTGTCATTACCTCTACTGCAGCAGCTTGATTTTTTCCATAAGAAGCTAGTTTAGTTTTCATATCTTGTTTAAAATCTAAACCTAAGTTGTTTACTACTAATGGACTTGGTGAAACACCATCAATCATAGGAAACTCAAAAGTATTATTTGTAAAATGCTCCTGAGACTGCGGAGTTAGTAAAAACTCAACAAGTTTGATAGCATTAGCTTTATTAGGCGCACCTTTTACTAAAGCTGCGCAACTGACATTCATGTGCGTTCCTCTATCATTTTGATTAGGAAAAAAAGCTTTAACTTTCTTTGCGGCCTCTTGTTGTTCTGCACCTTTTTTACCAGACAACATAAGAACTAAGTAATAAGTATTAGCTACAGCAATATCTGCTTCACCAGCAGCTACTGCCATTATTTGAGCCCTGTCATTACCAGTTGGTGTTCTTGCCATGTTAGAAACAACGCCTTCGGCCCACGCTGCTGTAGCAGCTTTTCCATTATTTTTAATCAATGAAGCCACAAGAGATTTATTATAAATGTTGCTAGACTTCCTTATTACTAATCTACCTTTCCATTTAGGATCAGCTAAACCTTCATAAGTCATTCCGGATAATTCAGCACCAGTAACTCTCTCTGGAGAATAATAAATTATTCTTGCTCTTTTTGCGATACCTACCCACTTGCTTGTTCTAAAACTTTTTGGAACAGCTGCCTTAATAGCTGCAGATGTTAAACCACCCTGAAGAGTACCTTTTGCATCCATAGCACCACATCTTCCAGCGTCTGCTGTGATGTAAAGATCAGCAGAAGAGTCTGCACCCTCGCTGATTATTCTTTTCTCTAAAGCACCTGATTTTCCATTTATTAAGTTAACTTTAATACCAGTCATGTTTGTAAATTTGGAATAAAGCTCACCATCTGCTTTGTAATGTCTTGCGTTAAAAACATTAACTTCATTTGCAACAGAATATGCTGAAAAAAAGATAGAAGTTATTAACGCAAAAATTGATATTTTTTTCATTAATCTCCTTTATTGTTATTTTTTCCGCATATTTGTTTATGAGAATGATAACTATTCTCAATGATATTGATAATCAATCGCAATCATGTCGCAGTCAAAAAACCTGATTATTCTTTAATTTTGGCTATGATTTCCAATCACCGATCTTACTAAACAAAAAATTCCTGAAGGCTTGAACTCTAGCGGTATTTTTGAGGGATTGTGGATACACGAAATGTGCCTCTGTAATGGGTCCTTCAGATTTTGGTAAAACTTTAATTAAATTATTTGAATTATCGACCAAATAATCTGGTAATGCAGCTAAGCCTACTCCAGACTCAACCGCCAATAAAAGGCCCATCACACTATTCACTTTCATTATAGATTTTCTTTTTTTTCCGTCATGCATACCAAGTTTTAAGGCCCAATCTGGATTATAAACAGGTGAAGGAGCACCTTTGCCAAAAGATATAAATTTATGTTTATTTAGATCATTAACTGTTTTTGGCATTCCATGTTTTTCTAGATATTTATTTGAACCATAAATATGATAATTTATATCAACTAGTTTTTTTTGAATATAATTTAGTTGTTTTGGCCTTCTCATAAAAATACCAATATCTGCTTGTCTAGTACTTAGATCTAGTTCTTTATCATCAAACACCAACTCAATATCAATTTCTGGATTAAGACGCATAAATTCTTGAATTCTTGGTGTCAACCAGTGAGTTCCAAAACTTCTAACAGTTGTAATGGTTAATTTACCTGTTGGTTTATTTTTTTGATCTCCAAGGGAAGTTTCTACCTCTTTTAACTTAGTAATTACTTCATGAGCTGTTTTAAAAACATATTCACCATTTTCTGTA
>CACPJN010000020.1:0-2853 GCA_902634235.1 uncultured Pelagibacteraceae bacterium
TACAATTGGAGATGTACTTTCTCGTTATAAAATACAAAAAGGTTTTAATGTGCTTCATCCTATGGGTTGGGACTCTTTTGGTATGCCAGCAGAAAATGCTGCAAAATCTAATAATTTAGATCCAAAAATTTGGACAGAGGAAAATATTTCTGTGATGAAATCCCAACTTGAAAAATTAGGTCTCTCAATAGATTGGGACAGAGAAATTTCTACTTGTTCACCAAAATATTATAAACATCAACAAAAATTTTTTTTAGATCTCTATGAAAAGGGTTTAGTTTATAGAAAAGAAAATTATGTAAATTGGGATCCAGTTGACAAAACTGTTTTGGCAAATGAACAAGTTATTAATGGTAAAGGTTGGAGATCAGGAGCTACCGTTGAGAGAAAAAAACTTAATCAATGGTTTTTTAATATTAATAAATTTTCTGATGATCTTCTAAATGATCTTGAAAGCTTAGAAAACTGGCCGTCTAAAGTAAAAACAATGCAAAAAAATTGGATTGGTAAATCTTTCGGTTGTGAATTAGACTTTGAAATTCAGGGAAATTCTAAAGTTAATAAGATTAAATGCTTTACAACAAGACCCGATACCTTATTTGGAATGTCATTTCTTGCTGTATCAGTTGATCATCCTATTGCAAAATTTTACAAAGATGACAAAGATTTTGAAAGTTTTAGAAAAGAATGTTCGAAGACTGGAACTACTGAAGAATCTATAGCTCAAGCTGAAAAGCTAGGTTTTAAAACAAATTTAACTGCAATTAATCCACTGGATAAATCAAAAGAGGTTCCTGTGTATTTTGCAAACTTTGTTTTGATGGATTATGGTTTTGGTGCAGTCTTTGGTTGTCCAGCTCATGACCAAAGAGATTTGGATTTCGCTTTAAAATATAAGCTTGAAATAAATCCAGTGGTTAAGCCAGCTGAGGAAGACAACAATTTTAAAGTGGATAAAATCGCATATACAGGGCCTGGTGTGATATTTAATTCAAAGTTTCTTGATAACTTAAAAGTTCCAGAAGAATCTATTATAAGCACAATTGAAATATTAGAAAAAGACAAAATTGGAAAAAAAAAGATAAATTTTAGATTGAAAGATTGGGGTGTTTCAAGACAAAGATATTGGGGATGTCCCATTCCGATAGCATATACTAAAAAAAAAGAAATTAAAAAGGTTCCTATAAAACAACTGCCAATAAAGCTTCCAGAAAATATTAAATTAAATGTTAGCGGTAACCCATTAGATCATCAAGAAGACTGGAAAAAAATAATTATAGATGGAGAAGAATGCACTTTAGAAACTGATACTCTAGATACTTTTGTTGATTCATCTTGGTATTTTCTACGTTTTTGTTCTCCTAAAAATGAAAACGAGGGTTTTAGTATAGATGATGTAAATTATTGGATGCCAGTCGATCAATATATTGGTGGTGTCGAACATGCAATACTCCATCTTTTGTATTCAAGATTTTTTACAAAAGCTCTATCTTATCAAAATAATGAATTTAAAATTTCTGAACCATTTCAAGGATTATTCACCCAAGGCATGGTGTGTCATGAGACTTATAAAATTGAAAATCAGTGGCTTAATCCAGAAGAAGTGACCTCTAACAATGGCAAGGATTATTATCTTAAAAAGGACACAAAAAAAAAAGTAATAGTTGGTCCTTCAGAGTCTATGTCAAAATCAAAAAAAAATACAATCGATCCAGAGAAAATGGTTGAAAGTTATGGAGCAGATTCTGTACGTTTCTTTATTTTATCTGATAGTCCACCAGAAAAAGATGTGCAATGGTCAGATCAAGGAATGCAGGCTTCTTATAAATTTACTCAAAAATTTTGGAATCTAAACACTGAATTAAAGAAAATAATAAACAGAAATAATAAAAAAAATTCAAAGGAAAATAAAACCAATGTTGAGATGTCGACTTTTACAAACCAAATAATTAAGAAGATCACATATAACTTAGAAAATTTTCACTATAACGTTATCGTCGCTAATTTTCATGAAATTTATAATTTTTTAAATAAGTTAAAGCAGCATGAGATTTCAAACATTGAAGACTTTAAGCAAAACTATATTAATATACTAGTCGTCATGAACCCAGTATTACCGCACTTGATAAGCGAGTGTTTATCTGAGCTTGAGGTTAAAAACACCTCGTTTTGGCCTGAAATAAATACAAAATACTTAGAGGAAAAATCTGTTAATATTGTAATACAAATAAACGGAAAAAAGAGAGACTTGATTAATTGTGATAAAAATATTTCTGAAGAGGAATTATTTGAGAAATTAAAGGCGAAAGAAGGATTGAGAAAATATTTTAAAGGTAAACAAATTATCAAAAAAATTTATGTGAAAAATAAAATCGTCAACTTTATTTTGAAATGAAAAAAATATTTATTGTCATAATTTTATTGATACTCAATAATTGTGCTGGTTATAAACCAATATTTTCATCAAAAGATGTTAATTTTTATATAGGTGAAATTATCATTAAAGAGGATAATAAATTAATACGAAACATTGTTAAAAATCTAAAACCTTATACCATTCAAAACGATAAACAGAGAATAACCTTAGAACTCAATCTTAATATTAAGGAAGCAATCACACTAAAAGATGCAAAAGGCAATACTGTGAGTGAAGAAATGGAAATTGTTCTTGAAGTAAAAACTTCACTTGAAAACAATGATCAGATAAATTTCAACTTTTCAGAAAAATTTACTTTTAATAACCAATCAAATAAGTTTGAACTCAATCAATATAAAAAAAGAATTCAATTAACCTTAGTTGAAAAAATTCACCAAGATTTAATCATGAGATTAAGAGCAATTTAAATTATGATT
>CACPJN010000021.1:0-2076 GCA_902634235.1 uncultured Pelagibacteraceae bacterium
AATAAAATCTTGTATCGCTTCATCATTTGAAAATCTTTGATTTTTTTTCTTTATATCGCAAATAGCAAAATAAATTTTTTCAGCCACGTATAAAATATATGGTCTTTCTTTAACTTGCATCATTTTTGATGGTATCGTCTCATGGCGGCGTTAGCTAAAATCAAATTAGGATCTAAAAATATTTTAGAAGATTTAATAGTTTTAATTGACTTAAATGCGAATATAGCAATGGGGAGTTCTGTGCATCCGAGAATAATTTTTTTACATTTTTTTTTGTTTAAATAATTAATAGCGGATTTAATAATACCATTAGCTTCTTTAACTTTTCCCATTTTTACTAATCTGATAGCTTTATTAACTGAATTATTCTGAATAGCTGAGTTTGGAGAAATTATATTAAATTTTTTGTCAAAAAATTTGTTGTAAATACCTGTTTTAATAGTACCCTCAGTAGCAAGTAAACCAATTTTTGAATTTGTTTTACACTTATTTTTTGTATAATCGAAAACTTCTTTTGGCATATTTATTATGGGTAAACTTACTTTTTTTTTCAAATCATCGTACCAGTAATGTGCTGTGTTACAGGGTATGACTATAAATTTACACTTACTTTTTTTTAAAACCTGACAACCTTTGATTAAGCTTTTTAATACCGATTGGTATTTTTCTTTATTTTTTTTACTTTTGATCTTGTTTGTCAACTTTTTAGTATAAATACCTATTGACTCAGGCCTTCCAGGAACATTTGATTTATTATAAAGAATGAATAGAGGATAATCTTGATCAACTTTCCCTCTATATAAAACTGCTAACTTATTACAGAAATCAAGTCCTGCTTGAGTTCCCATTCCACCTAAAATTCCGATCATTTTAAAATTAATCTTTTATAACCTACTGAATGGTTTATTGGCTACAAACAAAATTAATCTTACATCAAGATTAATCAAAAAATTTATAGCCAATAAATGATAGTGTGAAAATTATGCAGTTTTTAAGTTAACTGCTGAAGGACCTTTAGGACCATCTTCAACATCGAAAGTCAAAGCCTGACCCTCATCTAAACCGTTCATACCAGCGTCTCTTACCGCTGAAACATGTACAAACACATCTTTTTCTTTATCTTCTCTTTCAATAAAACCAAAACCTTTGGTTGGATTGAACCACTTTACTTTACCTTGTAGACTCATATTTATCTTCTTACTTTTTGTTTAGTTAATTTATTACTTATAATTAAGTAATATTAACTTTCTTTATAATTTATTTAGATTTGTCAACAAAATTGATAATTTTATCTCTTTTTTTATCTATTCGTTGTTTATTAGTCTTGTGAGATATATTGAATTTATGTCTTCTTTGTAATGCGCGAAGGGCTTACAAGGCTTAAAATCACATTTTTCGAATAATTTCCTAGCCGGTTCGAAAAATTTACCTGCACCTGTCTCAATACTTAATCTTTTAATATTTAATTTTTTTGCTTCATAAATTAAATGTTCTATAACTTTTATTCCATAACCTTTATTTCTAAACTTATCATGAATTCTAATTGATTTAAATTCTCCATGTTCTTTATCTAAAAACTTTAAAGCACCACAACCAAATAGATTATCATTTTGCCACAAACTCCAGAATTTTATTGTTGGATTTTTTAACCCATGAATATCTAATACATGTGTACTTCCTTCAGGTGATACAGTTCTTAATTCAATGAAATGTTTAGTTAAAAGTTTATTTACTTCTGGGTGATCAAAGTTTGCTTCTATAGATTTTAGCATTTATTTTAATGTTGTTATGTGTCCCATTTTTCTTTTTTCTTTAATCTCTTTTTTTAAATAATCAAAGAAGAATTCTTGATCATTTAATTTGAGATTTTGCCGATAAGGTTCAATTTCTTTTCCAATTAAGTTGATCATTTTTGCATTAGATAATTTTTTTAAAGAAATTTTTTCAAGTGAGCAAACAGCTCTTACATGATTTTCAAATTGACTGATATTATATGCGTTAATTGTAAGATGACCAGAATTGTGTACTCTAGGCGCAATCTCATTCACATATAAATTTTCATTTCTATCAATAAAA